>CAIRWM010000015.1 GCA_903882285.1 uncultured cyanobacterium
AAACATTTTACTGTTGATTGGAACGGCGGCCATATTAAGTTCTTCAGTCGCCGCACACTGTCGTCGCTTTTGGAGAGCAACGGTTTTGAGGTTGTTGGGTTTTATGGGGTGGGAAGAATGCCTTACCTTTGGAAAAGTATGTTGATGGTTGCCAGAAAATCAGTGCCGCTCGTCTGACGGCGCTCAGCGCGCCAGTTCGGCTGCGGGTTCCTCACCGTTGCCCATGGGGTGAGCGATGTTGCTGTCCGGCATCCAGTAGCTGAGGTCGTCGTGCCAGTAAAGGCGGCCGGACAGCCGCTCCGTGCTCAACTTGGTGTGGGCCATGGCCGAGAGCAGCTGGGTGAGTTCGATCGGCGAGAGATCGGTGAGGATGTCGTCGCCGGCGATCTGCAGCAGGGCGGGAAGGCGGGTGAGGGTGCTGGGCTGGGCCAGCTTGCGGAACACCTGGGCCAGCACCAGCCGCTGGCGCTCCATGCGGCCCAGATCGCCCGTCTCGTCGTGGCGGAAGCGCAGGAAGCCCTCCAGCTGCTCGCCTTTGAGCACCTGGCGTCCGGGGTAGAGGTCGATGTACAGGCCCTGGGCGTTGTCGACGTAGACCATCCGCTTGGGCACGTCGATCTCGACGCCGCCGAGGGCATCGGCCACCTTGGCGACGGCGTCGAGATTGAGCTTGAAGTGCTTCTGCACCGGGGCGCCCACCAGCCGCGACACCTCGGCCTTGGTGGTGTCGATGCCGCCCTGGGAGAACAGGGCATTGGCCTTGAGGACGCCCAGCGTGTCGGATTCGATGTAGGTGTCGCGCGGCACCTGGGTGATCTGGGTGAGGCCGTTCTTCACCTGCACGGTGAACATCACGTCGGTGTTGTCGCCCACTGAATCGCGGCCCATCACCAGGATGCGGCGGTTGCCGAGGCCGAGCGGCTCCACCATCGCCGCCAGGCTCCTGGGGGCGTGCACCAGGCCCGCCAGCAGCGGGGCCAGCTGGCCGGGCAGGGGGCCGGCCAGGGCATAGCCCAGGCCCAGCCCGATGGCGAAAGGCAGCAACCCCCGGCCGCGGCGGCGCTGTGGGGCTGGCGGCGGCGCGGGATTGCGGCGGGCCAGCAGGTCGGGAACGCTCGCCGCCGGGGTGGCCACGGCGCTGACGCGACGGCCGCGGGAGCGGCGTGGCGTCGGGTGCTGTGAGGCGGCCTGGCTCATGGCGGTTCTAGCTGGGCGCACCATACGGCGTGAAACCTTTCCCCACCAGGGGTGTCGGCCCTTTTACCGGCTGGCCCTCACCTGAATGCGGGCGGCGGCGGCATCGGCCCGGCGCCGTGCGTCCGCTTCGCTGGTGCCGCGGGCCAGGGCCACACCCATGCGCCGCTGGGGGCGGGCCTCGGCCTTGCCGAACAGCAGCACCTCGGTGTCGGGCTCGGCCAGGGCTGCCGCCACGCCGTCGTAGTGCACGGTGGTGCCGGCGTCGGGGGCCAGGATCACGCGGCTGGCGGCGGGGCCAAGGCTGCTGATCTCCGGGATCGGCAGTCCCAGCACGGCGCGCAGGTGCAGCTCGAACTCGCTGAGGTTCTGGCCGAGCAGCGTCACCAGGCCGGTGTCGTGGGGCCGCGGCGACAGCTCGGAGAACACTACCTCCGGCGCGCCGTCCGGGGCGTTGGGGTCGGCGCAGAGGAAGAACTCCACCCCGAACAGGCCGGCGCCGCCCAGATGGTCGGTGACGCGGCGCGCCATCGCCTGGGCTGCCGCCAGCTGGGCCTCGCCGAGGGTGGCGGGCTGCCAGCTGCACTGGTAGTCGCCGCGCTCCTGCAGGTGGCCGATCGGCGGGCAGAACAGGGTGGTGCCGTTCCACTGCCGCACCGTCAGCAGGGTGATCTCCAGCTCGAAGCGCAGGAACTCCTCCACGATCACCCGCGCCCCCTCGCCGCGGGCGCCGGCCAGCGCCGCCTCCCAGGCGGCGGCAAGGCCCTCCGGACTCTTCACCACGCTCTGGCCCTTGCCGGAGGAGCTCATCACCGGTTTCACCACCACCGGCCAGCCCAGCGGGGGCGCGGCCGCGGCCAGTTCGGCGGCGCTGGCGGCATAGGCGAAGCGGGCTGTGCGCAGGCCCAGTTGCGTGGCCGCCAGATCGCGGATGCGATCGCGGTTCATCGTCACGGCGGTGGCTTGGGCCGTGGGGATCACCGTGATGCCTTCGGTCTCCAGGTCGGCCAGGGCATCGACGGCCAGGGCCTCGATCTCCGGGATCACCAGGTCGGGGCGATGGCGCCGCACCACGGCCCGCAGGGCCTCGGCGTCGGTCATGGTCACCACCTCGGCCACGTGGGCCACCGCCATCGCCGGTGCGCCGTCGTAGCGGTCGACGGCGATGACGCGGCAGCCGAGCCGCTGGGCGGCGATCGCCATCTCCTTGCCCAGCTCGCCGCTGCCCAGCAGCATCACGGTGCGAGGGAAGGGGGCCTCGCCAGGGTTCGGGCCAGGGGTCACTCCGGGGGGCATCACCATTGCCGCAACGTGCTCCGATCCTGCCTGGCCGCTGGGTCTGCCCTTTGGGCCCGGCTGTCCCTTAGCGTTCACCGATGCCCGGCCCCCTTCCCCCCCCGCCGTTCGCCTTCCAGACCGCTGGAGACGCGGCCGACGGCCTGCTGCCCTTCGGCCTCGATATGGCGACCCTGCAGAAGGGCACCCTGCTCTACCTGGGGCTGTCCTCGCTGGTGTTCATCGCCGTCTGGCTGGTGGGCTTCCTGCGCCGCTAGTTGAACGCTGCGAGCTAGTTGAACACCGTGAGCTGGCGTTCGGGCGATTCCTCGCTGATGAAGCCGTAGGCCTCGAACACCTCCGGATCCGGGTGGGTGATGTGCTGGCCGTCGGCGTCGCGCTCCAGCCGGAAACCCTCGGCCGCCATGCGGCGCATCAGGGCCGCGGCCTCCTCGAAGCGGGCCGCCATTGCATCCAGGCTGGCGCAGTCCGACGTCAGTCCCGCCTCGCGCCAGGTGAAGTACGCCATTGCCTCCTCCGGAATCAGGGCTGCAGCAGGAGCTGCAGGGGGATCAGGGCCGCAGGATCAGTCCGGCGAGCACCAGGACCAGGCTGGCACCCCAGAAGCCGATCACGACACCCTGCTCGGGGATGCCGCCCAGTTCGAAGTGATGGTGCAGGGGGGCCATGCGGAACAGGCGCCGCCCCTGGCCATCGGCGCCCTTGGTGGCCTTGAACACCCACACCTGCAGGATCACCGAAAGTGATTCGGCCAGGAACACGCCGCCCATCAGTAGCAGCGGCCAGAGGCTGTTGCTCAACAGCGCCACGGCGGAGAGGGCGGCGCCCATGGCCAGCGAGCCGGTGTCGCCCATGAACACCCGGGCCGGATGGCGGTTCTGGCTGAGGAAGCCCAGCCAGCAGCCGGCCATCGCCAGGCAGAAGGCGGCCAGGGCCGGATCGCCGCCGTGGCCGCGCAGCATCAGCTGCAGGCCCATGCCGCTGAACACGATGGCGCCGCAGCCGGCGGCCAGGCCATCGAGGCCATCGGTGAGGTTGGTGGCGTTGCTCTCCGCCAGGAACACGAACAGCCCCAGGGGCCAGATCAGCAGGCCTAGCGGCAGCACCCAGCCGAAGGGCAGGCCCACATCGCCGGGAACGCCGCCGCCCAGCCAGCCGCCCCAGGCGGCCCAGATCAGGAACACGGCGGCGGCCAGGGCCTGCAGCAGCAGCTTGCCGCGCGGGGTGAGGCCGGTGTTGGTCTGGCGGGTGAGGCTGCGCCAGTCGTCGACGGCGCCGATCGCCATGTAGGCGAGGGTGACGGCCGCCACCGCCAGCAGGCGCGGATCGCCGGGGCTGATCAGGCCGCCCACCAGCACCCCCACGGGCACCACCAGCAGCCCCCCCATGGTGGGCGTACCCGCCTTGCTGTGGTGCGCCTGGGGCCCCTCTTCGCGGATCACCTGGCCGAGCTTCAGCTGGCGCAGCCGTGGCACGCCCCAGCGCGCAACGCCGGCGCTCACCAGGGCCGCCGCCACGAGCGGCAGAGTAAGGAAGGAATTGGCCACCAGCGCATCGGAGAGCAGGCTGGCGGCCAGCACGATCAGGCCGAGGAGGGCGGCCGTGAGGCGACCGTCTAAGCGGGTCATGAGGGCGGCCGGGGTCAGTCTTCCCAGTTCTCCTCTGTCTGTTCGTCGGCCTGGTTGTAGTCCTCCTTCTCGCCCATCAGCGCCGAGAGCTCCTCTTCCTCCACGGTGCTCACATCGGTGCTGGCGGATTCCTCATCGGCCACGAGGCGGCCACTGGCCTCCAGCAGGCTGAGCAGATCGGGCTCGTCGCGCAGTGGCAGCACCGGCGCCGGCTCATCGCGGCGATAGCGGGTCAGGGAAGGGTTGATGCTGTCGAGGATGCTCATGCCGCCAGGCTGGCTCTCACGGGACCGATCCACCACCCTACCGCGTTGCCTTCATGACCCCTGACAAGATCCGCGCGGTGGCCCAGCTTTGGGCCCTGGCCCTGGCGTTGAGCGCCCTGCCGGTGGCGGCGGGGCAGCGCTGGCCCGCCACCCCGGAGATCCGGCCG
Organism: uncultured cyanobacterium; assembly: GCA_903882285.1. Lineage (GTDB taxonomy): Bacteria > Cyanobacteriota > Cyanobacteriia > PCC-6307 > Cyanobiaceae > Cyanobium. The sequence continues at coordinate 4,552 of CAIRWM010000015.1, forward strand.
GCGCTGGTGGTGGCGCTGCTGCTACTGCCGTCCCTGCTGCTGGGGCTGCTCCTGCTGGTCCGCTGGCGCCTGCCCGGCCAGGGGACAGAATCGGGCGATTGCGAACACTCGGAGCAGTTGTGATGGGCCAGGGCGAATCGCGGGCGAAGAAGGCGGTGCTGGCCTATTCCGGCGGCGTCGATACCAGCGTCTGCATCCCCTACCTGAAGCAGGAGTGGGGCGTGGAGGAGGTGATCACCTTCGCCGCCGACCTCGGCCAGGGCGATGAGCTGGAGCCGATCCGGCTCAAGGCGCTCGATTCGGGTGCCAGCCAGTCGATCGTGGGGGATCTGATCGAGCCGTTCATCACCGAGTTCGCCTTCCCGGCGATCCGCGCCAACGCGCTCTACGAAGGGCGCTATCCGCTCTCCACTGCCCTGGCCCGGCCGCTGATCGCCCGTCGCCTGGTGGAGATCGCCCGCGAGGTGGGCGCCGATGCGGTGGCCCACGGCTGCACCGGCAAGGGCAACGACCAGGTGCGCTTCGACGTGGCGATCGGCTCGCTGGCGCCGGAGCTGAAGGTGCTGGCGCCGGCGCGGGAGTGGGGCATGAGCCGCGAGCAGACGATCGCCTACGGCGAGCGCTGCGGCATTCCGGCGCCGGTGAGCAAGGCGTCGCCCTATTCGATCGACCTCAACCTGCTGGGCCGCTCGATCGAGGCCGGCGCACTGGAAGACCCCGATGTGGAACCGCCCGAGGAGGTCTACGCCCTCACCCGCTCGCTGCAGGACGCTCCCGAGGCGCCCGAGCTGGTGACGATCGGCTTCGAGGCCGGCCATCCGGTGAGCCTCAACGGCGAGCGCCTCGATCCGGTGACGCTGATCCGCCGCGCCAACGAGCTGGCCGGCCGCCATGGCTTCGGCCGCCTCGACATGGTGGAGAACCGGGTGGTGGGGATCAAGAGCCGCGAGATCTACGAGACCCCGGGGCTGCTGCTGCTGATCCGCGCCCACCAGGAGCTCGAAAGCCTCACCCTCGCCGCCGACGTGCAGCGCACCAAGCGCCAGCTGGAGATGCAGTGGGCCGATCTGGTGTACCAGGGGCTGTGGTTCGGGCCGCTGAAGCAGGCTCTCGACGGCTTCATCGACCGCACCCAGGAGACGGTGAATGGCCGCGTGAAGGTGAAGCTCCACAAGGGCAACGCCACGGTGGTGGGGCGCTCCAGCGCCAGCGACAGCCTTTACGTGCCCGACATGGCTACCTACGGCGCTGAAGACCGCTTCGACCACCGTGCCGCCGAGGGCTTCATCTACGTGTGGGGCCTGCCGACGCGGCTGTGGTCCGCCCGTCGTCGCGGTCGTTGAGCCGGACCGTGCCCCGGGCCCGCTCGAAGATCCGCCGCAGCGTCTGGCGGATGCGGGGCCGCTCCGGCAGGGCGGGCAGCGCCGCCTGCAGTAACGGCCGCGCGGGGCGGACCGCCTGGTCCGGCTCCTGCGCCGGGCTTAGCGCGTAGAGGCGCTCGCGCATGGCCTGATTGTCGGCCAGCAGCAACTCCTGCTGCTCAAGGATGCCCTGCAGGCGCTGGCGGAACTTGCGCTCGAAGATGGCGGGCAGGTCTTCGAGCATCTCGTGCAGGGCGCCCACCTCATCCCGGGCGGCGGCCACCTCCTCTCGGGCCGCGGCCAGCTCACGCTCGAGCCGGTGCACGGCGGCGGCATCGGCCGTGGCCTGATCCGGGCCCACGTTCAGCCAGGCCGGTGGCGGGGGTGGCGGCGGCGCGAAGCGGCTGCGGCCACCCACCGATTCCACTGGCGGCAGTGGGGCGGGCGGCGGCAGTGGAGCTGTGGGTTCCGCTGGGGTTTCCCACCAGCGGGAAGACACCGATCCGGTGCGACCCTGCAGGTTGGTTTCTCCGGAATCGTTCATTGCTGCCGCCCAAGATGGGCGGACTTTACTGTCATCACTCCAGGGCCACAAGAGCGGCAATGCTCTAATCAATCCCCGCCGCCCGCTGCGACGCCGCCTGGGTGAGGGTGGCTCAGAGGTGGATCAGGCGCCGACGGCTTCGGTGGCGGCGGCGGCCGATTCACCGGCACCGCTGCTGCTGGCGCCGCTGTTGGAGCCGGCGCGCGGGGCGGGCATCGGGCCGTCCTGCTTGACGGTGAGATAGCGGATCACGTCCTCGGAGAGGCGCATGGCCCGCTCGAGCGGCGCCACCTGCTGGCCGTCGCCGTTGTGGTTGAGCTGTACGTAGATGCCTTCGCGGTGCTTGGCAATCGGGTAGGCCAGGCGACGTTTGCCGCGCATCTGGTTGTCGAGCACCTCGCCGCCGGCCTCGAGCACGAGGTCGCGGTATTTGTTCACGTGGGTCTCGACTTCCTCCTCCGGGATGTCCGGGCGGAGGATGTACATCGTTTCGTAGTAGGGCTGGCTCATGGTCGGGTGCGTCGTGGTCGCCTGGGGGAGGGGCTGTTGGGCGGACCCATCAGCGACGGCGGATCTGACAACTTACGTCACAGCTGCATGCGCACCGCTTCCGACACCGTGGGGATCTCGGTCTCCTCGCCGCGCAGGGCCTGCACTGCGGCGTAGAGCACCAGGGCCAGGGTGCCCAGGAAGATCGTGTTCTCAAGCGTGCGCACGGCGAAGCTGCCGCTGAAGGAGCCCAGCAGGGTGGAGAAGGCGAGGCTGAGCAGCACCAGCACGATGTCGATCAAGATCGCCTGCAGCACGTGGAAGCGGATCAGGTAGGGCACCTGGGGATTGCGCACCACCAGCAGGAACAGCAGCAGGAACAGCACCAGGCCGCCGAAGGGCACGGCGCGCTCCAGGGTGAGCAGGGGCACGGCCGGCAGGGCCAGGATCTGCAGGTCGGGGAACTGCAGGAACAGGGTGCGGCCGAAGGGCACGGCGTCGGCGAAGGGGAGCAGATAGGCCAGGGCGGCCAGCAGCCGTTGCCAGAGCGGAGGGTTGGTCATGGAAAAGCGCCGTGGCACCCAGGCTAGAAGCGTCTGACTCCCAGGGACGCTCAGAAGCGGCCCCGCATTCACGCTGCCGACTGCAGATGGAGTTGGAGTGGAGTTATTATGCACCGATGTTCGGATACCCAGGGGCGGAAGAATTCGGCTGTATGGCATCAGCCATGCCCGGGCGCGCGCGTGTTACGATGAATAAATATCAATGTTTACAGCGTGATTCAGCTTCCGCTTCGTGTAGGAATAATCGGCGCAGGCCCGGCGGGTTTGACGGCGGCCTACACGCTCAGCAAGCAAGGCGTTGATGTCGATGTGTTCGAGGCGGACCCCGAATACGTGGGCGGTATATCGCGAACAGTGCGATACAAAGGGTTCAGGTTTGATATCGGAGGACATCGATTTTTTTCTAAATCTCAGGAAATCGAAGATCTATGGAGTGAGATTCTTCCCAGCGGCATGGTGGTTAAAAGCCGATTGTCCCGTATTTATTATCGCGGCAAATTCTATGCTTACCCTATGGAAGCGGGCGAAATCATTAACAACCTGGGCAAAACGGAATCCCTGCTTTGCATTGGCTCCTATCTTCGGGCCAAATTGCGGCCCCATCGCAATCCTTTGAACCTTGAGGATTGGCTCACCGCAAAGTTTGGCCGCCGTCTGTACCGCACTTTTTTTAAAACGTATACCGAAAAGGTTTGGGGGCGCCCCTGCGGCGAGATTGCCTCTGACTGGGCTGCTCAGCGGATCAAGGGACTGTCCTTGTCGAGTGCGGCGATTGCCAGCCTGAGATTACGCCCACGCCTGGGATCTCGCCCTTCCCAGTCGAAAGTGATCAAGACGCTGATCAAGACATTCCGCTATCCACGGCTGGGGCCGGGCATGATGTGGGAAGCAGCTACGGATCTGATTCGAGCCAGGGGTGGTCGTGTCGTTCTTGGGGCTCGTGTCAAGGCGATGGATTACAACGCGGAGAGCGGGCACTGGTATCTCCAGGTGAAGCAGCGCTCGGCCGACGAATCCGCGGATGGCTCAGATGGCAACGCGCAGCATGGCCCCTATCACCAGATCATCAGCACGGCACCTCTGAGTGAGGTTGTGAAAGCGATGAAAGTGCCACTTCCTGCGGAGGCTCGGGCAGCCGCAGCGAGCCTGGGCTACAGGGATTTCATCTTGGTGGCACTGATCCTTCGACCCTCGGTCACATTTCCCGACCATTGGCTTTATATTCACGATCCAGCCTTGAAGGTTGGCCGCATTCAAAACTTTCAGAACTGGTCTGATGACATGGTTGATAATTCGGGCAATGTTTGCTATGGAATGGAATACTTTTGCTTCAAGGATGATGCCCTCTGGGGGCAGTCCGATGTCGATCTGATAGCAATGGCCGAGCGGGAGCTCATTGCACTGGGTTTGTCCAGCGCTGGAGACGTGGTTGATGGCTGCGTTGTTCGCCAGCCGCGGGCCTATCCCGTTTACGATGACACGTATCAAAAGAATGTTGGCGTTATCCGGCAGGCGCTCTCGGACCACTGTCCTGGCTTGCATCAGGTGGGCCGTAATGGTATGCATAAATATAATAATCAGGATCATTCCATGATGACGGCAATGTTGGCTGCCAGGGGCATTCTTTGCCCGAACAGCAACCTTGACCCCTGGCGCGTGAACCAGGATGCTGAGTATATCGAAACCGTTGAACTTGACCGTCGCGATGATGTGAATTGAATGAGGGCTGCTTGGGTGCTGAAGCATTGGCGACCATTCATCCCTGCCTTTATTGCCTGTCGATGCTCCTTTTTGGCGGGATCATCTCCGGTTGCTCGGCTGATTCGTAAGACAACCGCTGACGAGAAGCTGCTGCTGCTGCTCAACGCGGCCTCGGCCCTGCTGCTGGGGCTTGCGGAGGCCTGTCTGTTTGTGGTGATCTATCAGGTTGCGCGGCTGCTGACCGGGGGATCCTTGCTACCTGTTCTTAGGGTCGCGCCCTGGTCGTCGGAAGCGATGTTTCTGTTTCTGCTGCTGGCGATCTTGGTGCTGCAGTTGATTGCCAGCTGCGGTCGCTATGTTAATAGTGTGCTGGCGGCCTCGTTTTCGGCCCGATGCCAGGTGCGCATCATTCCTGAGATTCACCGCTATATCCTTGGCCTGAGTTTTGGTTGTGCCAGTGGATTCATGGTGGGTGATCTGAGTTATCAGGCGACGGTTGCCTCCCAGGCTATCCAGGTTGAAATTGAGCAGCGGAGTCAGATGGTTAGTAATGCCATCTTGATGGGCATCTACCTCCTGGTGCTGCTGTTCATCTCTCCATGGCTCCTGGTGGTGGCCATGCTGTTGGCGGTTGTGATGGCGCGAGCCCAGGCCCAGTTGCGTCCGGCCATCCGCTCGGCCTCCCGGGCGGTGGAAGTACAGAGGCGAGAGATCAATACCACCATGATCGCCGATATCCAGCTTCTGCGTCTGCTGCATAGCAGCGGCGCCACCGGCTGGGCGGTGCAACGGATGCAGCAGCGGCTGTCGCAATTAGAACAGCGGCTGCATCAACTCAGCTATCGCCTGAGCTTGTTGGAGCCCTTGGCGGAGTTGTTGCCCGTGCTCGCTGCGGTGCTGCTCGGCCTGCTGTGTTGGCAGCTCACGTCGGGCCGAATGGATCTGTTGCTGCCCGGTCTGGCTACCTTTGTGCTGGCGCTTCAGAGATTGAATATCCGCCTGGTGAAAATTGGCCAGAGCGCCAATCAGCTTGTGGAGAATATGCCCAGGGTAGAGGCCCTCAATGCGTTGCTCAGCCCTGTGGGCAAAACCTTCCGGCGTCTTGGCGGGCAGCCGTTCGAGGGGCTGTGGGGCGAGATCTGTTTCGAGCGGGTCAGCTTCCTGCACCCTGGCAGGCAGCGACCTTCGCTGCAGGACATTGACTTTGTGCTCCAGCGCAATCATACGGTTGCGCTGGTGGGGGCTTCCGGTGCGGGCAAATCCACGATTGCCGACCTGCTGGTCGGTCTGATGGAGCCCATGTCTGGCAGGATTGTGGTGGATGGCCAGGATCTGCAGAGCATCGATCTCGACAGCTGGAGGAAGCAGCTGGGAGTTGTGAGTCAGGATGTCTTGATGGTGCATGACACGATTGCCGCCAATATTGCCTTTGGGATGGAGGCGTCTGTGACGATG
>CAIRWM010000016.1 GCA_903882285.1 uncultured cyanobacterium
CATCCGGGCTCCAGTGCATCCAGCCCAGGGGGTTGTTCTGGCACCAGGTGTTGTTGTTGCCCCCCTGGCTGCGCCGCACCTCGTCGCCCATCAACAGCATCGGCACCCCGGGGGCCAGCAGTCGCGAACAGAGCAGGTTGCGCATCTGCCGCTCGCGCAGGGCGCGCACGGCCGGGTCGGTGCTGGGGCCCTCCACCCCGTGGTTCCAGCTGGTGTTGTGGTTGTCGCCGTCTCGGTCGTTTTCGCCGTTGGCCAGGTTGTGCTTGCGGTCGTAGCTGACCAGATCGGCCAGGGTGAAGCCGTCATGGGCGGTGAGGAAGGTGATCGTGCGCCCCAGGGGAGCGGGCTGACCTGCGAATAGATCCGGATTGCCGGCCAGCCGTTGGGAGAGGGGCCAGACGCTCTTGTCATCTCCCTTCCAGAAGCGGCGCAGATCGTCGCGGAAGCGGCCGTTCCAGCTGGCTACCCGCCGGGCGGGGAAATCCGCCAGCCGGTAGAGGCCGCCGCAGTCCCAGGGTTCGCTGATCAGCTTGAGGTCGCTGAGGTCGGGGTCGGCCTCCATGGCTTCGAACAGCGGCGGTGCGTCGAGCGGGGCCAGCTCCTCGCCGCGGCTCAGGGCGATGCCGAGGTCGAAGCGGAAGCCGTCGACGCCGAGCTCCACCGCCCAGCAGCGCAGGGATTCCAGGATCAGGCGCCGCACCAGCGGGCGGTTGGCGGCGATGCTGTTGCCGCAGCCACTCACGTCCTGGTAGTCGCCGCGGGCGTTCTGGTGATAATAAAGGCTGTCGCCGAAGCCGCGCCAGCTGAGCGTCGGACCCGCCTGGTTCCCCTCGGTGGTGTGGTTGTAGACCACGTCGAGCAGCACCTCGAGCCCCTGTTGGTGGCAGGCGCTCACCAGCTGCCGCACCTCGCGGCGGGCCTGCAGCGGATCGTCGCTGCTCAGGTAGCCGGGGTGGGGGGCCATCCAGCTCAGGGGGCTGTAGCCCCAGTGGTTGAAGCGACCTGCCGGGGCGTCCTGGGGGTCGAAGGCCATCACCGGCAGCAGCTCGATCGCGGTGATGCCCAGCTCTTTCAGGTAGGGAAGGGTCTCGATCAACCCCAGCAGCGTGCCTTGGTGTTCCGGCGTGATCGGGCAGTCGGGACCCCGGGTGAAGCCGCCGACGTGCAATTCGTAGATGACGCTCTTCTGCCAGCGATGACGCGGGCGCGGCGCGTCGTGGAAGTCGAACGGGTCGCGCTCCGTCACCACCCCCTTCAGGCAGCAGGAGGTGTTGGGGACCGCGCCGACCGCCGCGCCACGCCGGTAGATCTCCCAGCCGGCGATGGCGCGCGCGCAGGGATCGACCAGCACCTTGGAGGGGTTGAAGCCGTGGCCTCCGGGCTGGAGCGGACCGAATACCCGGTAGCCGTAGCAGCAGCCAATGCCGAGGTCCTCCACCTCCGCGTGCCAGTGATCGCCGGATCGGTGTTGGCCATCGAGTTCGATCACCTGCTGCGGTTCGGCGGCGCTGGCCGAGGCGAACAGCAGCAGCTCCACCCGGGTCGCCAGGGGGGCCACCACGGAGAAGTTCACGCCGCGCGCGGTGATGGAGGCCCCCAGTGGCCAGGGGTTTCCGATCCGGATCGCCGACACGGCAGGGGCAGGCATGCCATCCCAGGCTAGGGGGGGTGGGCAGCGGCGTCTGTGTCAGTGCGGGGGACGACACGTCTTGGAGACGCTCCCTTTCAATGGAGGTCGTCGTACCCCTTGCCTGTGAACGGCTCCGAGCTGGAGGAGGGGCGGCCGCCCCAGGTCGTGCTCGATGGCCTGTGGCTGTTCGCCCCCAGCCGTGACCGTCACGGCGGCAGTGCCTGGCTGCTCGAGACCCCCGGGGGCGATCTGCTGATCGATGTGCCGGGTCTCACCCGGGCCAACCTCAGCTTTCTGGGCGAGCGCTCCGCCCGCCGGCCGGGGTGCATCGTGCTCACCGGCCGCGAGGGGCACGGTCGCTGCCGGCGTCTGCAGCAGGCGCTCGGCTGGCCCGTCCTGGTGCAGGAGCAGGAGGCCTACCTGTTGCCCGGGGTGGACCGCCTGCAGACCTTTGGCCGCCAGCATCAGCTCGATGAGGGGGTGCAGCTGCTCTGGACCCCCGGGCCCTCGCCGGGGGCCTGCGTGCTCCACGTCTGCGCCCAGGCCTCGGCCGCGGGAGATGGGCTCTTCTGTGGTCGCCTGCTGTTGCCGGTGGCCCCGGGCCAGCTGGCGCCGCTGCGCAGCCGCCGCACGTTTCACGGGCCCCGCCAGTGGCGCAGCCTTGAGCAGCTGCGCCACTGGCTGCCGCCGGGTTCCCCCGCTTGGATCGCCAGTGGCGGTGGCCTGGGGGCCCTGCGGGGCGAGAAGCTGGTGCGTGGCGGCGCCGCCCTACTTGCGGCGCTGCAGCCGCCGGATCCGGCTGGGTCCGCGGCTGCCGATCCGGTGCCTCATTTCTGATCGAAGTCTTCGAATTCTCACTGGAATCCGGCCCGCCTTCCCTCCTTTTGGGGCAGATCCGTTGCAAACAGCGGATTTTTTGGTTGCAGCCGCTCGCCAACCTCCATACGATTAACCCGCCCATTCCCATTGGCGGTTGGGGGTCACTTCGATCCGCTTCCCAGCGACCGCCACTTCACCGCCCGACCGGAGGCTGTCCCGACCTATGAACAAAGCTGACCTCGTCAACCTCGTTGCCGCCCGCACCGAGCTCACCAAAACTGACGTCTCCCTCGTGGTGGACGCGGCTATCGAGACCATCATCGATTCGGTGGTCGAAGGCAAGAAGGTGTCGATCCTGGGCTTCGGTTCGTTTGAGCCCCGCGAGCGCTCCGCTCGTCAGGGTCTGAACCCCAAGACCGGCGAAAAGATCAAGATCCCCGCCAAGCGGGTGCCTGCCTTCACCGCCGGCAAGATGTTCAAGGACCGCGTTCAAGGCTGAGTCGGCGCCCTGCCGTCTCGGATCCGGCGGTCCCTGCGGGGACCGCTTTTTTAATGGCGGCCCGCTCGCGGCCGGCAGCAAGGGAGATGCGGGCATGCCCCCACCCGGAACCACTCCAATGAGTAGCCCCGCCCCTGGGATCAGCCCGATCCGGCCCCTGCCCGGTCCCTTGCGCCAGGCGATCGAGCGGGGCCAGGCCAGGCGGGCCGCAGGGGTTCGCGGCCGCTTCGCCCCATCACCCACCGGGGAGCTGCACCGCGGCAACCTGCGCACGGCCCTGCTGAGCTGGCTGGATGCCCGTCTGCGGGGCGGCGAATGGCTGCTGCGCCTCGACGACCTCGATACGCCGCGCAACCGGCCAGGCGCCGAGCAGCGGATCCTGGCCGACCTCCGCTGGCTGGGTCTCGACTGGGATGGGGAGCTGGTGCGGCAGAGCGAGCGCCGCGCCCTCTACGCCACGGCGCTTTCCTGGCTGCGCTGCTCCGGGGCTCTCTATCCCTGCCGCTGCAGCCGCCGCCTGCTGGCCGACGTCTCCGCCCCCCACGGCGGGCTGGCGGTCTACCCGGGCTTCTGCCGCCTGCGGCCGCGGCACTGGGGGCCGCAGCAGGGGCGTCTGCCCAGCTGGCGCCTTGGGCTTCCCCCCGGCGCGCTCACCTGGGAGGAGGACGTCGCCCCTTGGGGCTGCCTCGATGGGCCCACGGCGGTGGGCGACGTGGTGCTGCGCCGCGCCGATGGGGTGGTCGCCTATCACCTGGCCACTGCGGTCGATGAACTGGCGCTCGGCATCAGCCACGTGGTGCGCGGCGAGGACCTGTGGGCGTCGACCGGGGCCCAGGTGGCTGTGATGGCGGCCCTGGGGCCGCCGCCGCCGCGCTACGGCCATGTGCCGCTCTGGCGCGATGCCCAGGGCCATCGCCTCAGCAAGAGGGAGGCGGCGGAGGGCCTGGAGAGCTGGAGGCAGGCCGGCCACGATGCCGCCGGTGTGATCGGCGCCCTGGCAGCCAGCCTGGAGCTCGTGCCCGCCGGCAGTCGCCTTAGCGCCGCCGAGCTGCTGGCCTCCCTGCAGCTCGAGCGACTGCACGAAGTGCTGGCCCGCCAGGCTCCGGTGGCGGGGCGTGCCGCCAAACTCCAGCGGGACTCCGCGATTTAAGGAAGGTTTCGGGATTGTCGTGAGCAAATCCCGGCACAGTGTGGGGATCGAAACACGAGCCCAGCCAAGCCCGTCCATGACCCGCGTTCCCTCCTCCTCCCCTCCCGATGCCGGAGGCGTTTCGGCCCCCGCCGCCCCCTGCCCGCAGTGCGGCGGCAGCGGCACGCTGCGCCTCGACGATCATCGCTACCGCACCTGCCTGGATTGTTTGGGTCAGGGGCAGCTGCTGCGAGCATCTTCCGGGACCCTGTTCGTTCCTAGGGTCAGCGTTGCTGCTTCCGTTTCTGCCGCAGGATGAAGAAAGTGGTGGTGCCCACCACCACGGCCAGAGGGGCTGCCGTGAGCAGCAGCAGGATCACGGCGGTCCAGTCGGTGTACATCCCTGCAGATGCGAAAGGGCTGCCATCATCCCAGCAGACCCCCCCGTGAGCCGATGGCCCGTGATCTAGGCAAAGCCGCCAGCCGTTGCTTATCGCGGCTTCCACTGGCAGCCCTGACCCTTGTGACGCTGAGCGGGCTGGCTCCTGCTCAGGCCGGCGTGCAGTTTCAGAATTGCGTCAGCGGAGCCGACGGGTCGATCACCTGTGACACGGTGCCGACCGGCAACACCTACTTCAATGATAAGGATGCCCAGTACGGCCTCCTCCAGAACGCAAGTCCCGGCTGGAATGAGTTCAACCCCTACGAGGGCTACGACGACGAATTCGGCGATTTCGGCGACTGAGCTTCCTCACCGGAGGCGGCCCCGGCCCAGCTGAGGCGGAGTTTCTCAGGAGCAGAGCGCCGCGCTCACCTGCCAGAGCCGCTGTCGCTGGTCGCTGTTCAGGGCGGCTCTGGCCATCCGGGCCCGACTGGGGCCGCCGCGCAGTTCGGCAGGGCCGTCGGGGCCGAAGAGCTCGCCGCCGCGCACCCCAGGGGCCGTGGCGGCAAACAGTTGCGGCAGGGCACCGTCGGCAGCGCTCTGGAAGAGGGGATCCAGCAGTCGGTAGGCCAGCCCCTCGAGCGGCTGGCCGGCCGCCGCGACCGAAGTGGGCTGCAGGTTGGTGCGGGCCAGCCCAGGGTGGGCCGCCAGCGAGAGCACGGCGCTGCCTTCAGCCTCCAGCCGCCGCTGCAGCTCGAGGGCGAACATCGTGTTGGCGAGTTTGCTCTGGCCGTAGGCCCGCCAGCGGTTGTAGCGACGCTCCGCCTGCAGGTCGTCGAAGTCGATCCGACCGAAATGCTGGGCACCGGAGGTCACCGTGACCACCCGGGCGCCGGCTCTCCCCTGCAGCAGCGGCAGCAGGGAGCGGGTGAGGGCGAAGTGGCCCAGGTGGTTGGTGGCGAACTGGAGCTCGAAACCATCGCGGCTGAGCGCGCGGGGCGGAGCCATCACGCCGGCGTTGTTGATCAATAGATCGAGGTGGCCCCAGCGCTGGCTCACTGCGGCGGCGGCGCTGGCGACGCTGGCGAGATCGGCCAGATCCAGAAGGAGCAGCTCCAGGCTGGCTTCGGGGCCGAGGGCTGGGTCGCTGCGCAGCTGGCGCCGGGCCTCCTCCCCTCTCTGGAGCGAGCGGCAGCCCAGCAGCACCGTGGCACCGCGGGCGGCCAGGGCCCGGGCCGTCTCCAGCCCCAGGCCGCTATTGGCCCCGGTCACCAGGGCCAGCCGTCCCCCCTGATCGGGGATGTCAGCGCTCGACCAGCCCATGGTGCTGTGGCAGGGAAGGGGGTTCTAGCTCTGCGCAACAAGTGATTGCGTCCGTCGCGGGGCGGGGCATCCGCTGCAGTAGGCCGGATGCAGGCGAAGCGGTCCGCCCCATCGAGCCGCCCTCGAGAGGACGATCCGATGGCCTCCCCCTGGGCCGGTGCTCATACCATGCCCGCGCCCACGCACCGATCCCCTGCCTCGGCTCAGGCCCTGGCCCGGGAAGAGCCGTCCGGGGTGATCACCACGCCCGCCGGCTCCACGATCGAGCCGATTCAGGAGGGGGGTTACCGCATCTGCGATGCCAACCACCACTGCCGCCGGGCCGCCAGCCTCTGGGAGGCGCAGCAGCTGGTGCAGTGGGCCGAAGTGCACCACAGTCCCCTCGACGGCCCGGCTCCCGCTCCCTGACCCCCCGGGAGCCTGGCTGGTGCTGCGGCCTCGGCTGCGGTTGCATGGTGGGGCGTCCGTCGTTTTGTTCCCGTCCCGATGCATTTCTGGGCCCCCGAAATCGATCCCGCCCATCCGCTGGACTGCACGCAGGCGGAGCGCTATGTCCTGCAACGCCTTCCTTCGCGCCGTTATATCGCCCTCGATCCCAACGATCAGAGCCTGGTGGATGTGGAGGTGGCAGCTCAGGCCTATTCCTTTCACACCCATGAAGCGGCGCTGCGGGTGGCCGGTGAACTCCGGCGGCTGGGCAATGGCCTGATTGATGTGGTGAAGGTGGAGTGAGAACGTCAGCCTTGGGTTGAACCATCGCGTCTTGGATCGTTACGGCTTCCCGGGTGCCCTGGTGGTCTCTGTATAGGGTCGAATCAGCAGCGAAACGATCCATGAAACGCCACCATCTGCGTACGCTCCAGGCGCTCTACGCCCACCCCCTGCAGCATGGGGTGCGGGGGTCCCAGGTCGAGGCCCTCTGCCGTGCCCTTGGGGCCGAGGTCACCGAACTCGGCGATCGCAGACTGCGCCTGCGTCTGCCGGGTGGCCAGGAAACCTGGATCCAGGCCAGCTGCGGCGTCCGTCAACCCGACCTCGACGCCGAGGCCCTGATGCGCGTGCGTCATCTCCTCCAGGAGGCTGGTGTCACCCCGGACCATCCCGAGGCCGACGCCGCCTCGCCGCGGGGCGATCAGAGCCGGCGCCTTGTGCTGCACCTCGATCACCACGCCACCGACGTGTTCCGGCTTGAGGGCGAGGATGCAGAGCATGCGGTGCTGCGCCCCCATGGCGTCTGGGGAAGTGATCAGAACCTCACCCACCGCCACGATCGCGATGCGACGGGTCAACGGGCCCCTCGTGACACAGACTATCTCGCCCGCATCACGGCGGCGATGGCCGATGCTGATGCAATCTTACTGCTTGGTCACGGCACGGGAGAGAGCGACATGCGCCAGGTGCTGCTCCACTACCTCGAGAGCCATCGCCGCGATCTGCTCGAGAAGGTGGTGGGCGTGGAAACCCTTGATGACGCCGGACTCAGTCCTGCAGCCCTGCTGGCGATCGCCCGTGAACACTTCGGCAATCTTCCCCATCGCCGTCCCCTGGTGATCCCCGGTCAGGAGGTCGTCAGGGGGTGATCCCTGGCTGCTTAGGCTCAGGGCCTTGGGGGGGTGTGGTCATGGCGGCAATCCGCTGCCTCCTGGTGGAAGATCAGGTGATGTTTCTGGGTCTGCTGCAGCAGGTCCTCCAGGCCATTGCTGGTCTCCAGGTTGCGGCAGTGGCGACCACGGCCACTGCGGCGATCCAAGCGATGGAGAGCCACCGCCTGGATCTGCTGATTCTCGATCTGGCCCTGCCGGATCGTCCGGGGCTGGAGGTGGCCGAGCATCTGCAATCGCTTCGGCCCGAGGCTCGCCTGATCGTGCTCTCAGGTCAGGCCAGCACCTTTGTCTGCCCGCCGCATCTGGAGGCGATGCTGCAGGCCGTGATCGACAAGACCAGCGCCTTTCACGACCTGCGGCGGGAGATCGACCGGCTCCTGCAGGTGCCAGCGGCATCCTGGGCGGATGAGCCAGGCGAGCCAGATCCGATCGCGTGCCTGACGCCGCGTGAGCGCGATGTGCTCGCCTTGCTCGGCCAGGGCTGCAGCAGCAAGGCGATCGCCCAGGTGCTGGGGCTGTCCCTGGCCACCGTGCACACCCACCGCCGCAATCTGGCTGGCAAGTTGAACCTGTCCGGAGCGGAGCTGGTGCGCCTGGCGGTGTTGCAATCCTCAGCCCCGTAGGGCCGCTTCGGCACGCACCATTAGCGAATCGGGGCTGTCGGCGTCGCGGCATTCGGCGACGCCCCAGCCCATGCGGATCCCTGCCGCCACCAGGCTGTCATCCCGGAGCAGTGCATCGTGCAGCTGTGCCAGCAGCTGGTGGGCGCTGGGTTGATCCGTCTGGGGCAGCAGCAGGGCAAATTCCACGCCCCCCAGCCGCGCCACGATGTCGTCGTTGCGTTGCCGCTGGCTGAGCAGCCGGGCCAGGCTCTGCAGGGCCTGGTCGCCCGCCAGCAGACCTGCGCGGGCATTGAGGCCCCGCACCCCCCGGGCATTGAGCCGCGCCAGGGAGAGGGTACGGCCCAGCCGCTGGGCCAGCGTGACGGCCCTAAGTAGCGAGTGCTCGAAGTAGAGCCGGTTCCCCAGGCCGGTGAGCATGTCGGTGGTGCTCATCCGCAGCAGGGCTGCGTGGGCTTCCGCCAGTTGATGGGCCTGCTGGTGATGGCGCTGCTGCTGCTGCTGCTGGCTCTGCTGTAGGTCAAGCAGTTCGTCGAGGCGTCGCTGTTGCTCGCTGATGTCAGCAGCCAGGCAGTGCCAGAGGCCATCGGCCGACCCGGGCTCCGGATAGCCCAGAAGCTCAAGCCAACGCCGCTCCCCCTGCAGGGTGGTGATCCTGAAGCGATGGCGCAGCACCGTGTGCTCGCGGCGGGCCTTCAGTTTGGCGGCCTTGAGCGGGGCCCGGTCATCAGGATCCACGCACTGCCACAGCAGGCTGGGATCGGCGACCAGGGCCTCGGGATCCAGACCCAGCACTGCGCTGCAGCCCTGGCCCACCCAGGGATAGGCACTGACGTGATGAGTGCCGGGGCGCCAGTGGAATGCCATAACCCTATCCGCACCGAAGCTGGCCTGAGGCAGAACAGGGGGTACGGACCCCTGGGCCGGCTCGCCGAAGGCGCTGGGCTGCTGAATGGCTGGGCCGTCCTGGTTCAATACAAAATGGGTTGGATGGCGCTTTGGATTTGAGACACCGAAAATGCAAGCATATCAACTTTAGAACATCGGCTATGCACCTCCGGCTGCTCAGGAGCGCCGTGCCCGGCGCTTCGCCAAGGACTCTGGCGGCCTTGATGGCCTCAGATGCTGAGTTTCACCGTGTTGCGACCGGCGTTCTTGGCGGTACCGAGCATGGTGTCTGCGCGATTCAACCATTGCCGCAGCGTCTCATCGCTGCCCAGTTCGGCCACACCGATGCACAGAGTGATGGTGCGGACGGCGGGGAACGGGTGAACCGAGCACTGGAGGCGCAGTTGGTCGGCGAACTGCAGGGCCTGAGTCGCATTGGTACGGGGCAAGGTGAGGATGAATTCATCGCCTCCCCATCGCGCCAGAAGATCATGTTTGCGTAGGCTGGCCTTCAGCAATCGTGACATCTCCACCAGAATTATGTCGCCAAGGCTGTGGCCATAACGGTCGTTGATGGTCTTGAAGTTGTCGAGGTCGAGCATCAGCAGAGCCAGACGATCTCCATGCAGCCTCGATTGCTCCATCTGTCTTGAAACGGCCTCTTTGAAGTGACTGCGATTGGCAAGGCCCGTGAGCATGTCCGTGGTGGCAAGTCCATGTAGTCGCGCATTGGCAGACAACAAAGCCAGATTGGCTTCTTCCGCCGCATCGCGGGCATCCCTGAGATTCAGCTCATAGAGTTTGCGGTTTCGGATGTCACGGGAGACACCAACAAAGCCGGTGAGGGCGCCATCGTCACGATGCAGGCCGTTCATCATGATCTCCGTCCAGATCAGTGAGCCATCAAGGTGCTTCTGCTTCAATTCGGCCCTGAACGGGGGGATGTTGTTGCCATGCCGCGCTTGTTGCAGCCCGTGTTGCATCGCCTGCAGCAGGATGTCTGCTGATTCGGGAGGACACAGCAGGCTCAGGGGGCGACCGATCAGCTCATCGGGGTCATGGCCACTCAGCTGCTGTAGGGACGGACTGATGAACGTGCAGCTGCCCGTCGTGTCAACGGTCCAGATCACGTCATCGACATTGTGAGCCATTAGGCGATAGCGCTTCTCGCTCTCCTCTAAGGCGTCCTTGGTGCATTGGAGAGTGAACATCTGCTGCCGCAACTGGCTGGCTCGCAGACGCTCGGCATAGGCAAAGGCGTTGATCAGGCACTTGCTGATGGCCAGAAACAGCACCAGGTGGATCGGCAGAAATAGAAGCGCTTCGCCGACTTCCGGAGTCGCGCTGCCGAGGCTCTCCGTGGCGGGAGTGGGCGGGAGCAGGTCGTGTCCGTGTCGGCTGAGGACCAGGACCAGCTGCACGCCGAGAAGCACCTCCAAGGGGCAGAGCGCAATGTGGTGGAGGTGCCTGAGAAGCGTGATCTCCAGCAGGGCCCAGAGGGATAGGGTGATGAGCAGCAGGACGATCAGGATATGTTGGGATTCATACAGGCGATTGACTGCCAGCACGTCCGAGATCGAATGGATCAGGAAGACCAAGGCCGAAAGCAGGCCAGCCGTCTGCAGGGCGATCGCGATCGGCGCCTTCATCCCGGCCCTTTGCTGTCTGATTCGCACAGGCTTCACGGCTCCTCAGGCGGCGTGATGGTTGGGTAAACGATTGGAGCCACAAGGGTGTCCCACTCGCGGCTGCAGCCTGGGTGCCGCTGCTCACACTGCTTCGCCCAGCTGGGTTTCATCAGGCGCCGTGAGATCTCAAGCACCTGCTGCAGGTCCTGGCTGGAGGGCTGAATCCTGGTGAGCTGGTGACGATTCATGCGTTGGCAGGTGCCACCAATCGTGCAACTTTCTGCATCCCGTTGCAAAGCTTCTGAGTATCTCCACAGGGACTCTGTATAGCTATTGAAGGCTTGAGTTAACTGGAATTGTTCGGCCGGCGACAGCTGATTCCAGCGCTTCAGCGCAATGGCATAGCCGTTGATGCCGAACTGCAGAGCCAGGGGAAAGTAGTAGCTGGTGTGTTGGGTCCAGCCGGCGAAATTCGCCGAGGCGATGCTGGTCACGGCACAGTCCACCAGGCCGATCGCCAGCGCGTTCTTGGTCTGGTCAAAGGGGAGGATGGCGGGGATTCCCCCGAGGCCACTGATCAGCTGGCCCATTGCCGTGCTCGCCACCCGCACCTTGCGTCCTTTGAGGTCGTTGAGGTGCTGGATCGGCGATCGGCAGAGCAGGATCTGGGGACCAAGGCTCCAGGTGCCCAGGAGCTTGGCTCTGAAGGAGCGCTGAAGATGGCGATCCACCGTTGGTCCATAGGCCATGGCCACCCGGCTGGCGGTGGCAAAGTCAGTAATCGTGCCCGGGAGATCCAGCCCCTCCAGCGTGGGTTCCTTGGGGCTGTTCTGCCGGATGCGCAGCGAGACGATGTCAACGCTGCCTTCGAGCAGGGTCTCCAGTTGATGGGTCTCCTTGATGCTCAGGGACTCCAGTGGTCGGTAGGTGATCTTCAGCGGCAGGCCCGTGCGGCCCGCCAGGCCCTCAAAGAAAGGGGCCTCCTGTTCCCGCTGCAGCAACCCCACGGATGTGGGTTGGCCCATCACGAGCAGCGGGATGGTGTTGAACTGCCGCCAGGCCCAGCCAAAGGCCACAGCGATACCGGTGAGCAGGAGGAGCCGAGCCGTCGCTTGGCGAGACAGGACCACCCGGGCGCAGCATTGGACTTAAGTTTAAAACAGACGAGGGCCACTGCCTGGTTAAGGTCTGGCCTGAGAAGATGTGGTGACCGCCAGCCCCCGATGGCCGAACTGCGATGGGTCTCCAGGGACGGGAAGCCGCTGTCGCCGTCGCCTGTCTGGTCGTCGTGGTGGTGATGCAGGCGGGCGTGCAATGGCGCTTGCAACGCTCCCATCGCAGCCAGCGTCTGGCCAATGACGCCCTCCGCCGTCAGCGTCAGCTGCTGCGGCAGAAGCTGCGCACCAGCCTGACCGCCGCGGCCATCGCCCACGAAATCAACCAGCCCATCAGCAGCCTGAGCCTGATCAGTGAGCGGCTGATCCTCCAGGCCGAGGAGCAGCCGGGCCCGGAAGGGAGTCTGCCGCTGCTTCAGGTGCTGTTGGCGGAATCCAAGCGGGTGGCCGAGATCACCGAAAAGATGCGCATGCTGCTGAGCAGCGTGCAGAGCGAGCATGGGCCGGTCTCCCTAGCCCGGGTGATACGCGGGGCCCTGCTCTACCTCCACCGCCGTCTCCAGGCCGAGGGGGTGCAGTTGAGCAGCGTCGGTCTGGAGGAGCCCAGTGAGGGGCAGGTGCATGGGGATGCCGAGCAGCTCCAGGTGGCCGTCACCAACCTGTTGCGCAACGCCCTTGCCGCGGTGGCCTCCTGCCCCCCCGATCAACGCCGGATCAACCTCAGCCTCAGGCCTCGGCCCGGCGCTCTGGAGCTAACGGTGGAAGATAGCGGCGCCGGTTTCCCCGACGGCTGGCTGGGCCTGGATCGACAGGAGGAGCGCCTATTCCTCAGTACGGCTCCAGGCGGCATGGGGCTGGGGCTCTATGTCGTGGCAGCCACGGCGGACAACCACGGTGGCCAGATGCACCTGGGTCGTTCGTTGCGTCTGGGCGGGGCCGAGGTGCGTCTGAGCCTGCCGCTGGCTGGGACAGATCTCGCTGGGGAGCGTGGTGGAGCGGGGGGTCGAAAAGCCGGTGACTGGATTTGAACCTGCGACCTACTGATTACGAATCAGTTGCTCTACCACTGAGCTACACCGGCGAAGCCCCGAACGTAGCATCCGCTCCTGCGTTCTTTTGAGGCTCGTGCCATGGCCCGCCCACCGGCCTCAGAATCGTCGTCCAGAAGTTCCTCAGCGGCCGGAGCTGGGCTGGATCCGGAGCTGCGCCGCCGCCTGCTGAGCGAGGCCCGCACCCCCTGGCGCAGTCTGCGCCGAGCGCTCTGGTTCGCCCTGGTGGCCTCTGCCTCCCTGGGGCTGACCACGATGGCGCTGCGGGCTTCGGCCGGCATCGAGGTGGCGTCAGCCGATCTGCTCATCCAGGTCGGGGCCCTGGGTCTGTTCGGGGGTCTGCTCTGGTTCGACCGCAACCGCAGCAGCGATTGAAGGGCCCGGCTCCGGGCCTTCGGATGGGACATGAGCCTGGGGGGGCACCGGCGGATGGGCGGGGGAACGTCTGGAGACCGGGCTGGTGAGTGGGGCCATCAGCAACAGCGGCAGCCCCAGGCAGAGGCGGCTCTGCTCCAGTTCGACCTTGCTCAGCGGCGCAGCGGCGGCGATCGCCTCGGCCGAGCGACCCAGCAGTGCAGCGGCCTGCAGCAGCTGTTGCCACTGCCAGAGCATCAGCGCCAGCAGGGCGGCACTGAGCAGCAGGTCTACCAGGCGCGGAGCGGAGGCCAGCAGGGCGAAGGGACCGGCCACGGCGGCGTGGCGGTCCACCCACCAGAGCAGGACCAGCAGCAGCAGCGCACCGGCCCCCAGCCCCAGGCTCCGAATCAGTGATGGCTGCTGCAGGCGGCTGAGCCGCTGCTGGACATCCCGGCGGGCTCGAAGCGGCACCTGGACCAGCAGCAGCGACCAGACATCAGCGGGCCGGCGCCAGAGCAGCAGGGCGGGCGCCACTCCGCCCAGAGCCCAGCAGAGCAGACGCTCCAGAGCGGGCAGGGGGCCGGGATCGCTTCCCGCCAGCAGGAGCAGCAGCAGCAGCGCCTCAAGCGGCAGCACGCCCAGCCCGATCAGCTGGAGCCAGAGCAGGGGCTCGCTGCGGACAGGGCTGGTGCCGATGCTCACGGGACTCAGGTGCTGAGGGTACGGCGCTGAGTGACCAGTTTGTAGGCCTCGATCCGGTCCCCTTCCTTCCAGGAATTGAAGCGGTCGGTGCCGATGCCGCACTCGAAGCCGGTGGCCACTTCCTTGACGTCGTCTTTGTTGCGGCGCAGGGAGTCAAGGTCGCCTTCGTAGACGAGTTCCTTGCCCCGATGCACCCGCACCTTGCAGTTGCGCTGCAGCTTGCCGTTGGTGACGTAGCAGCCCGCCACGGCGTTCTTGCCGATGGTGAACACCGCCCGCACCTCGGCTTCGCCAAGGGACTCTTCCACCAGCTCGGGTTCCAGTAGGCCTTCCATGGCCATCTGGATGTCTTCGAGCAGTTTGTAGATGACGTCGTAGTCGCGCACGTCCACGCCGGTGGCATCGGCGGCCCGGCGGGCGCCGGGAGCCATTGAGGTGTTGAAGCCCACGATCACGGCCCCCGAGGCGGCGGCCAGGTCGACGTCGGTTTCGGTGATCTCGCCCGGAGCTGAGAGCAGCACGCGCACCTGCACCTCTTCCTGGGGCAGTTGCTCGAGGGAGCCGAGGATCGCCTCGACGCTGCCCTGCACGTCCGCCTTGAGGATCAGGTTGAGTTCCTTGAGATCGCCATCGCTGGCCTGGCCCGAGATCGAGGCCAGGGAGACGCGGCGGGAGGCCATCTGCTGGGCCAGGCGGGTGGCCCGGGCCTCGCTGGCCCGGTCGCCGACGACGGCGCGGGCGGCCTTCTCATCGGGATAGACCTCAAACTCGTCGCCGGCGGTGGGCACCTCGCTGAAGCCGAGGGCCTCGACGGCGCAGGAGGGGCCGGCCTCCTTGACCCGCTTGCCGGCATCGTCGACCATGGCGCGCACCTTGCCCAGGATCGGGCCGGCGGCCAGCACGTCGCCGGCGCGCAGGGTGCCGTTCTGAATCAGCAGGGTGGCGACCGGTCCCTTGGCCTTGTCGAGGTGGGCCTCGATCACGGTGCCCTTGGCCATCCGATCGGGGTTGGCCTTGAGGTCCTCGACGTCGGTGACCAGCAGGATCATCTCCAGCAGCTGGTCGATGTTCTCGCCCTTGATGGCGCTCACGGGCACCATCACGGTGCTACCGCCCC
>CAIRWM010000017.1 GCA_903882285.1 uncultured cyanobacterium
ACGCCGCCGGGCCGCAGGATGCGGCGGCAGTGCTCGAAGAAGGCCCGGTTGAACAGCCCCTCGGCTGGGCCGGCCGGATCGGAGCCGTCGACGATCACCACGTCGTAGCTGGCCGCCGGTGCCTCGGCGGCCCAGGCGATGCCGTCGCCGACGGTGAGCTGCAGGCGCGGATCGCTCCAGGCGTTGCCGCCGATTGTGGGCAGGTGCTTCTGGCTCCACTCCACCACCAGGCCGTCGATCTCCACCAGATCGAGATGGGCCACGCCGGGGTGGCGCAGGCATTCGCGGGCGGTGCCGCCGTCGCCGCCACCGATCACCAGCACCCGCTCGATCGCCGCGGCGCCGCAGAGGGCCGGATGCACGATCGCTTCGTGGTACTGCCGTTCCTGGCGTTCGGCCGTCATCCAGCAGCCATCGAGCAGCAGCCCGCGGCCGTAGGTGTCGCTGTCAATGATCGTGACCCGCTGGAAGGGAGAGTGCTGTTCGGCGATCACCCTGCCAGCGAGGCCGTAGCGCACGCCGTTGAAGGTTTCGTCGATCCAGTCGGCCTCGGGGGCGCTGGGCTCGGCCATGGGATAAGAGACGCCGTTGCTTTCCAGCTAAACCTTCAGGAGCCCCCCCTGTCATCCGTCCATGGCCCTGCCGCGACGCTCGCTGCTGCGAGGGGCCGCCGCCCTGGCGGCCGCCCTGGCCCTGCCCGTGCCCCGGGCCGCGGCCGCCGGCCTGCCCCTGGAGCAGCGGCTGCAGGTGTGCCGGCCCCAGGGGGATCCGCTGCAGGAGCTGCTGCGCCGCAACCGGGAGTTTGCCGCCGTCTGGGCGCAGGCGCAGGCCAGCGGCGATCCGCTGGAGCGGGCCCGGCTGCTCCAGGACGCCTGGCCGCTGCACTGCCAGGTGCGCCCGGGTGCCCTGGCCGAGGGGCAGCGCCCCTGGGCCGCGGTGCTGGCCTGCGCCGACTCGCGGGTGGCGCCGGAGTGGCTCTTCGCCTCCGGCTCCGGGGAGCTGTTCGAGGTGCGCGCCGCCGGCAACACCGCCTTCGACGCCGGCGTTGCCTCACTGGAGTACGCCGTGGCCGAGCTGGCGGTGCCGCTGATCCTGGTGATGGGCCACAGCGGCTGCGGCGCCGTCAAGGCGGCCCTGGGCAGCGCGCCGCTGACCCCGTTGCTGGAGGACCTGGTGCGGCCGATCCGCCAGGCCCTGCCGCAGGCTGAGGCGGCTGGGGCAGCCAGTCTGGAGCGGGCGGTGAAGGCCAACGCCAGCGCCGCCGCCGCGGCCCTGCCGCGCCGCAGCGCCCTGCTGCAGCAGGCCGTGGCCGAGGGCCGGCTGCGCATCCAGCCGGCCTATTGCGACATCGGCAGCGGCCGGGTGAGCCTGGTGTAGGTCAGGCTGGCACCATGACCGCCTCGCCCTTCGACCTGCCGATCCGAGACGGCCTGGTGCTGCCGGCGGCCGAACTGCGCTGGCGCTTCTCGCGCGCCTCAGGTCCGGGCGGCCAGGGGGTGAACACCACCGATTCGCGGGTGGAGCTGGTCTGGGATCCGGGGGCCAGCGGGGCCCTGCCCGCCGCCCTGCGTCAGCGGGTGCTGGAGCGGCTGGGGGCCAGGCTCGTCGACGGCGTGCTGGTGGTGGTGGCCAGTGAGCACCGCTCCCAGTGGCAGAACCGCCAGGCGGCCCTGGGGCGGCTGGCGGTTCTGCTGCGCCGCGCGATCGCCCCGCCGCCGCCGCCGCGCCGCGCCACCAGGCCCAGCCGGGGGTCGGTGGAGCGCCGGCTGGCGGCCAAGACCCGGCGCAGCGCCATCAAGGGGCAGCGGCAGGGGCGGATCCGGCCGGAGGAGGACTGAGCTTCAGGAGTCGCTTTCGCTGCGGATCGCGGCCTGGGCCTGCTGCCAGTGGGCCTCCAGCTCCCGTAGGGTGCGGCCGCTGAGGTCGCCGCCGAGGGCCGCCTCGACGCGGGAGAAGCGATCGAGGAAGCGCCGGTTGGTGCCGGCCAGCCCTTCCTCCGGATCGAGCGCGCACCAGCGGGCCACGTTCACCAGGGTGAACAGCACATCGCCCAGTTCCTCCTGGGCGTGGCGGCGGTCGCCGGAGGCCACGGCCTCCTTGAGTTCGTCGAGCTCCTCGTGCACCTTCGCCCAGACCCCGTCGAGGTCGTCCCACTCGAAGCCGGCCGCGGCGGCCTTGCGGGAGATCCGCAGGGCGGCGGCCAAGGCGGGCTGGCCGCGCACCTGGCCGGCCAGCCGATCGCTCAGCGGGCTGGCGCCCGGGTCGACGCCCGTCTGCTGCCGTTCCTGTCGCTTGATCGCCTCCCAGCTGGCGCGCACCGACGCCAGGTCCGCTGTACCGTCCGTCGCCGCAGGCGCCCCGGGGGCGAACACATGCGGATGGCGGCGGATCAGCTTGGCGCTGATGGCCCGGGCGATGGCCTCGAGATCGAAGCTGCCGCGCTCCTGGGCGAGCCGGGCGTGCAGCACCACCTGCAGCAGCAGGTCGCCCAGCTCCTCCTCCAGGTGGCGGTCGTCGCCGTGACGGATGGCGTCGGCCACCTCGTGGGCCTCCTCCAGCACGTAGGGGATCAGGGAGGCGTGGGTCTGCTCCAGGTCCCAGGGGCAGCCCTGCAGCGGATCGCGCAGCCGCGCCACCACGGCGATCAGCCCGGCGAGGGCCTCCAGGGGAGCGCCCTCGGGGGCAGGCTCGGGGGCAGGCAGTGGCGGGGAGCTCATGGCGGCTGGGCGGGGTCTCTCCCTGTCATCTTCCAGGGGGCTCAGCGCCACCGCCGCCTGAGCCGCCGCCGGAGCCGCCGCGGCAGGTGTGGCACCGGGTCGCCGTCCTGCAGCAGGTGCAGCCAGGTGCTGGCTTCCAGGCCCGCCAGGGCGGTTAGCAGGAGTGGGCGCTGCTCCTGCCAGAGCCGGCCGGCGGCGGCGACCAGGGCCTGGGGGGGCGGCCCCCCGAGCGGTGCCAGCGCCCCCGCCAGCAGCAGCAGCGCCCCGGCCAGCCAGGCCAGGCGCAGGCCGGTGCCGAGCACGGGACTGTGGGAGAACAGGGAGCGGTGGCTCAGCAGGCGGCGGTAGGGCCACCAGAGCAGCCCCAGCGGGCCCCAGCGCCGGGTGGCATTGGAGCGGGTGTCAAGGTCGGGCGAGAGCCAGAGGCCGCCCAGCAGGAAGCCGCCGCTGGCCACCACCAGGCCCGGCGCCCCCAGGGCGGGCAGCCACAGCAACCCGAAGGGCAGGGCCAGCAGGGCGGTGGTCCGGTCGTGGTGGCGGCCGCTGGCCATGGGACGGGGCGTGGTGCCGCCGCAGGCGGACAACTGGCCGGAGGGTAGGCCCGGCTGCCAGGCCGAGGCAGAATGGTTGTACGCGCGATTAGCTCAGCGGTAGAGCGCCTGCCTTACAAGCAGGATGTCGCTGGTTCGAACCCGGCATCGCGCATCGCTGGCAGGTCTTGGAAAATCGGCTGAAAGCCGCTTCTGCACTGGCTTTCGGGGTTGCAGTGCGTGTTGGCTCTGCCCGGGTGCCATGCTTTGAGGGCCACCTTCTCACATGCCTTCTCACTCCCTGTCTCGTCTGGGTTGTCGGCGTGGCTGGAGTGTCGCCAACCATCGCGGCCTGGTTCTAATCTGCACACCGACCACCCCACGCCACGCCGTCGCGGTGCCCGCTGATCCACCGCCCGTACGGCCAGAAACGCCGAAGCCTCTGTTGCTGCAGGTTTCCGAGGATGGCTATGGCAATCTGTATCGCCAGCACCTGTTTGATCAATACAGGCTGGCGGTGGAGATGGCCGACCGGTTGAGCGCCCGGCGGATGCAGGCCAACACGTTTTTTCTGGCGGTGAACACCGGTTTGATCACGGTGCTGGCCAACTTGGTGAAGGACGGGATCATCAGCGGCATCGCCGGGGCCCTGCCCCTGATCGCGATGCTGGTGCTCTGTTATGGCTGGTGGCGCATCGTGGGCAGCTACCGCCAGCTCAGCAGCGGCAAGCACGCGGTGATTCGGGAACTGGAAACGCTGCTGCCCGCAGCGCCCTACGCGGCGGAGTGGGCGGTGCTGGGCCAAGGCAAGGACCCCAGGCGCTACCTGCCCCTCACCCACGTGGAGACCTGGGTGCCGCGTCTCTTCGCTCTGCTCTACCTGCTGCTGTTGCTGGTTGTGCTGCTGGGCGGGCAGGGGCCGGTGGCGGGGGGGGGGCTGAAGGATGCCCCAGCTGTTGCGTTGGCAGAGCACCACCCAGGCGTTCTTCGAGGCGCTTGGCGATGGGGAGTCGCTCACGATGGTGTGCATCCCGGCCGGTCGCTTCCAGATGGGCTCACTTATGGAGGAGGCGGAGAGCGGCCGGGATGGCTATGAGGGCCCCGCGCATGGGGTGGAGCTGGAGGAGTTCCTGATCGCCAGCACGCCGATCACTCAGGCGCAATGGCGCGTGGTGGCCCGGTGGGAGCAGGGGCCGGCGGAAACCTGGCGGATTCCCTTGGAGGAGAACCCTTTCCGATTTCAGAGCAACCACGCCACGCTTCGCGATGGCGAAAGCGATAGCTCCCAGCGACCGGTGGATGCCATCAGCTGGGATGAGGCAAATGAGTTCTGCCGGCGGCTCTGCCAGCGCACTGGGCGGCATTACACCCTGCCCAGCGAGGCACAGTGGGAATACGCCTGCCGGGCAGGCAGCAGCACGCCCTATGCCTTCGGCTTTGAGCTCACGCCCGAGCTGGCCAACTTGCGTCTGTCTTCGCCTGCTTGGGCAGTACCGGAGCCCACGAAGACTGAGCTCGCAGATGTTGAGCAGACCACTCCGGTGGGTCTCTATCCCGCCAATGCCTGGGGCCTCCACGACATGCACGGCAATGTGTGGGAATGGTGCCTTGATCACTGGCGCGAGAGCTACAGCGGCGTGCCTAAAGATGGCAGCCCCTGGATCGATGCCAATGCTCCTGCTACCGCAGAACGGGTGCTGCGGGGCGGCTCCTGGAGTGATTCGCCTGCCGATAGCCGCTCGGCCTGCCGCAGACGCCTGTCGGCTACGGCAATGGATCCAGGGGTGCTTGGCTTTCGGGTGGTGTGTCTGCCGGGTTCCCCTCCGCCCGAGCTGGCCAGCCCGTCGCTGGCGCCACCCGATCGCAATCGTTCAGGACGCCAGCCCCTGGTGCTCTGGATCGATGACCATCCCGACAACAATCGCGGCGAAAGGGCCGCCTTGGCGGCCGAGGGTGTGGCGGTGCTGCTGGCCTCCAGCCCAGAGGAGGCGATCGAGCTGCTGGCGGCTTCCGCATCTGTGGATCTGCTGCTCTCCGACTGCGGCAGGGCGATGATCCAGAGGCCGGCCTGCTGTTGTTCCCGCTGCTGCGGGCCAAGGGGATCGTCATCCCCGTGATCTTTTATGTGGGTGTGCTGAGTGATGAACGCACCCGCCAAGCACTGGAAGCGGGAGCGCTGGCCGTGATCAATCGGCGCGACCAGCTTCTCGAAGCCGTGCAAAGGCAGTTGGCGTCCCGGGCGACGGAGAAGCCAGCCTGATGACAATGCCTGCCGCCTACATCTCCTATGCCTGGGGCGACGACGCCTCCCCTGAGGGCAGGGAGCGGGAGGCGATCGTGGACGAGCTCTGCCGTAGCTTTGCCGAGGTGGGGATTGTGATCGGCAGGGACAAGAATGAGGTGAAGATCGGGGATTCGATTGAGGCTTTTTGTAGCCGCATTGCCCAAGCGCCAGTGATCCTTGCGGTGATCAGTTATCGATCGTTACGCTCTGAATGGTGCATGATTTATGAACTTTAC
>CAIRWM010000018.1 GCA_903882285.1 uncultured cyanobacterium
GCTTGTCGAGGAACCCCTCCATCTCCAGGCCGTTCTTCACCAGCACCCGGGCCTGGCGCAGGGCCGTCATATCGCCCGGCCTGGCCTGGAAATCGTGGGGCCCGGTGTTGGCAGGGATGTGGGGGGTCACCGTGGCGCAGTCGCCGGCCACGGCGCGGGTGACCAGGGTGATCGGCAGGAAAGTGGTGACCACCTTGAACGCCTTGCCTGCTGCGGCGTCAGGAGGCTCCTGGCGGGGCGCGCTGCAGGCGGCCAACAGCAGGGCCCCGATTACCACCCCGGATCGCTTCAACAGGTCCTGGAGCCCGGCAGAAGCACGCATCCGCAGCCTTGCTATGAGAACGGTTCTCATTCTAAGCCCGAGACCTGAAGCCAGCCCCTGCGCGCTGGCGCTGTCGCTCGCGCGGCGGCACCGCCACCGGCCACAACCACCACCGCCCGTTGGCATCACCGGCAGCCAGGTGTCGGCCATCCGGTCGCCAGGCCAGGGCATTGAAGCCGCAGCCCTGCCCCTCAAGCGGCTGCAGCATTCGTCCTTTGCCATCCCAGAGCGCCACGCTGCCGTCACTTGAAGCACTGGCCAGCAGGGTGCTCCCGGGCGCAAAGGCCAGGGCATTGACGCGTTTTTCGTGCCACACCAACGGCTCGGGTTGCCAGGCCTTGGAACCCTGCTTCACCTGTGTCCACAGGATCACGGCCTCTGCGGCGGCGCTGGCCAGCAGCGGGGCCAGGCGGCCGGGCTGCTCACTCCAGGCCAGCTGGCGCACTTTGGCGGGGAAACCGCTGAATTGCCAGGGCTGGCCGTGGCAGCCCTGGGGCCACACCAGCAGGGAGCGATCCAGCATCCCGCAGGCCAGATGGTGGCCCGGCCCTGAAAAGGCCAGGGCCAGGCCGGCCGAGGCCATCGGGTTACGCAGCGGCGGATCGGCCGGCGTGCTCAGGCATGGCTGCCACAGCACCAGCTCACCGTGGCAGCTGGCAGCCAGCTGCACCCCATCGGCGCTCCAGGCGAGGGCCTGAATGGTGCCGGGCAACTCCAGCGGTGGCTGGCGCCACTGGCGGCTGGCCCCGTCCCAGAGCCGCAGCTCACGCCCGGTGGCCACCGCCAGCAACAAACCACCCGGCTGCCAGGCTGCCGCATCAATCCAGCCGCCCCCTAACGGGATGGGATCCATGGCCAGCGGCCGCACCCCGGTGCCGCCCAGCTCCCAGAGCAGCAGCTCGCCGTCCTGGCCGGCGGCCATCAGGAACTGGCCATCGCTGCTGAAGCCCACCACATCGAGGCTGCTGTCGCGGTCGCCCCGCAGCAGCTCCTCACAGCCGGCGAGGAAATCGAGCAGAAGCAATTCACCACCGGCGCTGGCGATCGCCAGAAACTCTCCGTCAGCCGACCAGGCCAGGGCCGAGATCGGCTGCTGCAGATCGCCGCAGAGCCGTTCGCTCACCAGCGGGGCCGAGGTTGCCACCGGCAGCTCAGGCCACACAGGCCAGGAAGCTGGCTCGCAGGGCTTCGGCATCGAGATCGCGGCCGATGATCACGAATTCGGTGCGGCGCGGCTCTGCGACTTTCCAGGAGCGATCGAAATCGCCATCCAGCAGCATGTGCACTGACTGGAACACGTAGCGACGCGCTTCTCCCTGGAGCTGGATGATGCCTTTCATCCGGAACAGATCCGGGCCGCGCTCGGCCACCAGATCGGATAGCCAGCGCCCCAGCTTCTCAAGGTCCATCGGCCGTTCTTCCACCAAGGCCAGCGAGCCCACGGCATCGTCGTGTTCGTGGGCGTGCTCCCCCACCAGGAAGTCCGGATCGAGGCTCAGGGCCCGCTCCAGTTCAAAGGCTCCCACCCCCAGCAGTTCCTGTATCGGCACATCGGCGTTGCGGCTAGTGAGCAGACGGGCCATGGGGTTGATGGCGCGCACCCGCCGCTCGATCGCGTCTCGATCAGCGTCGCTCACCAGATCGGCCTTGTTGAGCACCAGCACATCAGCGAAGGCCAGCTGCTCCTGCACTTCCTCGGTATCCCAATGCAGCTCAACGTGCTTGAGATCCACCAAGGTGACCACCGCATCGAGCCGCAGCTCATCGCGCAGGTCTTCATCCACAAAGAAGGTCTGGATCACCGGCGCCGGATCCGCCAGGCCGGTGGTTTCGATCACCAGGTGATCGAAGCGATCACGGCGCTTCATCAGGTTGCCGATGATGCGGATGAGATCGCCGCGCACGGTGCAGCAGATGCAGCCGTTGTTCATCTCAAAAATCTCCTCATCGGCATCCACCACGAGCTGGTTATCGATGCCCACCTCGCCGAATTCGTTCACGATCACCGCCACCTTGAGGCCGTGCTCGTGGGTGAGGATCCGGTTGAGCAGGGTTGTTTTGCCGGCGCCGAGGTAACCGGTGAGCACGGTCACCGGCAGGCGCTCGGCGGCGGGAACAGGGCTGGAGAAGGCCATGGCCAGGGAGGAGCCGGAGCCCCGTATGCTGAGAATGGTTCTCGTTCTAGCAGGTTGCGCACCTGGCGGTCCGCCTATGGCTCAGCACGCCCATCCCCCCGTTCCAGAAGCCATGACCCTGGGGCCCCGGCCGAGGGCCTTGCTGGGAGTGCTGCGTGAGGCGAATGCCGAGCTCAGCGGCCAGGAGCTGCATGAACGGCTCAAGCAAGCCTCCCCGCGGCATG
The DNA here is from genome assembly GCA_903882285.1 of uncultured cyanobacterium. Taxonomy (GTDB): domain Bacteria; phylum Cyanobacteriota; class Cyanobacteriia; order PCC-6307; family Cyanobiaceae; genus Cyanobium. Next base: position 2,682 of record CAIRWM010000018.1, read on the forward strand.
GGCTGGCCACCGTGTATCGGAACCTGCGACTGCTACAGCGTTCAGGCCTGGTGCGCTGCCGCAAGTTGCCCAATGGGGAGAGCGTCTATGCCCCCCTGGAGCGCGATGACCATCACCTCACCTGTGTGGGCTGCGGTCACAGCGAACCGTTGCCGATCTGCCCAGTAGGGACCGGAGGCCTCGGCCTGACGAAGGTGTTGCTACAGGGATTTAAACCTCTGTTTCACACCTTCGAGATCCACGGCCTCTGCCGTTCCTGCCAGCAGAGTGAACCCTTGGCCCATGGCTGATCTTGTGATGGTCGGGGCCGGGCCCCAGGCCCTCGCCCTCAGTTGCCTGTTGCTGCAGAAACGCCCGCGGCTGCACCGCCGGCTGCGGATCGTGGATCCCAGCGGCCGCTGGTTGAGCCGCTGGCAACGCCAGATGGAGCGTTACGAAATTCCCTGGCTGCGGTCCCCCTCGCCCCATCACCCCCATCCGAACGCCCATGCCCTGCGGCGCTTTGCCCACAACCAGCAGCGCCATCGGCAGCTGGAAGGAAGGTATGGCCTGCCGCACACCGATCTCTTTGCTGCCTTCTGCCGCGAGGTGATCAGCGAGTTTGCGCTGGAGGGGCGTGTGCAGGCGGCGAGTGTCGAGCACATCAACCTTCCAGCGAACCGCAAGGGCCCGCTCGAGCTATCGCTCAGTGATGGGACATCAGTGCAGGCCGGGAGGGTGGTGATCGCGTCGGGCAGCGGGAGCCCGCAGTGGCCTGCGTGGAGCAAGGGCATCGCAGGCGAGGCAGACGCGCTGCAGCACAGCGATGCGATTGATCTGCCTGCGCTGCGGCTGCGCCCGGGTGAACGGATCCTGATTGTCGGCGGCGGGCTCACCAGTGCCCATCTCAGCCTCGGGGCGCTGCGGCGCGGCGCACAGGTGCAGCTGCTGTGCCGTCGCGGCCTGAAACAGAAGCCTTTCGATGCCGATCCCGGCTGGCTGGGCCCCAAGTACCTCAAGGGCTTTCATGCGGAACCCTGCATGCACCGCCGCCGCCGTCTTGTTCTGGAGGCACGGGACGGCGGTTCGATCACGCCAGAGGCTGGGGCAGAACTCAGAGAGGCCCAACGACGCGGCGAACTCCAGCTTCATGAACACTGCGAGGTGCAGGCCGCACATTGGAAGTCCGGTGAGTGGGACATTGTCTGCGGCGGAGGCCAGAGGCTTTCAGCGGATCGGATCTGGCTCGCCACGGGGCATCGGCAGGGCGTCAGCCAGCAGCCGCTGTTGCAGCAGCTGCATCAGCAACAGTCGATTGAGCTGGTGGATGACTGGCCGGTTCTCGGACCTGATCTGCGCTGGCCAGGAACCCCTGTGCATCTGATGGGTGGCCTCAGTGCCCTCCAGATCGGCCCGGCGGCCCGCAATCTCTTCGGAGGACGGGAGGCCGCCCAACGCATCTGCCGGGCTGTGGTGAAGCAGTGATGGACGGCCACCACTCGCCATGCGATAGCCCCAGGGTGCCCGCAGGCCCGCCGGGGCAGGGGCCGCCGCAGCTCCTGGCGGCTCACAGCATCGCCACGGTGTCGAGCCGCTTGGCCTGGAGCTTGCGGGCCAGCTGATGGGCCAGCTGATGGGCCAGCTGCGCCGGCATGAAGCGGGGCTTCTTCACGGGGCGGCCGCGCCGGCCATAGAAGACCGTGATGCGCTCAGCATCGGGCGCCTAAATCCCGCCGGGATACACGAACACCGCCAGCTGGCGGATCTCGCAGCGGGGGAAATAGGAGGCCATCACGAAGGAGGCGAGGGACACCCGCGTCAGGCCCCGGCTGTAGCGCCCTGGCAAGGAGGCCTCGCCGCCCGTGATGGCTTCCGGCCCCGCCAGTGCTCACCGACGCCAGCTCGGTCGTTTGTTCGCTCACTGTCCCGGTGGATCGGTGGGCTGCCGGGTCCGCTGGCTCTGCTGGGGTGTCTGCTTGCGGTCGCGACCAGCAGAAGGGCGGGGCACTGGGGAGCCCCGCCGGCTGATGGCACTGGCCCTCAGAAGGGCAGCAGTGCCTCCAGCCCTGGATCGACCGGCACGGCCGGGTGAAACCCTTGCCAAGGCGCGGAGCATGGAAGGGCCTGCGGCACCGACCCCACAACGCAGCCGAGGGCTCCTCAGCGGATGGCGTCCACCACCACCGCCCAGCCCTTGCAGTAGCCGCAGGCCCGCGCAGCGGTAGTTCTGCCGGCTGTACCGCAGCCCCATGCCGAGGCGTTTGGCCAGCCAGGTTTTGCCCGTGCCGGGCGGGCCTTGCAGGATCAGGTTCTTTTTGTTGCGCAGGCGGCGCAGGATGCGCTCCAGCTCGCTGGGGGGCAGGAAGCAGCCATCGGCCAGGATGTCATCGACGCCACCGGTCATGGCGCCTACGAGCCAGCAGGGGGCGGACAACTGCCCAGTCAAGAACGAGTTCTGGCTCAGCATGGAACGGCTCGCGCAGGGCCGCAGGCTGGGGCCATCACCACGCCAAACCCGGCCTTTGCTCGTCATAAAAGGCGA
>CAIRWM010000019.1 GCA_903882285.1 uncultured cyanobacterium
ACCCCGCCCCGCGACTCGGTCGATGCCCTGGTGGACTACCTCAAGGACCCCACCTCTTATGACGGCGAATACAGTATCGCCGACGTGCACCCGAGCCTGCGCAGCAGCGACGTCTTCCCGCAGATGCGCAACCTCGACGAGGACGACCTGCGCCTGATGGCCGCCTACATCCTGGTGGCTCCCAAGGTGCAGGGCCTGCAGTGGGGCGGCGGCAAGATCTACTTCTGAATCCGGCCGGCCTGATCTCCAACGCCCCCCCCAGGAGACGCCCTCCGTTCCCCATCGCCGGCCCTCCACGGGGGGCCGGTTTTTCATTGCGCGGCAGCTCAGGCGGTCCGGTCGATGCCGGGCTCGGGGGGGCGGTCGTTGTCCGCCTCCATCGAGAGGGGCTGCTTGCTGTACCACCACTCCTGCAACAGCGGCGCCAGGCGCTGGGGGAACAGGGTGATCACGGTGCGGGTGGGCCGGGCCCCGGGCTGCAGCAGCTCCACGGCGTAGGAGGGGCAGCGGCGAGCGGCCAGATCGGCCACGAAGCGCCGCCCCACGCGCCGCCAGCTGGGCTCCTTGCTGCGCCAGGCGAGGCGGCAGCAAGGCCAGGGCAGCTCCTCCCGGTCGAACAGCCGGCAGCAGGGTCCAAGGATCCGGTAGCTGTACTGCCCGCCCGGACTGGCGTGCTCACTGCCCGGCTCGAGCAGGGTATGCACCTGGACGGTCATGAAAAAGCCACCCCGAAGGGTGGCAGACAGAACAACGGAAAACAAGCAAGGGCCGAAGTGATTTCGGCAGGCGGTGTATGGAAGCAGGACAGTCGGCGAAGCCTCGAGGGCCCGCCGATCGTGCAGCGCAGGGCTCAGTAGAGCGCTTCTTCGGCGTGGGTCTCGATTGTGCAGTCGGAAGTGGGATAGGCCACGCAAGTGAGCACGAAGCCGGCCTCGATCTGGTCGTCGTCGAGGAAGCTCTGGTCCGACTGATCCACGGTACCCGCGGTCAGTTTGCCGGCACAGGTGGAGCAGGCACCGGCACGGCAGGAGTAGGGCAGATCAATGCCCTGCTCTTCAGCAGCATCGAGGATGTACTGATCGTCAGGAACCTCGATCGTCTTGTTGAGGCCTTCGCTTGCATTGACGAGGGTGACCTTGTAGGAAGCCATGGAAGAGATTGGGGCTCACAGGGACCCGATAGCCAGGACCTGTAGGACCTGCCCTTCCTACATCCGACAGGGGGCCTTCCCGGCGATCCGGAGCACGCAGGCCGGGAAGGCCAATCAAAGCCTGGGCACAGATCAGCGTGCCTTATGCAACATCGGCAGCGCGCCGGATCGTCATCAGCCCCCAGGGCTCCTGCCGTTCACTCAGTTGCGCCCGCCATCCGGCAGTGGCCAGAGCCTGCGCCAGGGCGGGCGCCTGCTCCACCAGCAGGCCGCTGAGCAGGCCGATGCCATCGACCGCCAGCAGTCGCTCGAAGGCGGGGCAGAGGGCCTCAATCACCGGTGCCAGGATGTTGCAGAGCAGCAGATCGGCTGGGCGCCCCTCCAGCAGGAGCTCCAGCGCCTCCGCCGACCCCAGGGCCACCTGCAGGCTGGTGCCGTTGAGGCGGGCGTTGCCGGAGGTGGCACGCACCGCCAGGGGATCGGTGTCGCTGGCCGCCACGGAGGCGGCACCCCACTGCAGGGCGGCCAGACTCAGCACGCCGCTGCCGCAGCCCAGATCGGCCACCCGCAGCCCCGTCAGGGAGCCACCACGCACGGCTGCGAGGGCCTCCAGCCCCTCCAGGCAGAGGCGGGTGGTGGGGTGGCTGCCGGTGCCGAAGGCACTGCCGGGGTCCATGCGGACCACCAGGCGCCCGGCGTGCTCCTCTGGCAACCCCAGCCAGGCCGGCAGGATCAGCAGCCGCTCGCCCACCGGATCGGCCTGCCAGTGGCGCTTCCAGCTGAGGCTCCAGTCCTCCTCAGGCTGGTGGTGCCAGGCCACCGCCGGGAGGGCCAGGCCGAAGGGTTCGCCGAGGGGGTCGAGGGCCCGCACCAGGGCGCGGCGCTGCGGCTCGGGCCAGTCGATCGCCGGCAGCCAGGCGAGCAGCTGGCGATCCGCAGGGGTCTCCGGCCGGTGGCGCACGGCCACCCGGAGAATGCCGAGGCTCTGCAGTTTCCAGAGCAGAGACTCCTCCAGTTCCGCTGGCGCGGCCATCTCCAGCCGCCACCAGGCGGGAGCCGCCGCGGGGCCAGCGGCTCCGGAGGAGGCCATCAGAGGGTCACCGGGTGGGCGTCCTGAATGCCGTTGATCTGGTTGATCGTGGCCAGGAGGCTGGGCGGGATCGGATCGTCGAGGCTAAGCACCATCACGGCGTCGCCGCGCACGATGCGACGGCCCACCTGCATCGAGGCGATGTTGACGTTGTGCTCACCCAGCACCGAGCCCAGCTCGCCGATGATCCCGGGCATGTCGCGGTGGCGGGTGATCAGCATGTGGCGGCTGGGAGCCACGTTCACCGGGAACTCGTCGATGGTGGTGATGCGCAGGTCGCCGTCGGCGAACACGGCCCCGGTGACGCTGTGGTTGCCCTTGGCCCCGCGGGAGCTGAGCTGCAAGGAGCCCCCCGCGAAGTCGCGGCTGGCGTCGTCCTTCACTTCGAGCACGTGAATGCCGCGCTCCTTGGCCTCGATGGCGGCGTTGACGTAGTTGATGCTGTCTCCCAGGGCTGTGGAGAGGATGCCCTTGAGCGAGGCCACCACGAGGGGTTGGGCCGGATGGGCCGCGAAGTCACCCTGCAGGCGCACCTCCAGCTCGCTGATCTGGCCGCTCGCCAGCTGGCTGAGCAGCTGGCCGAGGGTCTCGGCCAGCTGCAGATGGGGCTTGAGCTGCTCCATCAGCTCGGCGTTCAGGCCGGGAATGTTGACGGCGCTGCGGGCCGGCAGGCCCAGCAGCACGTCGCGGATCTGCTCCGCCACATCTATGGCCACGTTTTCCTGGGCCTCCTCGGTGGAGGCACCGAGGTGCGGCGTCAGCACGAGGCGCTCCTTGACGCTGCGCAGCGGCGAATCTGCCGCCAGGGGCTCCTTGGCGAAGACATCGAGGGCCGCGCCGGCGATCACCCCCGCCTCCACAGCCTCCGCCAGGGCCGCCTCATCGACGATGCCGCCGCGGGCACAGTTGACCAGCCGGGCGGTGGGCTTCATCGTGCGCAGCAACTCGGCGTTCACCAGGTTCTCGGTGTCGGGCGTGCGCGGCAGGTGCAGGCTGATGTAGTCGGCCTCGGCGAACAGATCCGGCAGGGCCAGCAGCCGCACCTGCATCTGCTGGGCGCGCTCCGGCGAGACGAACGGGTCGTAGGCGGCCACGTCCATGCCCATGGCGCGGGCAACCCGGGCCACGTGGGAGCCGATCTTGCCCAGACCCACCACGCCGAGGATCTTCTTATAAAGCTCGTTGCCGACATAGGTCTTGCGATCCCAGCCGCCGGCCATGGTGCTGGCATGGGCGTGGGGCACGTGGCGCGACAGCGACAGCATCAGAGCCAGGGCGTGCTCGGCCGCCGCGATCGTGTTGCCCTCCGGCGAATTCACCACGATCACGCCGCGCCGGGTGGCCGCGGGCACGTCGACGTTGTCCACGCCGACACCCGCGCGACCGATGATGCGCAGCTTTGTGGCCGCCTCGATCACCTCCGCAGTCACCTGGGTGCCGGAGCGGATCATCAGGGCGTCGTAGGCGCCGATCGCCGCCTTCAACTCCTCGGGGGACAGGCCGGTGCGCACATCAACCTGAGCCACCTGCGAGAGGATATCGATGCCCGTCTGATCGATGGGATCGGAAACCAGAACCTTCGTCATGACCCGGCGGGAGGAGGAGCGCCCTGGAGGCGCGGAGCAAGGAAGCGGCCCGGGACGCGGGAGGTTCAACGCCCCAAAGGAGCGGCCGGGGGTGCAGTGTAGAGAGCGACGTCGTGGTCGATCCGGAGGACGCGTGTGGGTCTGAGCGTGGTGGTGGTGCTCGATGACCGGGAACGGCTGCAGCGGTTGCGCGACACCCTGGCTGCGCTGCAGCCCCCCCTGGCCACCCTGGTGGCGATCGGCGGCGGCGAGCGCAGCTTGAGCGAGGTGGAGCGGCTCGATCCGGCGTCGACCCGGCGGCGGCGGCAGCGCGGCATGGTGCGCTGGCTGATGCCGTTCGGCTTCCTGGCCGGCCTCACCTTCACCCAGATCACCGAGCTGCACACCTTCGACGGGCTGGGCCTGGGCCGCTGGGGCGAACCGCTGATCGGCGGCCTGCTCGGCATGGGATCGGGCTGGATGGGCAGCTTCGCCGCCGCGGCCAGCGTCTCCTCCGAGGAGGACGACCGCATCCGCTCGCTGCGCAACCGCCTCGAGGAGGGCAACTGGCTGCTGCTAGTGGAGCCGGCGGCGGGCCAGGAGATGCCCTGGACCCTGCTGCAGCAGTCCCGCCCCAAGGCGGTGGTGCGGCTGGGCGAGGGCTAAGCGGCCGCCAACGACACCGCCACAGCCCCCGACCATGACGGCCCCCTCCCTGCTCCCCCGCCACGAGCTGCTCGCCGGCTGCCCCCGCGCCGCCGACCTCGCCCCGCTGATCGACGCGGCGGAGGAGGCCCTGCGCACCTGGGAGCCGGTCTGGACCCCGTTGCTCGATGCCGCCCTGCAGGAGCTGGCCCTGCAGCGGCTGGGCAGCCTCAGCGAACTGAGCCTGGCCACCGAGGGGGGCCACCCGGGGGCCGAGCGGCGGCGCCTGCTGCTGCAGCGCGCCGAGGCGGCCCTGGAGCCCGCCAGCCTGGAGCCGGGTCTGCTGGGCCTGGAGATCAGCGGCAACTTCCTGTTCGATCCGGCCAGCGCCGCCGAGTTCCGCCAGGGACTGCAGCAGGTCGGTGCCACGGCGGGGGACCTGGGCGATCTGTGGCTGCGGAATGAACGCGGGGCCCAGACGATCGTGGACGAAGCGCTGGCTTGGCGCCTCGATGGTCAGCCGGGCCAGGTACGCAGCGTGGCCGTGACGTTCGCCTCGCGGCCGATCGCGGAACTGCGGCTGCCGGAACCGCGCCTGCCGCGCCGGATCACCAGCGGCGAGGCCTCCCTGCGTCTGGACGCGCTGGCCTCCGCCGGCTTCGGCCTGCCCCGCAGCCGCATGGCCGAACTGATCCGCCAGGGTGCTGTCCGGATCGACTGGTGTCCGGTCAGCAGCCCCAGCCGGGACCTGGCCGTGGGGGAGCGGGTGCAGCTCGACGGTAAGGGGGAACTGAAGCTCGAGAGCGCCGAGGCCACCAAGCGGGGCCGCTACCGGGTGGTGATGACGCGCCACTGAACACCAAGTAGCCGCAGTGGGCCCGCGGTGGCGCCGCCGGGAGGGGGGGCCTGCGGGGGATGGACTGCTAGGTTCACTCAGTTCAGGTCACCGCTTACTGGGTCCTGGAGGTTCACTGGTTTCCCGCTAGGTTGCCCTCCTGCTGCATCGCCGACGGTTCGCCGCAGGACGCCCCCACCGGGCATGGCAGCCAGAAACCACCCAATACGGGCGATTAGCTCAGAGGTAGAGCACTACCTTGACACGGTAGGAGTCACTGGTTCGATTCCAGTATCGCCCATTTTTAACCCTTTCTTACGGTGATTGCAGCGTGAGTGAGTTGAGCGCAGCCCCCGCCCAGCCGGCGCGGAGCCGTCTGGCTCCCGTGGCCGTGGTGGGCATGGGCCGCTCCGGTGTCGGTGCCGCCCGCCTATTGCGCTCACGCGGACATGCGGTGATCCTGCTGGAGAGTCGTGGCGGCGAGGCGCTGGAGCAGCAGGCCGCCGACCTCCGCGCCGAGGGCATTGATGTGCGGCTTCATGCTCCGCTCGCCACCGAAACCTTCGCCCGCCTGGAGACCACGCCGGCTGTCGTGATCGTCTCCCCGGGCATCCGCTGGGACCACCCGGTGCTCGACCAGCTGCGCGCGTCGGGAATCGCCGTGCAGGGGGAGATGGCACCCGCCTGGGAGGCCACCGCAGACGTCCCCTGGATCGGCATCACCGGCACCAACGGCAAGACCACCGTCACCCACCTGGTGCACCACTTGCTGAGCGCGGCGGGCCTGGACGCCCCGCTCTGCGGCAACGTCGGCCACTCCGCCGCCGAGCTGGCCCTCGCACGTCAGGGTGCTGGCCAGCGCCGGCCCGACTGGCTGGTGGTCGAGCTGAGCAGCTACCAGATCGAGCAGAGCCCGGAACTGGCCCCCGCGATCGGCGTCTGGACGACCCTCACCCCGGACCACCTGGAGCGCCACGGCAGCGTCGACAGCTATCGCGCCATCAAGCGCCGGCTGCTGGAGAACTCGCAACTGCGCATCCTCAATGCCGACGACGCCGATCTGCGCGCCCGGGCCGCCAGCTGGGACCACGCCACCTGGATCAGCGCCGGCCCCCGCTCGGCCCTGCCCGCCGGAATCGAGCCGCTGCTCTGGATCGAGGAGGGCTGGGTGCGAGACCGCAACGGCCCCCTGCTGGCGGCCGATGCCCTGGCGATGCCCGGCGCCCACAACCGCCAGAACATGCTGATGGCCGTGGCCGTGGGGCTGCAGGCCGCGCTGGAGCCCCAGGCCATGGAGGCGGCCCTGCGGCGCTTCCCGGGCGTGCCGCACCGACTCGAGCGCATCCGCGACTGGCATGGCATCACCTGGTACAACGACAGCAAGGCCACCAATTACGAGGCCGCCGAAGTGGCGCTCCAGGCCCTCGAGGGACCGCTGGTAGTGCTGGCCGGGGGCCAGTCGAAGGTGGGCGATGCCAGCGCCTGGTTGGCACAGCTGCAGCGCCAGGCCGCCGCCGTGGTGCTCTACGGCGCCGCCCGCGAGGAGTTCACCGCCCTGCTGGCCGGCAGCGGCTATGGCGGTGAGGTGCGCCAGACAGAGGGTCTCGACGAGGCCGTGCCCACTGCCCTGAAGCTGGCGCGCCAGGCCGGCTGCAGCGGCGTTCTGCTCTCACCGGCCTGCGCCAGCTTCGATCAATACAGCGATTTCGAGGCCCGCGGCGACCACTTCCGCCGCCTGGTGCTCGCCCTCTGAGGCCCCAGGGTCTCCCGCTGCGCCCCTCCATAGACTCCAGCCAGCGGCAACACTCCGGAGCGATGGCCTACTGGCTGATGAAGAGCGAGCCCGAGGTCTACGGCATCGACCAGCTGGAGGCCGAGGGCAGCACGCTCTGGGACGGCATCCGCAACTACCAGGCCCGCAACTACATGCGCAGCATGCAGGTGGGCGATCGGGCCTTCTTCTATCACTCAAACGCCAAACCGCCGGGCATCGTCGGACTGATGGAGGTGATCGAGACCGGCCTCACCGACCCCAGCCAGTTTGATCCAGCCAGCAATTACCACGATCCAGCCTCGTCGACGGAGGCCCCCCGCTGGGACTGCGCCCGCCTGGCCTTCATGCGGCGCTTCGCGCGGATGCTCAGCCTCGACGAGCTGCGCGAACACTTTGATCCCGAGGAGCTGGTCGTGGTGCGGCGCGGCACCCGGCTGTCGATTTTGCCGGTAAGCGACGCCAGCGCCCAGCGCCTGTTCACGCTGCTCGGCGAACAGCCCTAGGCCGGGCGGCGGACAGGGGGGGCACCGGAGCAGCGAAGCGCCGCTGGCCCGGAAACAAGTTGGCCAGGTAGCAGCGGGTCACATCCCGGCTCTCGATGCCGTTCTGCACCAGAAAACCGGCCAAGGCGGCCTGGAACAGGCGGTATTGGTCCCAGTGGGGATGACGTTCGATGAACAGGCGCATGGAGCGCAGCAGGGGCTCCGGCACCTCCGCCCGCAGGCTCACGGTGGCAGCGCTGACATGGCTGGCGCTGGCGGCAGGGGCATCCGGGCTCGTCATCGGGTCGTCGGGCTCGCGTCATCGCACCACTTCTCCACAAGCCTCCGCCGGCGTCAAATCCACCGGAGCGGCCGCTGGCGCCCCGGTCCAACCCTGAGACCCCTCTCCGGAGCTGGGCTTTGGCCGCTGCCGCGGCACGCGGCGCGGCGCGCCCCCCCGCCTCAGCCGCCGTCAAGGGGCAGGGGGCATCGCCAGCGAGTTCTCCACAGTGCCCTGATGCCGCCGTCAGGCCGGGCCGACAGGTTGGGGAAAACTCAGGCAAAACCCCTGCCGAAAGCGGGAAACACCGGGGAAAGCAGCACCGATCAGTACTGCTGATCCGAGACGGCCACCCCGCCCGTCTCATGGGCCACTCCTGACCGTCCCCGGCAAAGCTGCGGCAGAGCCTCGGGCAGCGCCGCGGCCAGGGCCGCCGCAAAGGCCGGCGCGGCCAGCTCCGACCAGCCGCCCTCCACTCCCCGCACCGCAACCTCCGGTGTCAGCACGAAGCGCAGCGACCAGCGCTGCCGGTCGCCCACCAGCTCCAGCCAGAGCACCCCAGCCCCTGACAGCCCCGCCCCAGACGCCGCAGCCTGCTCGGGCGTGATCGGTGTTTCCAGCTCCAGGCTGATCGCCTCCTCAGCCATCAGGCCGTCGGCAAGTGCGGCGTGCTGAACCTGCAGGCGGTGCAGACCCCGCATCAGCGCTAGGGCCTCCTCAAGCTGCAGTTCAGCGGCCCAGTCGGCGCCACCGATCAACACGGCATAGGGCTGGCGCTCTGGGTCCAGGACCAGCCGCCAGCCCTCACCTTCAAGGCTCAGCAAGCGACGGATGTGGAGACGGGCCGGGCATCAGCCGGGCAGAAGGTCGGGCTGATCCTGCTCATCGCTGAGTTCGACAATGGCGCGCTGCACCGGCTTGATCATCGAGTCGTCCAGCAGTCCGTCGAAATCGTCGAAACGGCGCTGCTTGGCGCGGAAGGCGATCCGCACGGTGGTGAGGTAGCGATTGCTGGCGTGACGGATCAGGCTCTCGGCACGCTGGGCCAGGTCCTTGGGATGAAGGTCGGCGCTGGTCTGCATGCGTTCCGGCTCACTACGGTGTTAATTCACCTTAAGTCAGCAGCCGGCGGCGCCCGCTAGAAGGGTCCATTCGTCGCCGGGGGCAGGTGCGCTCCATGCCTGGAACCCTCGCCATCGACCTGGGAAGTAGCACCACGGTGGTGGCCTGGCAGGAGGGAGCGGAACCGGCGCGGCTGCTGCCGTTGCCGCCCTACAGCCTGGAGGCCCCCTGCGTGGTGCCCAGCCTGCTCTGGCTGCACGGCGGCGATCCGAAGGGGCAACGGCCCCTGATCGGCCGCCAGGTGCTCGAGGCCGGGCTGACGGAACAGGAGGGTCCCGGCCTGATCCGTGACTTCAAGCGGCAGATCGGCGCCGAGCCCGGCAGCGGTCACCTTGGAGGAGGACACCTTGGAGCCGGTCCCCGCCCCGCCGCAAGCGGAGCGCTGACGCCCGAGGACGCTGGCGCCCTGCTGCTGCGCCAGCTCTGGGCGGCCCTACCGGCCGGCATCACGCCCCAGCGCCTGGTGCTCACAGCCCCGATCGAGACCTACCGCGGCTATCGCAGCTGGCTGCAGGCCGCGAGTCGGGACCTGCCGGTGGAGGAGGTGGCGCTGGTGGACGAGCCCACCGCGGCCGCCATCGGCGCCGGCCTCCCCCCCGGCAGCCGGGTGCTGGTGATCGATCTGGGCGGCGGCACGATCGACCTTTCCCTGGTGACGCTCGAAGGCGGCGAGGGGCGGGCGGCGCCGATCGCCCAGTTGCTGCGCTTTGCCGGCCGCGAGCTGGAGCGCAGCGGCCAGGCGCTGCGCACGGCGCGCGTGATCGGCAAGGCGGGCCTGGCCCTGGGGGGCCGCGACCTCGACCGCTGGATCGCCGCCGACCTCGGGCCGGAGCACTCCGGCGACGCCAGCCTGCTGCAGGCCGCCGAGCGGCTCAAGTGCCAACTCAGCGAGGCCGAGGAGGGGCTGCAGCTGTGGAGCCCGAGCGACGGCGGCCCACCAAAGGCGCTGCGGCTCAGCCGCACCCGCTTCGAGCGGCTCCTGGAGGAGCGGGGCCTGGGCGAACAACTCGATGCCCTGCTCGAGCAGGTCTGGGCCGCCGCCCGGCGCGAGGGGCTCGCAGAGATCCGGCTCGACGCCGTGCTGCCGGTGGGCGGCAGCAGCCGTATCCCCTGGATCCGCCGCTGGATCGAGCAACGCTGCCCTGGGGTGCCTTTGCGCGGCGAACGTCCGGTGGAAGCCGTGGCCCTCGGCGCCCTGGCCCTGACCCCCGGGGTGCGCCTGCAGGATGTCCTGGCCAGGGGGGTGTCACTGCGCTGCTGGGACCGGCGCAGCGGGCGCCACCACTGGCATCCGCTGTTCGTCCCGGGCCAGACCTGGCCCACCGAGCGCCCCCTGGAACTGGTGCTGGCCTGCAGCCACAACGGCCAACGCGAGCTGGAGCTGATCCTGGGGGAACCCCTCGATGAACAACGCTCCGAGGTGATCTTCGAAGCCGGGGTGCCGGTGCTGCGTCGCCGTCCCGCCGGGGCCGCAGCAGTCGAGCCGTGGGCGTCCCCTGTACCCAGCCTGCCCCTTGCCCGACCGGGCGAACAGGGCGTAGACCGGCTGCGGCTGCGTTTCTCGATCGACGCGCAGGCTCAGCTGCTGCTGGAGGCCGACGACCTGGCCGAGGGCACCCCACTGCCGCCGCGCCTGCTGGGACCGGTGCGCTGAGCGTCCGCGGCCCGATGCACCAGCCCCCCGGCCGTGCATACAACGGTCACAGCATCCCGCCTCCTCCCCTTGGCCCTCCGCCGGCACAGACTTCCCCGCCTCTGGCTGGCCCTCACGCTCGGCTCGCTGCTCACCGGGGTGGGTCTGGTCTACTGGTGGGAGAGGCAGCTGCCGGCGAGGATCGAGCGGGCCGCAACCTCAGGCAACCTGGAGGACTGCCTGCGCTTCGGCGAGCAGCTGGCAGCACTCAGCTGGCTGCCGGGCGGGTCGCCTCAGGAGCAGGGTCGCTGCCGCCGCGACCGGGCCAGCCAGCTGTGGCAGCAGCGGCAATGGCAGGCGGCCCTGGGCCTGCAGCGGCAACTGGTTAACTCGCGGGCGGCCCGCGCCGGCGATCGCCAGCGGCTGGAGCTCTGGCAGGAGACCCTGCGCAACCAAGCCCTGGCGCGCTTTCAGGCCGGCGATCTGGCGGCGGCCCTGGCCGCGCTCCAACCCCTCGGCGCTGCCCACAACGCCGAGGGCACCGCCCTGGGCGATGAGCTCAAGGAGATCTGGAACCGCAACCGGGTACAGCTGGCACGGGCCGAGAGCCTGAGCGGCCAGGCCCGCTGGTGGGAGGCGCTCGATGCCCTCAACCGCCTGGACCACCCCTGGTGGCAGCAGCGCAGCACGGCGGTGCGGGCGACGGTGCAGCGGGGCATCGCCAGCCTGGCTGGCAAGGAGAAGGAGTACGACAGCCATGGCTCCCTGCCGCACACGGTGGCCGCCGACAAGCTCGATGCCCTGGTTCAGAAGAAGATCGGCACTGGAATGGATGAGTGGAAGGCCTTCGAATCGGCCTGCCGAGACCTGGGCGGCCGCGTCGTCGAAGCCGGCCCGGAGAGTGCCTGTCAGCGCTAGGCCCCCAGCTAGGCCCCCAGCGGTGCGAGGCGCGTGACAGGATTGGCCTCGCAGTGGGACCGGCGGCCATGCAGCCAGGCGATCAGGTGACGGTGACTCAGAGCGTGGTGGTCTACAACCACCCGCAACACCGCGGCGAGGCCTTCGACCTCTCCGGTCAGCAGGGAGAAGTGCACCAGGTGCTCAGCGAGTGGAAGGGCCGGCCGATCAGTCCGACGCTCCCGGTGGTGGTGAGCTTCGGCAAATATCGCGCCCATTTCCGCGCCGACGAGCTCAGCGCCACCTGAGCATGGGGTCCTGCCGGGTGGCAGCGCGCCGCTGCTCAGGTGGCGGGCCCCAGCAGCAGCACCCCCTCCTGACCATCGATCGCCTGCAGACAGAGCTGGATGGTCTCCTGTCGGGCGGTGGGCACCACCCGCCCGCAGAAATCGGGATGGATCGGCAGTTCGCGATGGCCCCGGTCCACCATCACCAGCAGCTGCACCCGGCGCGGACGGCCCCAGGTCTGCAGGGCCTCCAGGGCTGCCCGCACGGTGCGCCCCGTGAAGATCACGTCGTCCACCAGCACCACCTGGCGGCCATCGAGATCGACCGGCAACTGGGTGGCCTCCACCAGCCGGGTGCCAACCCGCTCGAGGTCATCGCGATGAAAGGTGGGATCGAGGCTGCCGTGAGCGATCGGATGGCCGGCCATGGGTTGAAGGCGGTCGGCCAGCACCCTGGCAAGGGCCACGCCGCGGGTGGGAATCCCCAGCAGCACCAGCTGGTGGCTGTCGCCGACACTCTCCATGATCTGAGAGGCGAGCCGATCAAGGGTGCGGCCAAGCTCGTCGGCCGAGAGCAACTCCAGGCGCCGGCCTGCCGGGGAAGATGGCGGAGTGGATGGCGGAGTGGATGGCGGAGAAGGCCAAACCATCGGTCAACCGCCGAACGGCGAGCAATGACGTGATGCTACGGGTGCCGCCACCGGCCGGCAGCGGGATCACTGTGTTCTCAAAGCCTGACCCTGAGAAAGAGGTCCAGGGACGCTCAGGGGGCTGGCTGTAAGTTGGATTCAGGAAGTGTCTCGACGAAAAGCAACCGATCGGGTGACTGCTATTTCCTCCTCCCAGCACGCACCCACGGACAGCGACCGATCCGGTGAACCTGGCGGTCGCAATGTCAGGCCTGGCGCTTTAAGCAGCCCCCCGGATGCTCCCCGCTTCAGCGACTCCCCCTCCATACCTCCGGTGGTGCTGGCGATCCTTGATGGCTGGGGCTATCGCCACGACAGCGACCACAACGCCATCCGCGCTGCCACTACTCCAGTGATGGATGCCCTCTGGCAGGCCTACCCGCATACCTTGATCGAAGCCAGCGGCGGCGCCGTCGGCCTGCCTGATGCGCAGATGGGCAATTCCGAGGTGGGGCATCTCACTATCGGGTCCGGCCGCATCATCCGCCAGGAGCTGGTCCGCATCGGCCAGGCTGTACGCAACGGCAGCCTGGCCGACAATCCCGAGCTCAATGCCCTCGGCGACACGCTGCTGGCTGAAGGGGGCCGGCTGCACCTGATCGGGCTCTGCTCCGACGGGGGCGTTCACAGCCATCTCGACCATCTCGGTGGTCTGTTGCATTGGGCCGCCGGCCGCGGGCTGCGCGATGTGCTGATCCACGTCATCACCGACGGCCGCGACACGGCCCCTATCAGCGCCCTCAGCTTCCTGGCCCAGATCCAGCAACAGATCGAGGCCGCCGGCGTAGGCCGGATTGCCACCCTCTGTGGCCGCTACTGGGCGATGGACCGCGACCACCGCTGGGAGCGCACGGAAAAGGCCTACCGCCTGCTCACCGAGGACAGCGAGATCAGCGCTGCCAACCCGGCCGAGATTCTGGCCGCGTCCTACGCCGAAGAGATCACCGATGAATTCCTTGAGCCGGTGCGCCTCGCCCCCGGCCTGATCGAGGCCGGCGACGGGGTGATCTGCTTCAACTTCCGTCCCGACCGGGTACGCCAGTTGATCCGGGCCCTCGTGATGCCGGACTTCGAACCCTTCCAACGGCCGCCGATCCAGCCCCTGCATGTGGTCACCTTCACCCAGTACGAACTGGGGCTACCGGTAGCCGTCGCCTTCCCGCCGGAATCCCTCGACGGCCTGCTCGGCCAGGTGGTCTCGGAGCATGGTCTGCGCCAGTTCCGCACCGCCGAAACCGAGAAATACCCCCACGTCACCTACTTCATGAACGGTGGCATCGAGCAGGCCTTCCCCGGCGAAGACCGCCATCTGGTGCCCTCGCCGCGCGTCGCCACCTACGACCAAGCCCCCGAGATGTCGGCCGAGAAACTCACCGACAGCTGCATCGCCGCCATCAACAAAGGCATCTACTCCCTGGTGGTGATCAACTACGCCAACCCCGACATGGTGGGCCACACAGGTCGCATGGAGGCCACCACCCAGGCCATCGCCATGGTCGACCGCTGCGTCGGACGGCTGATGGAGGCCACCAACCGCATGGGGGGCACCCTGCTGATCACCGCGGACCACGGCAACGCCGAAGTGATGCAGGGATCGGACGGCCGCCCCTGGACCGCCCACACCACCAACCCGGTGCCGGTGATCCTGGTGGAGGGCGAAAAGCGCAAGCTGGTCGGCCACGGCACCGACGTCAGACTGCGCGAAGGAGGGGGACTGGCCGACATTGCTCCCACCCTTCTCGACATCCTGGGACTGCCCAAACCCGTCAGGATGAGTGGCACCTCCCTGGTCCAGCCCGCCGGAAGCCAGGCGGGCACCAGCCGAATCCCCCAGACGCTCGGGATCTGACCCCCCGCCCCGGCGTCTGCCCTCCCTCCACCCACCCCAGGCCGATGATCAAGACCACCTTCACTTGGCTGTGGATGCTGAGCGGCGTCCTGCTGATCATCAGCGTGTTGCTGCACAGCCCCAAGGGCGACGGCATGGGTGGCCTTGCCGCCAGCGGCGGCTCGATGTTCACCAGCGCCCGCAGCGCCGAGAACACCCTCAACCGCATCAGCTGGACCCTGCTCGCCCTGTTCCTCGGCCTGGCGGTGGTGCTGAGTGCCGGCTGGCTCGGCTGACTCCCCGATGACGATGACGCGCCGAGCCGCTCTCAGCTCCCTACTGCAACGCCTGCTGACGCCCCTGGTCGCCACGATCCCCTTCCTGAACGCGGAGAGAGCCGAAGCTGCATCCAAAGCCGGTGATCCCCAGTGGAACCTGAGCGAGGCGGCCTGGAAGAAGCGGCTCAGCCCCGCCGCCTTCTCCGTCCTGCGCAAGGAGGGAACCGAGCGCCCCTTCTCCAGCCCGCTGGAACAGGAGAAGCGAGCCGGCACCTTCGTCTGCGCAGGGTGCCGGCTGGCCCTGTTCAGCTCGAAGCAGAAGTTCGACAGCGGCACCGGCTGGCCCAGTTTCTGGCAACCGCTCAGCGGCGCCATCGCCACCAAGACGGACTTCAAGCTGATCGTGCCCCGCACCGAATACCACTGCCGCCGCTGCGGCGGGCACCAGGGACACGTCTTCAATGACGGCCCGCGCCCCACCGGCAAGCGCTACTGCAACAACGGCGTGGCCCTGGCCTTCGATCCCGACTGAGCGGCGCGGGCGCCCGCCACTTGACCCGGAGCTGGGACGCCTCTAGCAAATAGAAATGTTCCATCCAGCCTCGGCCGCGGTCGCGGGCCTGCTGTTCCTCGGCCTGGCCCCACCCGGCGGCCATACCCCGATGCTGGCCACGTCGGTGGCCCAGAGCCTGCCGATCCAGCAAGGCCAGTCCTATACCGAGGCCCGGATCCTGCTGCTCGCCGCCGGCTGGAACCGCAGCCACGCAGTGCGTCAGGAGGAGTGCTCGGCGGGGATCGTCGATCGGCGCTGCCATCTCTTCCCGGAGATCGCCTCCTGCTCCCACACAGGCCTCGGGCTCTGCCGCTTCGATTGGCGATCGCCCCAGGGCCGCCATTACGCCGTGATCACCAGCGGCGGCGACAGCGGCGGTGATCCCGGCGTGGTGGAACGCTGGTTCCCACTGCCCTGAGCGGCAGCGGTGGCGTCCATCGGCAGCTGTTACGAGCTGGGACAAAGCTGCGCCCCGGTGGCCAATGCTGCTAAATAGCTCTCATCAGCCGTGGCGTCGCGCTCGAGGATGGGAAGCCCGATCGACGAGAGCACCTTCCTGAAGCGGGCACGGGAGCGCTTTGGCGACAAATACGACTACTCGGCCATCGTCTACAAGAGCTTCAAGACACCGATCCGCATTCACTGCCGCGAGCACCCGGTGCGCGAGATCCAGATCACGCCAGAAAAACACCTGCAGACCACCGGTGGCTGCAAGTTCTGCCTGCGGGCCACTCGGGTACGCCTGCTGGAGCGGGAGTTCGGCATCGCCGCAGCCCCGGAGCGCCCCCTGCCACCCAGTCTCAAGGAAGAGCGCTCTTGCCAGGAAAGCACCATTTCCTCTTAAAAAGCGATCAACCATGGAAGGAATTTTCCTTGCCTTCGGCTGATACCAACATGGAGAGACCGGAACGGGGTGACCAGCAAACGGCACCTCTTCCCGCACCATGGCCCTGGCCGGACTCAAGCCCCTCACCATGGGCGGCGAGGCCATCCGCAGCTTCAACGCGGCTGGGCAGCAGTTCAATCGTGATGAGGAGACCTACATTTCCTGCCTCCAGACGGTCCGCCAGGCGTACCAGGCGGACGTGCAGAAGTACCTGAAATGCCGCCTGGGCAAGCCCTCCGGCGCCTGCCCGACTCCGCCCCGGGCATCGACAAACAAAAGACCCAGGGAATAATCCCTGGGCCCCAAAGAGCGTCCCGCCGCGGCGGGACGCCATCGCTGGCGATCAGTAGTCGAAGTCGCCGCCGCCCATGCCGCCACCGGCAGGAGCGGCATCCTTCTTCTCGGGAAGGTCGGCCACGATGCACTCGGTGGTCAGCTCCATGCCGGCGATCGAGGCGGCATTCTGCAGACCGGAGCGGGTCACCTTGGCGGGGTCGACGATGCCGGCAGCCAGCATGTCGACGTACTCGCCGGTGGCGGCGTTGTAGCCCTCGTTGAAGGGCTTGTTACGCACGTGCTCGGCCACGACGGCGCCATTGGCGCCGGCATTCTCGGCGATCCGCTTCAGCGGTGCCGTAAGGGCGGAGGCCACGATGGTGGCGCCAATCAGCTCCTCGCCGGAGAGGTTGGCCGCCGCCCACTCCTCGAGCGCCGGAGCCAGGTGAGCCAGGGTGGTGCCGCCACCGGGGACGATGCCTTCCTCAACGGCCGCCTTGGTGGCGTTGATGGCATCTTCCAGGCGCAGCTTCTTGTCCTTCATCTCGGTCTCGGTGGCGGCACCCACCTTGACCACGGCCACACCGCCGCTCAGCTTGGCCAGACGCTCCTGCAGCTTCTCCTTGTCATAGGAGGAGTCGGTTTCGTCGATCTGCTTGCGGATCTGCTCGCAGCGGGCCTTCACCGCCGCCTCGTTGCCCTCGGCCACGATGGTGGTGGTGTCCTTGTTGATCGTGATGCGGCGGGCGGTGCCGAGGTTGTCCACCTTGGCGGCCTCCAGCTTCATGCCGCGGTCTTCGGAGATCACTTCACCGTTGGTGAGCACGGCGATGTCTTCGAGCATGGCCTTGCGGCGATCGCCGAAGCCGGGGGCCTTGACGGCGGCCACGTTCAGCACGCCGCGCAGGCGGTTCACCACCAGGGTGGCGAGGGCCTCTTTCTCAATGTCCTCGGCGAGGATCAGCAGCGGACGGCCGGTGCGGGCGATCTGCTCAAGCACAGGCACCAGGTCCTGCACCAGGGTGATCTTTTTGTCGGTGATCAGGATGTAGGGCTCATCCAGCACCGCCTCCATCCGCTCAGTGTCGGTGGCGAAGTAGGGGGAGATGTAGCCCTTGTCGAAGCGCATGCCTTCGGTGACCTCCAGTTCGGTGGTCATCGACTTGCCTTCCTCGAGGGAGATCACACCCTCCTTGCCCACCTTGTCCATGGCGTCGGCGATCATCTGACCGACTTCCTCATCGTTACCGGCGGAGATGGCTCCCACCTGGGCGATGGCGCGGCTGTCGCTGAT
>CAIRWM010000020.1 GCA_903882285.1 uncultured cyanobacterium
CACCGTCAGCGTCCTGCGAGTACTCGCCGGGGAAAAAGATCACCACCGGGTGGCGCACCATCGCTGGCTGCAGGGCCTCCAGGATCGTGTGGGTGCGCAGGAACGGGTAGATCCGCCCTGAGCCGGTGATCAGGCTGATCTGGCTGTCGTCCCCCAGGGCCTCCATCAGCTTCGGTACCAGGGCTGTGGTGGGTTCGGCCACGTTCTGCAGGGTGTCGAACAGGTCGCTCTTGCTCCAGCTCGGCTCCTCCTGCAGCACCACATCGAGGTAGCCCTTGGCCTCCAGCAGCTGCAGCACCAGCTCAAAGAGGTCCACGTGTTTCACCCGCAGCCCCTGCTTGCGCAGAAACTGCTCGGCACCCTTCACCACCACCCGCAGCTGGTCTTCATCAGCGGGGCTGTAGGTCTGGATGAAGATCGGCACCTCCTTGGCAACGCCCCGCATCTCCAGGAACTCGGGGCGGGTGAGCACCTCCTGCAGGCGCTTGTCGAGGCCGGTGACGCTGCTCATGCTTTTGCCCTCCGCGCCGGCGGGGCCTTCTTGGCTGCTGGCTTGGCTTTGGGCTTGGCTGGCGCGTGGTGAAGGAATCCGGCCAGCAGCGCCGGGTCGTCGCTGGCCACCAGCTCCTGCACCTGCGGTGAGAGGAATGGTCGCTGGACTGTGCCAAGGGTTCCGCTCTTGCCCGACTTGCCGACCAGAAGCCCGGCTTCTCGGAGCATCTGCAGCAGCGCTGATCGCACCTTCTGCTGGGATGAGGGTGCCAGGGCCGCCAGCTCGGGGTGATCGCGCTCACGGTCCTCATAGAAGGCGGCCATGTCCGAGCGACGCAGCACCGGATCCAGGCTGCTGAGCTTTTCCAGCAGGATCTCCCGGGGCAGGTCAGCTGCGATCTGGATTCGCTTGAGCACCGCCAGCCAGGCCATCGCTGTGCGCTCATCGCTCGATCCCCGCGCCAGCAACTGGAGCTGGGGCGCGGTGAGGCCCTGGAGTCGCTGGCGCAGCTCCGATTCCAGCCGCTTGCCGCTGCTGGCCGAGCGGGCCTGCAGGGCGTTGCGTTCCAGCACGGCTGCTTTCGTGCGTGCCCAGTCGCACTTCTCCTCCAGGTGGATGCCCGCGATGACAGAGGCCAGCTCAGGCCTCAGGCCTGCGGCCGTGAAGCTCAGGGAGTAGCGGGACGCCTGCGGCGCTGGGCGGGGCAATGAAATCAGCTGGCAGCTCCTTGCTAATCCTGGCACTCGGCTGCGCGCAACGTCACCCAAGAAGGCTGTCTGCGTGTGGCTTTCGAGGGCGGACCCTATGGCTGGCGTGCCAGGTTTGTTCTATTCCTCCTGCGAAGGAGGAAAACTATGCGCTGAGTGCATAGAAACGGCCACTCCATGTCGTTGCAACCTTCTTGTCGCGTCAGGCCGGCTGCATCACAGGGGTGATCGGCAGCAGGGTTTTGATCGTGCTGGTGACGCTGATCTGGGAGTAGTGCTCCAGGGTCATGCCCACCGGCTTACCCCGTTCATCGAAATCGACGATCAGGTTGTCGCTCACTGTCCTCAATGGTCATGACCCTGCGCCCTGGTTCTGTGCCTCCCGCACCAGGCCCCATAGGGCTTCACGGCCGTCGGTCTGCCTGCGTTCCTTCACGGGTTCGGCCGTCACCCGCAGGATCCAGGCCTTCCCGATCCCTGGGTGCGTCTGGCGCACCACAGCACGGAAGTAAGGTTTTGTCTTCACGCACCAAGCGCTGCATCAGCATCAAGACCAGGGCCAGATTCATGACCGGGGCCCTGGGCCGGCCGCGTCCCCTTACAGGTTGTCGATGCAGTGCACGAAAGCTTCGGCAACCCGGGCACGGCTGAACAGGCTTCGGTGACGATCCAGGGCGGCCTGGCCCATCGCCTGCAGGGTGGCCGGGGAGGCCAGGAGGTTATCGAGTTGCTCGATCAGGTCAGTGCGATCTCCATTGCGGAACAACAGCCCGCTCTTGCCCGGATCCACCAGCATGGGATTGCCTCCCGTGTTTGAGGCGATGACCGCACGACCGGCGGCCATGGCTTCCATGGTTACGGTGGATTGGGGCTCGCTGCGTGAAGGGACAATGACCAGGGAAGCAGACTGATAATGCTGGCCCAGCTGCTCGCGAGGTTGCTGGGGGAGCAGCCGCAGACGCTCGATCAACTGATCCTGCCTGAGCTGGTCGAGCAAGGGTTTCATGATGGCAGTATTGGCACTGCCGATGCAGGTCAGCCTGAGTTCGGGATACAGGGGCGCAAGGGTGCGAAAAGCATCGATGAGCAGATCGATGCCCTTGTTGAATTCCAGC
The DNA here is from genome assembly GCA_903882285.1 of uncultured cyanobacterium. GTDB lineage: Bacteria > Cyanobacteriota > Cyanobacteriia > PCC-6307 > Cyanobiaceae > Cyanobium. The sequence goes on from CAIRWM010000020.1 coordinate 2,316, forward strand.
CTGCCGACGAAAAGGAGTTCGGTGCATGTTGTTGTGCCCTTGATGTCATGGGCTGTCAGTCCGATTTCTTCGGCATCCACGCCGTTGGGTGCCAGGTGAACCTTGCTGGGTCGGGCCCCGCCTCCATAGGCCAGGTTGGCCATGTAGGGAGAGAGCGCGATGATGGCGTCGGCCCGCCGATAGGCGGGTAATGTGTTGATGGCATACCACCAGGTCAGCCTGGGGTCGTACGTCCCTGGGGGCCGGTCGCGAATGTCGCCGTGCACGACCATCACCACCTTGCAGCGCAAGACGCGATGCAGGATCGGGGTCAGCAAGGCGGCGGGTGGATGGCTGTGAAAGATGACCAGATCCGTTCCCCTGGCTTCGCGGCTCAGGCAGAGATAGATCCCCGTTTGCAGAAGAAACAGCATCTGCCGGGGAACATGGGCATAGCGATGTAACCAGCGCAGCTCAGGCACCCAGACATCGTGAACGGAGAAGGCGTGATCGGCTTGCCTGGCCGGGGCATCGGTCACCAGCACGCAAGGATGTTGAACGGCCAGGGCCTGCAACTGATTGATACAGGACTGGGTCACGGCCCCGCCGATTTGCATTCCTTGAAGTACGGCAACGATGCGCACCTGCTGAGCCGAACAACTTTTGAGTAATTTAATCAGGTCCGGGTCGGTTCGGCCTGTGTGCCCGATCAATCTGTCTGGCAATTGTTCGAGTTCCCCGATCCGTCGACGCCGCCTCTGGTGCGGGCTCCGCCCTCCTGGCGCTCCACCGGACTCCCACGCCTGCCGCAACTCCGTTGCTGCATTGTCGGCTGCCGCGTTCGGCCCGAGGGCCCCCGTTCAGTCCCCTCTGTGGCCAATGGCCCATTCCGTGTTCAGTCTGGAAAAGAACGCTGGTACGCGGATGTCTGCCTACGCCTTCGCTTCCCCTCTGGCGGGCCTGGTCCTCAGTGCCCTGATATGGAGCGCCACGTCTGTCCTGCCGGCGGGCGCGTCCAGCCTGGAGGACATCCGACAGCTGGAGAATCTGATCAACCGGGTTGGCACCGAGACGGTGGTCTCAACGACCTGTCCACCCAACCATGCCGGCTTCTACGAGAACGACGCCAAGGGGGTTGATCGCCTGGTGATCTGTCGCCGCAATGTCGATTTGGGCGATGTCGATGCGGTGTGGGAGGTGATGGCCCACGAGTCGACGCACATCATGCAGGCCTGCACCGGTTCCACGGCTATTGCCGATGAACACATGCCCCGCACCTATCGGGAGCTCCAAGCGATGGCTCCTCACTACGCCAAGTTGATCGGCGAGAGCTACCGCACGTCCGATCAGCGCTTGGAGGCGGAGGCCTTCTGGATGGAGCTTCAGACTCCGGAGGTGGTGTTCGGCCTGTTCCGCCGCAACTGCGAGGACTTTGTGGACCGAACGGCTGGAAAGAGCTCCGAGAAGGGTGCTCGCCCCCGCTGAATCTCGGCCCTCCTGTCGCCGGTGGGATCGCGCTCACCGGCAGGCCGATCCCGCGATGGCCGTGGCGTGGGGCACTGACACGGAGACGGGACATGGGCCGGCGGAGTGTCAAGGGCTAAGGCCCTTCGTAGCCTTGGACAGCTCACCCTGCCCTGCGCCTGTGATGCCCGATCCCGTGAGGTCCGAACCTGCCAACCTCCTGCGGATGGTCCTGCTACTTGGCCTGGCATCGCTGCCGCTGCCGCTTCTGCTGGTGTTGTTCAGTCCGGCGACGGCCCTGCGGCTTCAGGCTCAGCCCCTGCCGCCCGAAGGCGGCCGCGCCGGTGCACCCTCCGTTGCCACCCCAACGCCCACGGGGGGGGGCACGGGGGCTCCGCCGACGACTCCCGGCGCGACACCCGCTCTCAGTGGCAAGGAACTGGAGGTGCTGGAGCGCATCCGCCGGCTGAAGGTGCCGCGCTGGCGGGTCTTCGGAGCCTGTCGCTACGACTGGAGCGCCTGGCGGCTCACCGGCGGCGGTGTGCGCATGACCTCGGTGGAGTGCGGCGAGGCGCCGCTGCGGGGCCATGTGGTCGTCCACTGTGAGACCCTCCGGATCAGCCGGCGGGTGGTGGCCAGCGACTGGGAGGCCTGGCGCCTGCCTCTCGCCACCCAGGAATCTCCCACCATCGGTGGCGAGGATCTGATGATGGCGGCCCTTTGCGCCAATGTGCGGCCGCTGCCCCAGCCCACCGCCAGCCCGAAAACCACCGCCCCAACGCTGGCGCCGCCCGCCCGGACTATCCCGGTGCGCCCCGGCAGTGGCTGATCCGGTGGAAGTGTCTTCCCGGGCCCGGACTCAGTGCCAGTGGATCTTCATCGTCACGGCGCCCTCCAGGCTGCGCTTCACGGGGCAGCCTTCGCCGGCCCGTTGCAGGAGCTGCCGCTGCGCCTCCGTCAGCCCCGGCGGCAGGCTGACCCACACCTCGAGGCGGTCGATCCGCCGGACGCCGCTGCTGGTCATCGCCTTCTCGACTCGGGCGCTGCAGGGCATCAGCGCGATGCCGTGCCGCTCGGCGGTGATGCCCATGATCGTGAGGATGCAGGTGGCCAGGGCGGTGCCGACGAGATCCGTCGGCGAGAAGGCCTCCCCCTTCCCCTGGTTGTCCAGCGGCGCATCGGTGATCAGTTCAGCCCCTGAGGGGCCGTGCACCGCCGCACTGCGCAGCTCTCCTCGATAGGTGCAGTCGATCGTGGTCATTGGAGCCCGGTGGTGGATGGGTCCATGCTGGCGAATCGCGGTGGGTAGGTTGAGCCCTCCGCTGCCTCCCGGGTCCCATGCCTGCTGCTGAGATCCAGCCCATGGAGAGCCTGGCCCGCGCGATTCAGCTCTCGGTGACGCCGGTGTTTCTGCTGGCCAGCATCAGCGGACTGCTGGGTGTGCTCACCACCCGGATGGGGCGTGTGGTGGATCGCGTGCGCGAGCTCAAGCGCCAGGGTTCCGAGGGGGATCTGGCGGAGGAACGGCAGGTGCGTCAGCAGCTGCAGGTCCATCGGCGCCGCATGGCTCTGTCCTCCCGGGCGGTCGGCTGCGCTGCTGCTTCCTTTCTGCTGGTTTCCACGATGGTGGTGGCCCTGTTCATCAGCACCGTGGCCCGCTTCAACCTCACGGCGGTGCTGGTGCCGCTGTTTGTGCTGGCCATGCTGCTGTTGATGGCGGCGGTGCTGCTGTTGTTGCGCGAAATCCAGCTAGGCCGCCGGCTGTTGGAGTTCTACTAAGCGTCACTCGGCTGCCGCTCCGAGGCCACAGCTTCCGTCCTTGCTGGCACAGAGGCTCTCCAGTGAGGGCCGGCCGGTGAGGCGCAGGCGGAGTCGGGCCCAGTGCTGATAGAGCCCATCAGCCAGGTGACCCAATAGCGGCAGTTGGGTGGGGCCATAGAGCCAGCCGAGCCCGACGATCGTGTAAGCCCGGCGGAACACCGCCAGATCGCGCAATATCGTGCCGTCGTCGCTCAGGCCATGGATTCGGCCCATGGCCTCCCGGTAGCTGATACCTCCATGGGCGCTCGGCTCGTAGTCGACGGCATCAATGTCGACGAAACCGAGCATGGGGGCCGCGCCATGCCGCGCCAGGTCGCGGCGGCGCAGAGCTTCCACCTCGCGCAAGCAGAGCGGACAGCCTCCGTCGTAGAGGATCCTCAGGGCGGGGGGCTTGACGAGACTCTCAGCGGAGATCTGGACGGGATGCAAGGCGGTGCGCTCGGACATTGGTGGGAGGTCTGCTGGCATTTCGGGCGGCCAATCCGGGCGGCAATCCGAGTGAAAATTCAGGTAAATACGATAGGCATGGCCTGATCACCACCGTCGCCACCGCTACCACCACTGCATCCGCCGTGCGCCAGAGCCTGCAACGTCTCCGCATCTCCACCCCTGGGGAAGGGTTCACCGACATCACCGCCAACCTCGATCGCCAGATCGCCGCCAGCGGGATGCAGACCGGCATCGCCGTGATCTCCTGCCTGCATACCAGCTGTTCGCTGACGATCAATGAAAATGCCGATCCGCGTGTGCTGGTTGATCTCGCCGCCTACCTGCGCGCCCTGGTCCCCCAGGAGGGGGTGCGGCCCCTCAGCGGCTGCGGTGAGCGGCGCCGCTGGGTCCACGACGACGAGGGACCCGACGACATGCCCGCCCACATCCGCACCGCCCTGACCTGCACGAGTCTGAGTCAGTCGTTCGAGCAGGGCAGCCTGCTGCTGGGCACCTGGCAGGCCGTTTATCTCTGGGAGCATCGGACCCGGGGCTCGCAGCGGGATTTGAGCCTGCACCTGATCGGCGCCTGAGCCAAGGCGCGGCGCTGCACGGGCCCTAGCGTGACTTGGCCTCTGCTCCCAGGATCCGCCATGGCTGAACCGCTGCTGTCCGAGGACGAGATCCGGGACCTGGCGGCCGTGTTGCCGGCCTGGAGCTTGGTCAACAACAAGCTTCAGCGGGAACTGCACTTCGCCGATTTCTCCGAGGCCTTTGGCTTCATGGCCCGGGTGGCCCTGGCGGCCGAGGCCCTGGGCCATCACCCGGAGTGGAGCAATGTGTGGAACCGGGTGACGATCGCCCTTACAACCCATGATGCCGGTGGGCTCTCCCAACTGGATGTGACGCTGGCCCGTCGCATCGATGCCCTGGCCGGCGTCGCCTGAAGGCCCCCGTCTGCCTGCCCACGCCTGCATACCCTCCGTCGCTCAGCCATGGGATTCCGCTAGCTCGATCGCGTTGCGAGCGAAAAGCACATCCGATGCCCTGAGGGCCTTGCCGTTGTTTCCTGTGCGCTGGGAAAAGCAGATGGGCCGCAACCTGGAGGAGGTGCGCGGCGAGCTGGGGATGGAACCGGTGCGCGAACCCCCCCTGGAGCTGGGAGGCCAATCCTCAGCTCCAGGCGGCCCTGGTGGCCTAAACCAGCACCGGCAGCTGGGCGGGATCGAGCTGCTGGAAGCTCAGTCGCTCGTTGGCCACGTCCACCGCGATGCTGTGGCCGCCGGTGAACTCGCCCGCCAGGATGCCTTTGGCGATCGGCGTCTCCAGCTCGCGCTGGATGGCGCGCTTGAGCGGCCTTGCGCCGTATACCGGGTCGTAGCCTACGCTGGCGAGCCAGTCGAGGGCGTTGGCGTTGAGCTGGAGAGTGAGCTTGCGCTCCTCGAGGCGACGGGCCAAGCGCTGCACCTGTAGCTCGACGATCTGCCGCAGCTCCTCCTGTTTGAGGCTGTGGAAGATGATCGTTTCATCCAGGCGGTTGAGGAACTCGGGCCTGAAATGGGCGCGCAGGGCCTCGTTCACCCTCGCTTCCATCTCGCTGTGGCGGCCCGGATCGCCGGCCAGATCGAGGATCGAGGCGCTGCCGATGTTGCTGGTGAGGATCAGCACCGTGTTGGTGAAGTCCACCGTGCGGCCCTGGCCATCGGTGACGCGGCCGTCATCGAGGATCTGCAGCATCACGTTGAACACGTCGGGGTGGGCCTTCTCCACTTCGTCGAACAGGATCACGGCGTAGGGACGGCGCCGCACCGCTTCGGTGAGCTGGCCGCCCTCCTCGTAGCCCACATAGCCAGGAGGGGCACCGATCAGGCGACTGACGGCGTGCTTCTCCATGTACTCGGACATGTCGATGCGCACCATCGCCTCCTCGGCATCGAACAGCTGCGAGGCGAGCGCCTTGGAGAGTTCGGTCTTGCCGACGCCGGTGGGGCCCAGGAACAGGAAGCTTGCGATCGGCCGGTTGGGATCACTGAGGCCGGCCCGGGACCGCTGGATGGCATCGGCTACGGCCGTGACCGCCTCCTGCTGGCCAATCACGCGGGTGTGCAGTTCATCTTCGAGGTGGAGCAGCTTCTCCATCTCGCTCTGCACCAGCCTGGCCACCGGGATGCCGGTCCACTTGGCGATCACCTCGGCGATGTCGTCCTCGGTGACCTCTTCGCGCAGCAGCGTCTTGTCGCCGCCGGCGGCATTCAGTTCGGCCTCCTTGGCCGCCAGTTTCTTGTGCAGTTCCGCCAGGGTGCCGTATTCCAGCTCAGCGGCCTTGTTGAGGTCGTAGCTGCGTTTGGCCTGCTCCACCTGCAGCTGCACCTGTTCGATCTCTTCTTTGATGGCGCCGAGCTCATCGATGGCGCCCTTCTCCTGCTGCCACTGGGCATTGAGTGCGCTCTGCTGCTCGCTCAGGTCGGCCAGCTCCTTCTCGAGCCGCTCCAGCCGGTCGCGGCTGGCGGCATCGGATTCGCGGCCCAGGGAGAGCTTCTCCATCTCCAGCTGCAGGATGCGGCGATCGAGTTCGTCGATCTGCTCCGGCTTGGAGGTGATCTCCATCTTCAGGCGCGCCGCCGCCTCGTCCATTAGGTCGATCGCCTTGTCGGGCAAGAAGCGGTCGGCGATGTAGCGGCTGCTCAGCACCGCTGAGGCCACCAGAGCGTTGTCGGCGATGCGCACGCCGTGGTGCACCTCGTAGCGCTCCTTCAGGCCGCGCAGGATCGAGATGGTGTCCTCCACCGTGGGCTGGTCCACGAACACCTGCTGGAAGCGGCGCTCCAGGGCCGGATCCTTCTCGATGTGCTGGCGGTGCTCGTCGAGGGTGGTGGCGCCGATGCAGCGCAGTTCGCCGCGGGCCAGCATCGGCTTGAGCAGGTTGCTGGCGTCCATGGCGCCGCCGGTGGCGCCGGCCCCCACCACGGTGTGGATCTCATCGATGAACAGCACGATCTGCCCCTCGGATGCGGTCACCTCCTTGAGCACGGCCTTGAGCCGCTCTTCAAATTCACCGCGGTACTTCGCCCCTGCGATCAGGGCGCCCATGTCGAGCGAGACAAGCTGGCGGTTCTGCAGCGCCTGCGGCACGTCGCCGTTGACGATGCGCTGGGCCAGCCCCTCCACGATTGCCGTTTTGCCGACGCCGGGTTCACCGATCAGTACGGGGTTGTTCTTGGTGCGGCGGCTGAGAATCTGGATCGTGCGGCGGATTTCCTCGTCGCGGCCGATCACCGGATCGAGCTTGCCCTCGCGGGCGGCCGCCGTGAGGTCACGGCCGTATTTTTCCAGCGACTCGTAGGTGCCTTCGGGGTTCTGGTCGGTAACCTTCTGGTTGCCACGCACGGCCTGGACGGCGTCCTTGAGCTTGTCGGCGTTGGTGCCGGCCTGGGAGAGCACCTGCTTGCCGCAGCGGTCGTCGATCGCCAGGGCGAGCAGCAGGTGCTCGATGGCGATGTAGCTGTCCGCGTAGGTCGTCTTGAGGGCGTCCGCCTGGTTCAGCACCGTGTCGAGGCCCTTGCCCAGATAGACGTTCTCCGGCGGCGCCCCCAGGCTGGGCTGGCCGGCGATAAAGGCCTCCACCCGCTGGCTGAGTGTGCCGAGATCGACGCCCGCCTTCTCCAGGATGCGGCTGGCCAGGCCCTGTTGGCTGAGCAGGGCGGCCAGCAGGTGTTCGCTCTCCATCTGCTGCTGGCGCTTCTGCTGCGCAAGCTGCTGGGCGCTCACGATCGCGGCCCAGGCCTTTTCGGTGAACAGTTCGGCGGTGGGATGCATGGTGGGGTCTCCTGGCGCGGGGTTGGGCGTGGCTCTCGGATCACCGTATGGACCTCGGCTGGGGATGGCCGAGGTGGAGGACCGAACCGGACGGATCGGTCCCCTCTCCCCAGGATGGGAACACCGCACCGGAATGGCGCAACAGCCGACCCGGTTCGGGGCGCTGCTGGACGGATCGCTGCGCCATCGCTAGAGCGAGGGCATTGCCTTTTCCTGTCGATGCCCTCTCCCGTGTCCCCCAGCCTGCCGGGCCGCCGCCGGCCCGTCGGCGGCGTGCTGACACTCCTGGCCACGGCCGCGATGGGCGCACCTCTGACCCTGGTCATGGCCCCCCAGGAGGTAGGGGCCCGCGGCTTCGCCGTGGTGGGGCCGCGCGGTGGCGCCGCTTACAACTTCGGCGGTGCCGGCTGGCGCGGCGGCTACCAGGGCTGGCATCCCGCCTACGGCCAGGGGGTGCGGCCGTCCTGGAATCCCACCAACGTTAACTTCTACAACCGTGACTACCACGGCTGGAACGGTGGCTGGGCGAACGGCGGTTACTGGAACAGCCGCCCCTGGAATGCCGGCTGGTACCGCTGGACGCCGGCCAGCTGGGGCTGGTGGGGTGGCAGTGCTGCCGCCTGGGGGTTGGTGAGTCTGGCCACAGGCGCCGCGATTGCCAGCCTGGTCAACGCCGCCGCCCAGAGCCAGTCAACGGTGATTGTGGTGCCGCAGACCCCGTTCCAGCTCAATTACGGCTCGATCGAATCGGTGGGGTCTTATGGCGTCAGCTTCAGCTACAGCCTGGGCTATGGCGACACCCTCTATGGAGCCGCCAACTGCCAGCAGGGCCTGTTGAATGGCCAGGTGCCCCATACGGCGGATCAGGCCCAGTTGCTTAATGCCGTCTGCCAGGTGGCCTACGGCGCCGGCAGCTAGGGCGGCGGCCCCTAGAGCGGCGGCAGGGTCATGGTGCCTTCGGGAATGGTGCACAGCTTGAGCGGGCAGCCGTCCGGGCCGTAGAGGGAGGCATCCGCCGGGGAGAGGCAGCCCATGGCGTTCTTGCCCTTCACTTGATCGGGCCAGATGCGCAGGGGCTGCAGGGCGGCCTCCTGCTTCGGCACGATCAGCGGACAGGGGGCCGGGGAGAGACCCCGCGCCCGGATCGCCTCCGGCTGGTTGGGGCTGGGCGTCTGGGCCTGCAGCGGCGTGGCGGTCATCGCCAGGGCCGCGAGCAGCAGGATCCGAGGCAGGGACTGGACGCGGGGGGGCATCATGCTGCGATGTGTCCGGTGCTGCTGCGCCAGTCTGCCCCCTCCATGACAGCTGACTCTCCCGATCCTGCCCTCGTGAGCCGCCTCGCCCAGGAGTCCCGGCAGTTTGATGGCACGGCCACCGATCAGGAGCGCAACTGCTGGATGGCCGTGCATCGCCACGTCCACGGGATGCTGCCGTCGGAGTACGACATCCGCGAGGTGCCGGAACCGCTTTATCTGGCCGTCCTGGCCCGGCGCCGCGAGCTGGACGGGGCCGGAGCATAAAAAAAGCCCCGGCGGGGCCGGGGCTAAAGACGTTGGAATGGCGGAGATTGCCGCACGGGGACTCAGGACCAGCCGTTGGCGGCCTGCGATTCCACATAGGCGGCCACGTCTTCGATGTCGGTGGCGCTGAGTTTGCCGCCGAAGGCGGGCATGGCGTTCTTGCCGTTGGTGACCTGGGTGACGATCGCGGCTTCATGGCCGGCGCTGTAGTTGGCCAGGTAGGACTCGAGGGCATCCTGCTTGAGGGTGCGCTCGGCATTCACCACGTTGCCGCCGCCCATGTGACAGGCAGCGCAGTTGGCGGAGAAGATCTGACCGCCATGGGCTACTTCGGCGGCAAAGCTCGGGGCGGCACCCAGCAGCAGCGCCAGGCAGAGAGCGAACAGGGAAAGGAGACGACGCATGAGGGGGTGCAGCAAAGCACGTCAACCTGGCCAAATTAAGTGGATGGTGGCCGAAGCTGTGGCGTCCGGGCACATTCGCAACAATTTGGTGAGCCCTGCGTTGCAGCCCGGTGTGCCCGGGCCGTGCAGCCAGGCCCCTGACGTTCAGCCCGGGGGCCGGCCGCTGGGGATTCTTCCGCGATGGGGCACCCCGGCGGTTTCCAGCACCGCCTCGAGGCTGGGGGCGAAGCTGGTGAGGCCGAAGCGCTCTGGCGGGCTGACCGGCTCGTGGATGAAGTGACGCTGGCGGATCGAGAAGCGGTCCCAGGCATTCACCTGGATGCGCAGCAGCTTGATCAGCCCCTCGATCAGCCAGCCGCTTAGGTCGATGCCCACGGGCGGGCGCCAGCCGCGACGCCAGCGCACCAGGCTGGCAACGGCGTCGTTGACGTTGATCGGTGCCTGGCCGAGCACCAAGCGCCGCACCGCCCCCTGGCCCGGCTCAGGGTTGGACCCATGGGGCGTGGTGGCCAGATGGGCGCAGACCGTGGCGATGTCGGCGGCATGGATGAAGTGAAAGGTGGCGTCGGTGCGCAGCCACTTGGCCAGCCACAGCCAGCTGATGCCCTCCTTGAGCCCGGCCGTGAGGTAGCTGGTGGGGTGGGGATCGCCGGGCACGACCCGCCCGCCGAACACCAGCGTGGGAAACACCGCCACGATGCGTTCGGCCAGGGGGTGGCCTTCGAGATCCTGCAGGCACTGGGCCTTGGTCTGGATGTACTCGGTGCCGTAGGCCATCGCCTCGGGCAGCAGCTGCAGCCGGCGATCCAGGATGCTGGCGGTGGAAAAGTAGATGACCTGCTCCAGGCGCTCCGGATCCAGCAGGGCGAGCAACCGTTTGACCGCCACCACGTTGACCTGCTGGGCCCGCTCCGGGTCGCCCCAGGCGGTGGCGGTGTGGATGACGCGGTGGGCGCTGCCGATCGCCTCTGCGTGGCTCTCCAGCTGGCGCAGGTCGCCCACCAGCAGGGTGATGCGCGGATCTTTGGTTGGCACGGCGGTGAGCTTGGCCGGATCGCGCAGCAGCAGCAACAGCTGGGCATCGCTGTTGCGGTATAGCGTTTCGGCGATGTACTGGCCGACGCAGCCGCTGGCCCCGGTGATCAGGATGCGACGGCGCTGGCTGGGCGATCCGAGCGCTTCGAGCTCATCGCGGTCGCTCGGCCGGCTCAAGCGGCAGCCCCCAGCAGCTCGTTGACGGCCTTGCCGGTCTCGAAGAAGAAGCGGGCGTTTTCTTCCGGGGTGCCGGGGAGGATGCCGTGGCCGAGGTTGAGGATGTGTCTGCGACCGCGGGCCTTTCGCACCGTATCGAGAATCCGGTCGCGGATGCCTTCGGGTGTGCCGAACAGCAGGCCGGGATCCACGTTGCCCTGCACGCCCATGTGGTCCGGCAGGCGGGCGATGCCGTCTTCCATGTCCACGGTCCAGTCCAGCGAGATGATGTCGACCCCGGTGCGGCCCATGCGTTCAAGCACGCCGGCGCTGCCGGAGATGTAGAGGATCAGTGGGGTGTCGGGGTGGGTGGCCTTCACCTGGTCGATGACACGCTTCTGGTAGGGGGCGGCGAAGGTGTCGTAGTCGATCGGGGAGAGCTGGCCGGCCCAGGAGTCGAACAGCTGCACCACCTCGGCGCCGCTATCGATCTGGTAGCGCACATAGGTGGCGATCGAGTCGGCCAGATGGCCCAGCAGCTGATGCAGCAAAGCCGGCTCCCGGAAGGCCATAGCCTTGATCACGGAGTAGGTCTTGGAACTCTTGCCCTCTACCGCATAGGCGGCGAGGGTCCAGGGGGCACCGACGAAGCCGAGCACGGCGGCCCGGTTGCCCACGTCCTGGCGCAGGCGTCCAAGCACCTCTCCGACGAATGGCAGGGCCTCGGCGGGATCGAGCGGGCGCAGCGCATCGACCTGGGCCTGGCAGCGGATGGCCGGTTCGATGATCGGACCCTTGCTCTCGATGATGTCGAAGTCGATGCCCATGCCCGGCAGGGGCGTGAGGATGTCGCTGAACAGGATCACGCCGTCGGGCTGGAAGGCGTGGAAGGGCTGCATCGAAATCTCATAGGAGAGATCCGGGTTTTCCGAGCGTTCCCGGAAGCCGGGATGCCGGTCGCGCAGGTCCCGGTAGACCTTCATGTAGCGTCCGGCCTGGCGCATCATCCACACCGGCGTCCGCTCCACCTGCTCACCTCGGGCGGCGCGCAGCAGCAGGGGGGCGGTGTCGGGCATGGGAACGGGCGTTGCGTGCTTGGGAACCTAGCCGAGAGCGCCGCGTCGCCTTCCGTGCAGCCAGGTCGGAGGGCCCGCAGAATTGCGGGGTCTTCGCCCGGGCGCGTGCGCACCTCTTTTCCACCGTTCCGCACGCGTGCCGCCGCCCTCGGCCTGTTGTCGCTGCTGGGGCTCGTCGCGTTGCCGGGTTGTCAGCTGGTGCGTCCGTTGGAGCCCAATACTCTTCACATTGTGGTGGTGCCCACCGACAAGGGCTCGCTGCAGGCCGATCCCGAAGCCCACATCGAGCTGGCGGCGCCGGTGATGGAGGCGTTCCGGCGGCTCCATCCCGGGGTGCACTTTCGGCTTCAGGTGGTGCAGGAGGACCGGATCGAGCCGGAACTGGAGATGCACCGCCGCCGCGGGCTCGGCCCCGATCTGCTGCTGGTGCGGGCGCCGGTGGCGGTCGCCCTGCTGCGCCGGGGCCTGGTGGATCCCGTGCCCCGGGACCGGTCCCTAGCCGACACGCTTCTGACGATCCGCTCGGGTGAGCTGGAGCGGGTGCGGCAGGACGGTCGCCTGGCGGGACTGCCGGTGGTCGAGGAGGTGACCCTCGCCTGCTATGACCGCCGCAAGGTGACCGCCCCCCCCACCGACCTGAAGGGCCTGCTGGCCCTGGCGGCTTCCGGGCGCACGATCGGCGTCTCGGTCGATCCGATCGGCATCTGGTGGTCCGCCGGCAGCCTCGGCGCCTCCGAGTCGTTGGCGCTGATGATCACCGACCTTCCAATTCCCCCCGGCCGCGATCTGGATCGGGACCGCCAGCTCGTGCAGGGCTGGCTGCGCTGGCTGCGCCAGGCGGCCCTGCAGAGCAGGGTGGATATCGCCAGCGGGCCGGATGAGCTGCTCGCCGGCCTGACCAGCGGCCGGCTGGCCTGGATTCCGTGCTACAGCCTCAACCTGCTGCGCCTCCAGCAGGAGATGGGCCCGCACCTCGGCGTCGCCCCCCTGCCTGCCGGCCCGGAAGGTCCGCCCAGTCCTTTCTCCTCGCTGAGGGTGTGGGCCTTCGGCACCGATTCCTCCCGCCATCAGCGCCAGCTGGCCGAACAGCTCGCCCGCTTCACCCTCACCCCCAAGCAGCAGCGCGAGCTGACGCTTACGAGCCAGTCAGTGATGCCGGTGAACCGTTACGTCAGCATCCCGGTCGCCGAGTCCGGGCGCCTGGCGGCGATGGCGACGGCCCAGGACCAGTTCCGCCAGATCACCCGGGCTCTGGTGACCCCATTTTCCGCCGATCGGGTGCGACGCCTGCTGCCGCCGTTCGAGCAGATCCTCTATGAGGTGATGGTGGGCGTGGTCTCGCCGGAGCAGGGCGCGCGACAGCTGCTAGATCTCCGCAAGATCCCATGAATCCGCTGATCGAGGAACCGCAGGCCTGGCTGGCGCTGCTGCTTCGCCCGGGCGTGCTGCTGCAGGGCGTTTTGCTGGTTTTAGCGCTGTTGGTGATGGGCCGTCTGCGCCGCCGCTCCGCCTGGCTGGCCGCGCTCCCGCCGGGGGTGCCCCTGCTGCCCCTGCTGCCCCTGCTCGGCCTGGCGCTTGCTCTAGCCGGCCAGCGCTGGGGCCTGGTGCTGCTCACAGCCGACATCGTGGCGGTGTGGCTGCTGCTGCGCCTCGTGGAGACCAAGCTCCTGGTCCGCTTGTTGCCGCCTGACCAGCTGCGGTTGCTGGTGAGCCGCCTGTTGCGGCCGCTGTTCCTGCTGGGAGTGGTGCTGGTGGTCCTCGACGCCCTCGGCAGCCTCCAGTCCTTGGCGGCGCAGCCGCTGGGGATTTGGTTCGGCACGCCAATCCAGCTCGGACGCCTGGTCGAGGTGCTGCTGGTGCTCTATCTGGTGGGGGTGGGCTCTGAGCTGCCGGCGATCTGGCTGGGCTGGCTGGCCCAGCGCGGTCTTGACCTCAGCCACAGCGGCCGCCGCGCCCTCAGCCTGGTGATCCGTTACGTGCTGGTGGCGCTGGGTATCATCTGGGCCCTGCAGCGGCTCGGCATCAACCAGAGCGGACTGCTGGCTGTGGCGGGCGGGCTGTCGGTGGGCCTCGGCTTCGGCGTCAAGGAGGTGTTTTCCAACTTCATCTCCGGCCTATGGCTGCTCTTCGAGGGCTCGGTGCGTCCCGGCGAGGTGCTGATGCTCGATGGCGAGGCCTGCGAGGTACGGCGTCTCGGCCTGCGGGCCGCCACCCTCTGGCGCGGCAGTGACAACGCCGAATTGGTGGTGCCCAACCAGACCTTCTTCACCCAAACCACCACCACCTACACCCGCAGCGATCGCATGCGCCGCTGCCGCTTCGAACTGGTGGTGCCAGCAATCTGGCCGCCCCAGTCGATCATAAAATTGCTCGAGAGCCTTGTCGCCGAACACCTCGAGGTGATCGCCCAGCCGCCCCCCCATGCACGTCTGATCGGTTTTGATAAGGATCAGAACCGCTTCGGACTCAGTTTCTCGATTGCCGATCCGCTGATCGCCAGCCGCATCACATCGCAGCTTCGGCTCCAGGCGTGGGAGATGTTCCAGCGCCGGGGTATCTTCACCCAGCCTCCGCTGGAGGATGAGGCGATTTTGGCCAGAGAGGCCGCCGAGCCACCGCCAAAGCCCTCCGACTCCTAGTTGTCCCCTGCCCTTCGCCGTTCGAAGAGCAGCGCAACCGTCAGGGCCAGACCGCAGCCCATCAGGTAGTCGATCCAGCGGCTCGGAACGTACCAATCGGTGAGAGCGCCGTAGCCGGCGAATGTGACCCCACTCGAGATCAGGGCGGTGCGCAAGTTCGCCCCCAGCCCCAGACCTTCCATCAAGGCGGTGGTCCCGCCCATCACCAGGCCGATCGCCACGCTGTTGACTCCGAGGGTGTTGAACACCAGCCAGGGCATCAGCACTCCCAGGCTGACGCCGATCATGCGGTCGCGCACGCGGGCCAGGGTGGCGGCGAGGTGTTCGTTGAGCAGCAGCACCACGCCGAAGTACAGGTACTTAGGGTTCACCGCCCCCAGGCCCAGGCCGATGCTCAGCGCTAGGGCGGCCACGACCAGCTTGCGCCAGAAGAAGGGATCGGCGAAGCGCTCGGCGATCGACCGCGGCGGCATTGTCGACTCCGGCTCAGCGGCCTTCGCCTCCTCGGCCCCGGCTCTGGCCAGGTCGCCGGGCAGGCGCAGCAGCGCCTGCAGCCCGACCCCGAATCCGAGGCCGATCAGCACCGCCAGCAGCTCGTGCCAGGCCGAGAGCCAGGTGGCGTTGCCGGAGAGCAGCGGCAGCACCGCCACTACGCCGAGGATGCCCCGGACCATCGCCAGCTTGTCGGGCAGGGCTTGGCCGAGGCTCAGGGCGATGGCACTCACCACCGCGAACTGCCACACCGGCGGGGCCTCGATCAGCGGTTTGAGAAAGGTGCCAAGTCCCAGGCCCAGCGCCACCACCAAAGGCAGCAGCACCAGCAGGGCCGGCGGCCAGCGCCCGAAATCGGGCCGTACGATCACCGCCGCCAGCACCACGCCGTAGGCGCCGCCGCCACCGAGTCCGAGGGTGTGGCAGACGGCCCAGGTGAGGCCGCAGGCCAGGCTCACGACCAGGATCAGGCGAAGGCTCAAGAGCGGGGCGCCAGGCTGCGCAGCAGGCCCACCAGCAGGCTGATCAGCAGCAACGCCAGCCAGAACCAGAGTCGCGGCGGCTCACTGCGCTGGCAGAGCAGCAGCAGGCCCAGGCTGATCCAGGGCCACGGCGCTAGCCAGGGGGCCAGCAGAGGCGAACGACGGCGGCCGGGCGGGGAAGGAGGGCGGCTTTCGCTCATCCGCGGGCTCCGGCGATCCAACGCCAGAAGGGCAGCAGGTAGCTGAGCGGCGCGCGCTTCTCCACCTCCGCCTCCACCTCGGTCGGCGTGCGCTGGGGCAAGGGGCGAGCGGGTCCTTGGCCACGGGTCCAGGCAAGGCCGGAAGGGGTGTCAGCCACCTTCAGCCGCACCACCCCCAGCACCAGTGGCGCGCCGGTGCGTCCCGGAAGCTGGGCGGTGAGGTCGCCGCCGTCGCCGAAGGACTTCTGGCGGGCGCTCGCCATCAGGTTGGCGGCCTCCTCCTGGCTGCCCACGGCGGCCCCCACGTCAGCAACGTCGACGCTTTCGCTCGAGAGGCTCAGTAATCGGCCGGGCACCAGGCCATAGCGCTGCTCGGCGCTGCCGAAGCTGTCGCGGCTGAGCAGCTGGGGATTGAGCATCACCTCATCGCCCACCTCCAGGCGGCTGGAGTCGGCAACGGTGAATAACACAAGGGCAAGCTTTCCGGCTTGGTGGCTTTGCAAGCCGATGCTGCCCAGTCTCTGGCCCGGCGCCACCGCCTGTCCCGGCACCACCGCCAGATCGAGCAGCCGGCCGCTGGCCGGGCTGAACACCTCCTGGCTGAGCTGCTCGCTCAGCAATGTTGCCCGCTGGGCCTCCAGCTGGGCCGCCTGGGCCAGCAGACCGGCGCGCTGCGCACGCAGCTCGGCGCTCTGGGCGTCGACGGTACTGAGGTCGGCCCGGTTGCGTAGGAAGAGATCCTGTGCTCCCACCCACAGCGGGCTGTAGCGGGCGATCACATCCTCGCGCCGCAGCTCCTCCAGGGCGCGCAGCTGTTGGCCCACGGGCTTGTTGGTGCTCTCAATCTGGTGCCGGCGCATGGCCAGGGCCCGCTGTTGATCCTCGATTGCCTGGGCCTGCACTGCCAGCACCTGGCGCTGCCGACTCACCGCCGACAGGCGGGCCGTGGTGACGCCTGGATCCACCACCCCCAACATGCCGCCGCCGGGGGCCTGCTGTCCCACCTGGCTCAGGGTCAGCAACAGCTGCCCTGCGCGAACCTCCTCGCCGACGCTGGCCCTGAGGGCCTGGACCTCGCCGGGGCCGCGCGCGTAGAAGCCGCGTCGGCTGTCGGGGGGGGACATCAGTCCCATGCCCCGCACCAGCACGGGAATCGTGGGCCTGCTGGCCCACTGCAGTGTGAGCAGGCTGACCACCAGCATCGGCAGAGCGCGGTATAGCGTCGGCAGTGCGCCATACAACCGCTCAAAGCCTGAGGCCGGGGAATGGCTCATGCGCACGCCGAACTCTGGGCGACTTTAGGGGCTTTGGCGCGTAGGGTCTTGCCGTTTGCCACTGAGGCCGCGCCACCCGTGCCTTCCCCCCTGGTGTTGCTGTCCATGGGGCTGCTTGTCGGCCTGCTGCCTCTGGGAATGGCTCCCGCTTCCCCCGCCGGCGCCGCCCCACCCATTCCACACCCGGCCCGTCCCGTCCTCGCGCAGCCGCCCAGTCCTGCTGTGCAGCCCAGCCCTGCGGAGCAGAAGCTCAGCTTGCGCCGGGTGCTGGAGCTGGGACTGCCCGCCTCGGCCAGGCTGGAGCGCGCCGATCGTCAGATCGCCCGTGACGAGGCCCTGGTCCAGGTCAACCGGGCCCTGCGCCTTCCCCAACTCAACCTGGTCGGCGCCGCCAGTTACACCCAGGTGGGCACTTCCGTGGGGGTGCTCACCAACCTGCCCACCTTTGGCGATCTCAGCCTGTCGCTGCAGCAGAACGGCTATGCCGTGCTCCAGAACAGCTTTGCCAATGCGGGGCTGCTGCTTGATGTGGATTTGCTGCCCCTCCGGCAGGGGTCTCTGCTGGCGGCCAGCCGGGCGTCGGCCGCCAGCAGCCGTTCCTCCCTACTGGAAACCGAGCGTCAAGTCGGCTTCGAGCTGGTCAGCAGCTATCACCAGCTGCAGCTCAGCCAGGCCCTAGTGCCCGTCTGGGAGGCGGCCTTGGTGGCCTCGACGGCCCTGGAGCGGGATGCTGAACGGATTCAGCGCCGGGGGCTGGCGGCCCGGATCGATGTGCTGCGGGCCCGGGCCCTGCGGGCGGGAGACGTGCGCGGGCTCGCCGAGGCCCAGGCCCAGTTGGCCCAGAGCCAGGACCAGCTGGCCATCCTGTTGGCCTGGGCGCTGCCATCGAAGCCCCTGGCCAGTGATCCGATCGAGGACCAGCCTGCCTGGCCAAACGATCTGGAGCGCACCCTGGGCGAGGCACTGCAGGCGCGCCCCCTGTTGCAGTCGCTGCGGTTGCAGCAGCAGGCCCAGCGGCAGCAGGCCCGGGCCGCCCGCGCCGGCCTCTACCCCTCCATCGCGCTGGTGGCCGGGGGCGGCTTCAGCGGCGACCGCCTGGCGGCGCCGGTGCTGAATCAGGGGGGGCAGGTCAATGGCCCCTTGACGCTGCCCTTGCCCGCCCTCGAGCAAAGCGCCAACGCCTCGGGGTCTTTTTACAATTGGGGGGTGGCCCTGTTGGTGCGCCAGCCGCTCTACGACGGTGGACGCTCCGCCTCCGGCGCCGCAGTGGCCGAGCGGGAGGCTGCACTGCTCCAGGCGGACGAGGAGCTCGCTCGGCGCCAGATCCGCGACAGTGTCGCCCAGGCCTGGAATCGGCTGGCGGCAGCTCCTGAGGCGATCGCCGCCGGCCGCGAGGCCGTACGGGCTGGCGAGCGGGCACTGCGCGATGCCCAGCTGCGCTACCGGGCGATGGTGGAACCGCTGACGGAGGTGCTGCTGGTGCAGCGCGATCTGCTGGCGGCTCGGGCCAGCCTGCTGACGAACCTTACCCGCCAGGCGATCGACCGGGCCGTGCTGGTGCGGGAGACCGGGCGCGAGCCCTGAATCTCGCGGTGCTTCAGCCGTCTGCCGGCTCGAGGCCGGGGAGCTTGCCGGCCTGAGCCCGCTCGGCGCTGCGCCGCTCATCGCGCCGCAGTACCAGCACACTCAGGGGGGGCAGGCAGAGCTCGAGCGAGTTCTCGTAGCTGTGCATCGCCCAGGCCTCGGTGAACTTGCCGCCCAGGTTGCCCAGGTTGCTGCCGCCGTAGCGGCTGCTGTCGGTGTTGAAGGCCTCTTCGTAGTACCCCTCCAGGGGCACGCCGACGCGATAGTGCGAGTGGCTCTGGGGCGTGAAGTTGGCCACCACCACGACCCAGCGACCGCTGCCGGCATCTCGGCGCATGAAGCTGATCACGGAGTGGCTCTCGTCATTGCAGTCGATCCACTGGAAGCCGAACTGGTCGAAGTCGTTGGCCCAGAGGGCCGACTCCGATTTGTAGAAGCCGTTGAGGTCGTCGACCAGGTGCTGCAGCCCCTGGTGGGGCTCGTGCTGCAGCAGATCCCATTGCAGATCGCCCCAGACATTCCATTCGGCCCGCTGACCGAACTCCATGCCCATGAAAATCGTCTTCTTGCCCGGGTGGGTCCACATGTAGGCCAGCAGGGCGCGCACGTTGGCGAACTTCTGCCAGTCATCGCCAGGCATCTTGTGGAGCAGGTTGCTCTTTCCGTGCACCACTTCGTCGTGGCTGAGGGCGAGCATGAAATTCTCGGTGAAGGCGTACCAGATCGAGAAGGTGACGTTGTTCTGGTGGAACTGGCGGAACCACGGATCGAGCTCGAAGTAATCGAGCATGTCATGCATCCAGCCCATGTTCCACTTGAGGTTGAAACCGAGACCACCGATGTCGGTGGGCTGGGTCACCATGGGCCAGGTGGTCGATTCCTCGGCGATTGATAGGGCACCGGGGAAGTGCTGGAAGAGCACGTGATTGGCCTGTTGCAGGAAGGTGACGGCTTCGGTGTTCTCGCGGCCGCCGTGCTCATTGGCCACCCACTCGCCATCTGGACGCAGATAATCGCGGTATAGCATCGAGGCCACCGCGTCGACACGGATGCCATCGATGTGGAACTCCTCGAACCAATACACCAGGTTCGCGACCAGGAAGTTGCGCACCTCATTGCGGCTGTAGTTGAAGATCAGCGTGCCCCATTCCTTGTGCTCACCGATGCGGGGATCGGCATGCTCGTAGAGGTGCTGACCATCGAAGAAGGCCAGGCCATGGGCATCCTTGGGAAAGTGTCCCGGCACCCAATCAAGGATCACGCCGATCCCTTCGGCATGGCAGCGATCAACGAAGGCGCGGAATTCATGCGGGCTGCCGAAACGGCTGGTGGGGGCATACCAGCCCGTCACCTGGTACCCCCAGGAGCCATCGAAGGGATGCTCCGAGATCGGCATCAGCTCAATGTGGGTGAAGCCCCGAGCCTTGACGTAGGGGATCACCCGATCGGCCAGTTCGGGATAGGTGAGCAGCCGGGCTCCCGGCTTGAGATCGGCCGCGGGCACCACGGCCCGGGCCGTGCCATCGGCCTCGCGAAAGGGCTCATCAGCGGAGCCGTGCATCCAGCTGCCGAGGTGCATCTCGTAGACCGAGATCGGCTGATCGAGCGGGTTGCGGCTGTCGCGCTCCCGCATCCAGCTGGCGTCGTTCCAGGTGTAGCCACCCAGTTCTGCCACCACCGAGCCGTGATTCGGACGCACCTCATGCCGGAAGCCATAGGGATCCGCTTTCTGGTAGCAGTGCCCGTTCTGGGCCCGTACCTCGTATTTGTAGATCGTGCCTGCCGTCAGGTCCGGAACGAACAGCTCCCAGCTGCCGCCGACCCGTTGCTGCATCGGGTGGTGACGACCATCCCAGCCGTTGAAGTCTCCCAGGATCGAGACACTGCGGGCATTCGGGGCCCACAGGCAGAACTGCACGCCGGCGACGCCATCCCGTTCGCCCATATGGGCTCCCATCCGTTTCCAGATGTGATGGTGATTGCCCTCGGCGAAGAGATGGCGGTCCATCTCGCCCATCCACTCGTGGCGGAAGGCCCAGGGGTCGTGCTGTTCGTGCTCAATGCCACCCCGGCGCACCCAGACGCGGTAGTGGCAGCCGGGGTCCGAGCCCAGTTCGGCCTCAAAGATCCAGGGGTGATGGGGGGTGGCCATGGGCAGCCGCTGGTCTCCCAGCAGCAGGTCCACCTGCTCGGCATCGGGCATCCAGACCCGCACGACCCACACACCACCATCCAGGGGTTGCGGACCCAGCACGGCAAAGGGGTGGTCGTGACGGCACTCGGCCAGCCTCTGGGCATCGTCGACCATCCAATCGAGGCTGAGCAGAGCCATGGCCGAGCGGCAAAGAGCGCGATCGGAGCCTAGGCCTCCTCAGGTCGCATCGATACCGCGGCGCCTCAATGGCGGTGGCTGCTGCTGCCGACCGGGGTTGCCGGGGTGGGACCCGCCGGATCGGTGGGGAAGTCGACGCCCACGATCTGATTCCTGGAATCGAGGATCACGAACAGGTTGTCAGTGAGCCGATTGAACTCGGTGTTGACGATCACCAGCTTCATGTCTGCGGTGCTCTCCGCCTTGGAGATCCGGCGCACCTTGACGAAATTGCCGGTGATGCGCTGCAGGTTCTGCCACTTCCTCTGCAGGGCGGCCTGGGGGATCTCCTCCTGGAGCGTGGGGCTCAGAAAGCTGCTGGCGGAGATGAAGTGGCCGTTGGTGAGGGCGGCCATGAAGTCCCGCACCACCACCTCCGCCGCCTTGTCGGTGGCATCGAAGTGGTAGCCCTCCAGCTTGCCGTCGGCATTGATCACCATCAGCAGGTCGCGGCGGCCGGCGCTGGTCTGCAGGATCACCTCGACGCCACTGGAGTCGTAACCCGGCTGGATCGTGGTGATCGTCCAGCTCAGCAGGCGGGGCATGGTCTTCATGGAGATCGCCACCATCGCCGGGCTGCTCACCCGCTGCAGGCTCGGGGCGAACTGGGCGAAGCGGGCATTGGCATCGCCGTTCTGCAGGGCCGTGAGGATGCGCTCGGCGGCGGCGCGGGCCTTGACCTCCATCTGGGCGGCACTGGGCCGGGGGGTTCTGGGAGGCGCCGGGACGATGGTCGGGATGGCTGTCGGGACTGCCGTTGGGGCGGCTGCGGGGATCTGGGCCCGGCTTGGGCTGGCGATGGCCAACAGCGGCAGGCTGGTGCCGCCCAGCAGCGCCAGCCCGATCAGACCATGGCGGAACCTGCTGGGGCGGATCCTGCGGGCAACGGTCGGGCGGCGCATCGACGGAGGACGAACGAGTCGGATCAGTTTGCCCCAAGTAGGGGATTCAGCCAGAGCCGGCTGCCCTCCAGCTTCAGGGTCACGCTGATCACCCGGTGATCGGGACCCGGCGGACCGGAGGCGCCTGAGCCGTTGCCGGGGTTGGGCGCGAAGGCGGGCCAGGCCGCCGCCGCTAGAGACAGCCGCAGCCGCTCGCCAGGCTCCAGGCTGACGTCGAGGGGTTGCAGATCAAGGGTACGGAGTAGCGGCTGGCGGGCGTCGTCGCCGCAGATCCGCTGGAAGCCGGTGCAGAGCTGGTGCACCCGGCGGCCATCGGCCCGCACCACCGACATGGCGGCGGCCAGGTCCAGCCCCGGCTGGTCTGCCGCTGCCACGATCCCCAGCTCTGGCCTGCCGACCAGCCGCAGCGGGGCCGCCAGCGGCGCCGTGGTGAAGCAGGCCACATCGCCGCGGCGATCCAGATCGGAGCGCTCCACCAGGCCGGGGTCGGGTCCGAGGTGGCCGCCGCGCGAGGGCACCGGGCGCCAGGGGTCATGCACCAGCGTCACGGTTCCGCCGCCCCGCTCCTCCGCCTCCAGCCGGCCTTCATCGCTGCGGATCGCCGCCAGGCCGTTGCTGCCGAGGCTCCAGCCCTGCAGCGCCTGGGCAGGGGGAGGCGCCACGTCCCGCCAGTCCCCGTTGCTGCCGCACTGCAGTTGGCGCCGCGGCGGCGTGATCGCTTCTGTCGGTGCAGAGCCGCCGCCACCAGCGCCTCCATCAGCTCCGCAGCCCTGCAGGTGGCGATGAAAGAAGGCCAGCTGCAGCTCGTCGACACCGCCCTGCCAGTTGAGGTGGGTCCAGGCCCCGATGTGCAGCTCGGCCAGGTTGCCGGCCGCCCGGGTCCGCGCCTCCAGATCCAGCACGCCGCGCAGCTGGGGATCGTGCCAGCCGCCGATCAGCAGCATCGGCCGGCGCAGCAGCTCGGCGGAGACCTGATGGCAGCGCCATCCGCGCGGGTCGGCGGGGTCCTGGCGAAGCCAGCCGATCCCCATGCCGTCAGGGTCATACCGCTCCAGCAGTGCCAGGCCGTTGCGCAGCCAGCTGCCGTCACCGAGCTGGGAGCGGATCTGTCGCCAGCCCTCGGCATCGCCGCGGCGTCGGCAGCGCTCCGCCGCCAGCTGCAGGCCCCAGCCCACCCCCTGGCTCCACCAGTGGGCGCCCCCCTCGCTGGCCCAGTGCAGCCGCTCGTCAAGCCCGCACATGGCGGGCGCCAGGCAGTCCGGCAGGGGGTCATCCAGACCCTCACCGGCGGCGTCTTTGGCGATCAGCAGCTGGCTCAGCCCCTGATAAGAAAAGCCGTAGCAGCCCACCCGGCCGTTGCTGCCCTCCAGGCGCCGGGCCCAGCGCACGGCCGTGGCGCCGTCGCTGCCCTCCTGGACGAAGCCGCCGAAGTCCCCTTCCGAGTCACCGCAGCCACGCACGTCCTGCACCACCACCAGGAAGCCGTGGGAGGCGTACCAGCAGGGGTGGGCATAGGTGACGGTGGAGGCGATCGCCCGGCCGTAGGGCTGGCGCATCAGCAGCACCGGCCAGGGACCTTCACCGTCAGGGCGCCAGAGGCGGCTGGCCAGATGGATGCCGTCGGGGCATCGCATCCGGACGTCCGTCCAGGTGCTCACTCAGCGCACATCGGGACAATGCAGCCCGATCACATAAGTGGTGAGCACCTCGGCATCCATCGGGCTCAGCCCCTGGCTGCTGGCGACCCGGGCAATGGACTCGGGCGAGGTGGCCGATTTCCCCTCGGCGTTGAGCTGCTTGAACTGGGCGCAGAGAGCCTTGGCTCGCTCGGGGTTCTGTTTCACCGATTCGAGCAGCACGGAAGCGGCCCGGGCGGGCGGCAGCGTGGCTGCCGGCAGGGCGAGACTCGCCGCCAGGCCTAGGCTCAGCAGAAAGGCTGAGCGCACCGCTGGGGGTGGAATCAGGACGGAGAGCGACACGGCAGGAGCGGGGAACGAGCGAGGCATCGCAGCCACCCACGGATGTATCCATTTCAGGAACGGGCGGCGGCCCAGGGGGTTCGGTCGGGGTCAGTTCGCCGAGCGACCGGGCCCCTGGCGGGCCCGGTGAATCCAGCTGCGCACCGTGGCGAAATCGATCAACGGGGCTCTGGGGCCCAGCAACTGGCGTTGCAGCCGGCCGATCTGCAGCCGCAGCCGCTCGGGATCAGCCTCGGCCAGCCCCTTCGCTGTGGCGATGCCGGCGTAGAGCAGCAGGGCGGCCTCTTCCGGCAACACCCCAAGGGCCACCACCAGCCGGGCCTGGCCCCGCAGCCGGATCAGCCGGGCCTCGCTGGCACCACTGCCATCGCCACCGGCTCGGGCGAGCTGGCGCAGCGGACCGTCGTCCAGGGCGGCCAGGCTGGCCCAGTTGTCTAGGCCCTGCGCGCGCAACCGCTGCTCCTCGGCCTGGAAGTGGGGGGGCAGGCGGAACGCCGAGCTGTCGTCGCCGCCGCTCACGACGTCAGGTTGATGCTTCCGTCGGCCAGATTGCGGATCGCCTCGGCCAGCACCACCGGTCGGGATGTGCCATCGCCGGCAGGTTCGAGACCGCGCAGCCGCACCCGCACCAGGCCATCGGCACTGCTGCGGCCACTGCCACGCAGATTGCTGGCCACCTGAAGGGCGGTGGGAGCGAAGGCCTCCGGGGCCAGCCCGGCGGGGGCGGCGGCGATCACCAGGTCGCCGCCGTTGTCGAAGACCACCGGGGCGACCACCGCACCGCTGACGCTGACGCGTGGGGTGTAGCTGATGGCGAAGGCCAGGCAGGAGAGGGCCAGCAGCACCGTGAAGCTGGTGATGCCCACGAGGCGGAAGCGGATCCCCCAGCGGCTCAGGAAACCGGCCACGGTGAGTAGCCCGAGAACCCCACTGGCTGCCCCGAGCCATTCACCGGCCACGAGCAGGATCGGATCGGCAGCCATGGGGACTGGGGAAGTTGGGACAGGCTCCTTATAGTCCGGGCCATCACGCCGGTGACCGTTCAGGGCAGATGGGCTCACTGCCTGAACAACCTCGCCCTGGCCCCAAGCCACCCTCTCCACCGTCCCGGTGTCCGCGGAGCCCCCGCGTGCTGGTGGGGGGAGGGCTGGCGGTCGGCGGCCTGGCCCTCGGGGCCAGTGCCCTGCTGTGGGGCTGGTCCGACCGACTGCTGGCCCGGATCTACGAGAGCTGGCGGCCCACGCTGGAGCGGCAGGTGGGTCGGGTGATGGGCCGGCCGTTGCAGCTGGGGCCCTACCGCGGCATCGGTCCGGAGGGCTTGCGGATCGGTCCGAGTCGCTTGCTGCCGGGACGGCAGGACGGCTCCAGCGCCGCTGCCAAGAGCGTGGCGGTGCTGGTCGATCCCCTGGGCAGCTGGCACAGCCGCAGCCTGATCCTCGATCTGGCCTTCCGCGGGGCCGAGGCGGATCTGCGTCCCAATGCCCGTGGCCAGGTGTGGGTGCTGGGCAGCTTGCCGCCGGGGGGCGAGCCGCCCCGTCTCGACCTGCGCTTCCGCTTGGTGCAGCCTGGCCAGGTGCGCCTCTGGGGCGTCGGCCGCGGTCCCGGACCGATGAGTTTCGGCGCGAGCGGCCGCGCCAGGTTGCGGACCCACCTGCGCCAGCTGGATCTGCAGGCCCGGGCGACCGTGCCGGGGCAGGGCGGTGAGGCCCTGCTGGAGGGGGAAGGCAACTGGCGCCAGCGTCGCTGGCGGGTGGGCATCACGCCGCGGCGCTTCCCCCTGGAGCCCTTCCGCCGCTTCGTGCCCCTCGACGGCCAGCTGGACGGCCAGGCGGACGGGCGCTTTGATCTGAAGCTGGAGAAGGGCGTTCCGGGCTGCCGTGGCCGTGCCAGCCTCGCTGCGGTGCGCTGGCGCCAGCTGGGATGGAACACGTCGGTGGCGGCCGACCGGATGCTTCTGGAGTGCCGCCAGCAGACCTTCAGCCTTGCCCTCAGTGACTGGCGCTTCGGCAGCTGGCGAGGCCAGGTGGCGGGCCGGGTGGCCGGCGATCGCCAGCTGGCTCTGCGCCTGCGGGCCATGCCGCCGGCCGCTCTGGCCTTCGGGGCCGAGCCGCTGGAAGGCAGCCTGCAGGGGCGCTGGCTCCGTGGTGCCGTCCGCGAGGTTCGCCTCGAAGGCCGGCGAGGCCAATCCCTGCTCCGCGCCAGCGGTGATCTGGGCCGCGAACTGGCTCTCAGCGGCGACTGGCGCCTCGATCCGGCCGATCTGCCCCGATCCGCCAAGCTGCCCTCCTGGCTGCTGGATCAGCCGTTGCAGGGGCGCTGGCGGGCCGATGGCCGTCTGAGCAACCCGCGCTTGCAGCTCGACAGTGCCCTGCAGGCCTCCCACCCCCTGCTCGGGCCCTGGCAGGCCCGGGTGCAGTGGGCCGATGGCGTGCTGGAGCTGCAGCGCTTCGACAGCGCCACACTGCAGGCGGCGGCGCAGCTGCCCGCCAGCATCCGCCGCGGTCAAGGCCTGGTGCTGGGGGACCTGAGCGCCCAGCTGCAGCTCAGCGATTACCCCCTGCCTCGGCTGGACCCGCTGCTGGGCACGCGCTTGCAGGGCCGCCTCTCGGCCAGCGGCTCGTTGCGGGGCCCGTTGAACGCCCTGGTGCCTGATCTGGCCCTGACGGTGCGTCAGCCCGCCGCCGGCCCGCTGCGTCTCGAGGAGATCTGGCAGGGTCGCCTGCTCGGGGGCACCGGCGGGGGCACAGCCGGCAGCACAGCCGTGGGCGCCCGGTTGCTCCTCGAGGCGATGGCGCCGGCGCCATCCGGACGCCTCGTGGCCCAGCTCGGCCGCTACTGGTTGCCGAGCGCCATCGATCTGGAGCGGGCAGGCGGCCATCTCCACCTGCTCGGCAACCCGCGTCGTTACGGCTGGCAGGCACGCCGTTTCCCCTTGCGGGGCCTTTCCGTTGCCCTGGGCCGCAACCGGCCGTACCAGCCCCTGGAGGGATGGCTGAGCGGCTCCGGCACTCTCGGCCTGCAACCGTTGGCCTTCGATGGGCGCCTGAGTTTGGAGCGCCCGCAATTTCTGGGGCTCGGCGGCCGTGCCCTGCGCGGCACCGTGCGCTACGACGCCCGTCGCTACGCGATCGAGGGCACGGTGGAGCCCCTCACCTCTGGCAGCATCGACGCCCGGCTAGACGGCACCTGGGCCGGCCCCTTCGCGGCCCGCTTCCAGGCTCGCGACCTGTCGTCGTTGCTGTTTCAGCAGCTGCGGGAGGCCTGGGCGGTCTGGCGGGGTGCTCCCCTGGCCCGCCGCGGCAAGGCCGATGACCTGGGCGCCGTGGCGATCGAGACCCTCGGGGCCTCGATCCAGGACCAGCTGGTAGTGCTGGAGGCGGTGCAGCAGCGGCTCGAGGCCTGGGATCAGGAGTGGCGCGGGGCCAGCCGCGCCGAGCGCCTGGCCCGACTGCAGTTGCGGCTCGATGCCGATCTGGGCGTGCGCGGTCCAGATCTGCGCCGGGCCCGGGTGGATCTCCAGGCCCAGGGCCACCTCTGGGTGGCCCAGCGTGATCGCGACCTGGCCCTGGCCCATGACCCCTTCAGCCTGCGCTTGGAGGGGGCCCTGTTCGGCGGCAGCGGCAGCTTTGATCTCTCCGGAATCTCGCTGGCCCTGCTCACGCTGCTGGCCCCCGTGCCGCCATCGCTGCGCGGCCAGTTGACGGTGCAGGGCCGCTACCGGCTCGGCGGTGCCAAACCGGAGCTGGTGATGAATCTCGGCCTCGAGGATGCCCGGCTGGGGCGGGAGTCGCTCCAGCTGGAGCGGGGTCTGGTGGACCTCCAGGACAGGGCGCTGGTGCTCGACCTCGCCATGCGCGCTGCCGGTGCCTCCAGCAGCATCGACCTGGCCGGCAGCATTCCGCTCCATCTGAGCGGCTCTGGCCTGGAATTGCGCCTGGCCAGCCGCGCCGATGGTCTGCGCTTCCTTACCGAGCTCACCGGCCAGGCGCTGCGCTGGAACAAAGGCAGTGTCGACCTGCAGTTGCTGGTGCGAGGCAGCGTCGCCGATCCGATCGCCAACGGCTTCCTTCGCTTCCGCGACGGCGAGTACGAGTTTATCGGCCAGAAACTGCGCGACGTTGAGGCCACCGTGCTGTTCGACTTCGAGCAGCTGCTGGTCCAGGACCTGCGCGCCCGGGTGGGGCGCCGCGGCCGCATCAGCGGCGAGGGGCGTCTCGGTCTGACGCGCCCCCTGAGCAGCTCCCCCACCCTGGCCCTGACCCTGCAGGAGGTGCCCTTCGCCCAGCAGCGCATCGCCGCCGTGGGCGACGGCCGACTCACTCTGGCCGGCAGCCTGATCGCGCCGCGCCTGGGGGGCCAGGTGGCGATCAGCCAAGGCACCATCAACGCCCAGCCGGGTCAGCTCGCCCGGGTGGAGAACGGACAGCAGCCCAGCTCCGCCCAGACGGTGAAGCCCACCAGCCTCAACGAACTACTGGAGCGCCGGTGGGACTTTCGCCAGCCGCTGGTGCTGCTCGGTCCCGATGTGGAGTCCACCACCAGCGCCGCCCTGGAGCAGACGATCCCGAAGGTGCCCTGGTTCCGCTTTGACGACCTGCGTCTGAGCTTCGGTCCCGATCTGCAGGTTGTGCTGCCCAATGTGGCCAGCTTCAGTACGGGAGGGTCGCTGCGCATCAATGGCCGCCTCGATCCCTCGCTGCGGGCCCAGGGGGTTGTGAAGCTGCTCAAGGGCCGCCTCAATCTGTTCACCACTAGCTTCAGCCTCGATCCCGATGCCCCCAACGTGGCGGTCTTCACACCGTCGCTGGGGCTGGTGCCCTTTCTCGACATCGCCATGCGCACCCGCATCGCCGACAGCCTTGATGTGATCGCCCCCAGTGGTCTCGGTCCGAGCGGCGTCGCCAGTGCGGGCAACCCTTCCCTGACCGAGGTGGAGGCCCAGGGGGGCTTCAGTTCCCTCAACCAGCTCAACTTGATCCTGGTGACCGTCAGCGTCAGCGGGCCGGCCGACCGCATCGCCGAGAACATACGCCTCAGCAGCAGCCCACCGTTACCCCAGGAGCGGCTGGTGGCGTTGATCGGCGGGAACTCCCTGGCGGGACTCAGTGGCGACTCGGCCGGCACAGCCCTGGCGACGGTACTGGGCCAGACCCTGCTCTCACCGCTGCTCTCCAGCTTCAGCGATGCCTTCGGCCAGCGGGTGAGCCTGGCCTTCTACCCCACCTACGTGAACCAGTCGATCACCACCCGCCGCGAACTGCGTTCCGGCCGGGTGCCGCCCCAGCTGGTGCTGGCGGCGGAGGTGGGGGTGGATCTCACCGACCGCCTCAATGCCTCCGTGCTGGCTGCCCCCAACCGCTCCGACGTGCCCCCCCAGGTGACGCTGAACTACAAGGCCTCGGAGACCTTCAATGTGGAGGCATCCGTCGATTCCCAGGGCGCCTGGCAGACCCTGCTGCAGGTCTTCTTCCGCTTCTAAGTGCCGCACTGACCATGTCTGAACCTTCCGCCGCCGGTAGGCCCCTGCTCAGCGCTATGCCCTTGCTCAACGCTGAGAACCATGTGATCGGGGTCGATTTGGGCGGAACGGCCATCAAGCTCGGTCGGTTCGACGCCGCCGGCAGCATGCTGGCCGAGGCCGAGGTGTCTACGCCGCAGCCGGCCATGCCCGGCGCCGTGAGTACGGCGATCGCCGAGGCGGTCGAGCAGCTCGATCCGCAACACCGGGCCGAGCGGGTGGGGATCGGCCTGCCGGGTCCCACCGACGCCGCCGGCCGCATCGCCCGCCTTTCGATCAACCTGCCGGGCTGGGTCGACGTGCCGCTGGCCGACTGGCTGGAGCCCCAACTGGGTCGCCGCATCACCCTCGCCAACGACGCCAACTGCGCCCTGGTGGGGGAGGCCTGGCTCGGTGCTGCCCGCCAGAGGGGGGACGTGATTCTGCTCACCCTCGGCACGGGGGTGGGCGGCGGCATCCTGCTGGGCGGGAAGCTGTTTCTCGGCCATGGGGGTGCCGCCGGCGAGCTCGGCCTGATCGGCCTCGATCCCGATGGTCCCCCCTGCCGCAGCGGCAACACTGGCTCCCTCGAACAGCACTGCAGCATCGCCGGGCTCGCCCGCCTGTCACCGCTGGCGCCACCCGAGCTTGCGCGCCGCGCCGCTGCTGGTGACGCCGAGGCCCTGGCCGTCTGGGCCGCCTATGGCCGCCTGCTGGGCATCGGTCTCAGTTCGCTGCTCTACGTGCTCACGCCGCAGTTGGTGCTGATCGGCGGCGGCCTCAGCGCCGCCAGCGACCACTTTCTGCCGGCGCTCTGGCGGGAGGTGGAGCAGCGGGTGCTGGCGGTGTCGCGCCAGGGTCTGGCGATCCGACGCTGCGCCCTCGGCAATGGCGCCGGTCGGCTCGGAGCGGCCAAGCTCGCGCTCGATCGCTTGGGATGATGGCCCCATGACCGACACCGCCTGTAGCGCTACGCCCAGCACCGCGCCCGCGGTTCCCGAGCCCTCCGCCGACCTCCTGCTGCGGGCTGCGGCCGTGCGCCGGGCCGCCATGGCGCTCGGCCAGTGCAGCGACGCTGAGCGCTGTGCGGCGGTGCAAGCCATGGCCAGAGCTCTCGAGGAGGATGCCGCGGCGATCCTGGCGGCTAACCGCGCCGATCTGGAGGCCGCGGAGACCGAGGGGCTGGCGCCGGCATTGGTGGCCCGCCTCCGCCTTGATGCCGCCAAGCTGGGCGGGGCGATCGAGGGGGTGCGCCAGGTGGCGGCCCTACCCGATCCCGTCGGCCGGCGTCAGCTGCACACCGAACTCGATGCGGGGTTGGTGCTCGAGCGGCTGAGTGTGCCCCTGGGGGTGCTGGGGGTGATCTTCGAGGCTCGCCCTGATGCGGTGATGCAGATTGCCTCCCTGGCGATCCGCTCCGGCAACGGTGCCCTGCTCAAGGGGGGGCGCGAGGCAACCCGTAGCTGCAGCGCCATCCTGGCGGCCCTGCAGCGCGGGCTGGCGGTCAGTGCAGTGGCGCCCGACTGCCTGGAACTCCTGACCAGCCGCCAGGAGAGCCTGGCTCTGCTACGTCTCGACGGGCTGGTGGACCTGATCATTCCGCGCGGCTCCAATGCCCTGGTGCGCTTCATCCAGGACAACACCCGCATCCCCGTGCTGGGCCATGCCGACGGCATCTGCCATCTGTTCGTGGACCGGGCCGCCGACCTGCCCCAGGCCCTGGCGATCGCCCTCGACAGCAAGACCCAGTACCCGGCAGCCTGCAACGCGATCGAGACCCTGCTGGTGCACCGCGAGGTGGCGGCGGCCTTCCTGGCGGCGGCGATCCCCGCCTTCCAGGCGGCCGGCGTGGAGCTGCGCGGCGACGCGACGGCCCAGGCCCTCGGCGTGGCGCTACCGGCCGGCGACGAGGACTGGCGTACCGAGTACTCCGATCTGGTGCTGAGCGTAAAGGTGGTGGGGGATCTGGAGGAGGCCCTGGCCCACATCGCCACCTACGGCTCCCGCCATACCGACGCCATCGCCACCACCGATGCGGCGACGGCCGATCGCTTCCTGGCGGCGGTTGACAGTGCGGGGGTGTACCTCAACTGCTCCACTCGCTTCGCCGATGGCTTCCGCTACGGCTTCGGCGCCGAGGTGGGCATCAGCACCCAGACCCTGCCCCCCCGTGGGCCGGTGGGCCTGGAGGGTTTGGTTACCTACCGCTACCGACTGCGAGGCGAGGGCCACATCGCCTCCGACTACGCAAGCGGCGCCCGTCGCTTTAGCCACCGGCCCCTGCCGCTATGAGCCCCCTGCAACGCGCCTTCTCTCGCAGTGGTCTGTTGCTGGTTCTGGCCATCGGCCACCTCTCGGCGGGGCTGTTCATCCTCAACCTGCAGACCGGCTTCGAACAGATCTCCGAGACGGGGGTGCGGCGGCTCACCATGGTGCTGTTCGCCGCCTTCCAGTCCATCACGCTGCATCAGGTCCAGCTGAAGTTCATCGTCGGCGGGCTGCTGTTGCTGGTGCTGATCCGCCAGGCCTGGGGCTGGCCCACCCGCTGGTTCACCGATGCGATGGGCGCCCTGCTCTGCCTGCGCTGCACCCTGCAGTTTCTCCTGCTCAACCTGCTGCTGCTGTCACCGATGCGTGCGGGTGGACTGCTGCTGGGGCAACTGGTGCTGTTCCTGCCGGTAATCACGATCGCCTTCGGCTGGCTGTACGCCCGGCTCGACAGCGTCGCCCGCCAACGAGGCCGCACCCACATCGCCTTTGACGACGGGCGGCAGCGCATCGGCAACTTCGACTACTTCCACATGGCGGGCATGACGCTGCTGCAGTTTGAGCCCAGCGGTGCCACGGCCACCAGCCGTCTGATGAAGTCGCTGTTCCTGCTGCACGGCATCGTGATGCTCGACCTGGTGGCCCTTACCCTGTCGCGGGCCATCGGCCTGGCCAGCGGGAGCGGCTGATGGAGGCAGCCCCCTCTGGCCAGGCTCCGCCCCTTGTGCTGGTCCACGGCCTGTGGGACACGCCGCAGGTGTTCAACAGCCTGCGCCGTGAACTGGGGGATCGGCGTGATCCCGTGCTAGTTCCCCACCTTCCCCACGGCCTCGGTTCCACCCCCCTCGAAGTGCTGGCTGAGCGCCTAGGCCGCCGCATCGAGCGGCAGTTCGGTCCGGATCGCTCGGTCGACCTGCTGGGCTTCTCGATGGGTGGTGTCATCGGGCGGGCCTGGATCCAGCTGCTGGGCGGCCATGCCCGCACCCGCCGCTTTATCAGTGTGGCCAGCCCCCAGCGCGGCACCCTGATGGCGACGCCCTGGCCCCGGCAGCTGCTGGCCGGCGTTGCTGACATGAAACCCGACAGCCCGTTGCTGCGCCGCATGGACGAGGAGCTGGAGTCGTTGCGGCCGGTGCAGTGCTGCAGCTTCTATTGCCCCACCGATCTCACGGTGTTTCCTGGCTGGCAGGCGGTGCTGCCGATCGGCAGTCGCCAACCCCTGCCGGTGCTGCGCCACGATCGTTTGCTGGCGGAGCCGGCGTCGCTGCAGCCGATCGTGAGAGAACTCCTACGGACCTGAGCTCGCGCCTTGCGCCAGGCCGCTGTGGCGGATCAGGGCCTCGGCGCTGGGGGGGCGTCCCCGGAAGCTCTCGAACACCTCGGCAGGGTGCCGGCTGCCACCAAGGCTGAGCACCGTCTCCCGGAAGCGCCGGCCGGTGGCGCGGATCTCCTCCTCGTTCTCCAGTCCCACCTCCTCGAAGGCACTGAAGGCATCAGCACTGAGCACTTCGGCCCACTTGTAGGAGTAGTAGCCGGCGGAGTAGCCGCCGGCGAAGATGTGACCGAAGGAACAGAGAAAGGCGTCCTCCTCGATCGGCTCCAGCACGGTGGTACTGGCGGCAATCTCGCGACGCAGCTGTTCCGGGGTCTGGCCTCCGTCGGGCGACCAGCGGCTGTGCAGGCGCAGGTCGGTGAGGGCGAAGTGCACCTGGCGCAGGGTGGCGGCGCCGGCCATGAAGGTGCGGGCCGCCAGCAGCTTGCTGAATTCGGCCTCCGGAAGCGGCTCATCGCTTTGCCAGTGGCGGGCCATGCCGAGCAGGGTGGCGCGGTCGTAGCACCAGTTCTCCATGAACTGACTGGGCAGCTCCACCGCATCCCACTCCACGTTGTTGATGCCAGCGGCCTGGGGGCGCTCGACGGTGGTGAGCATGTGGTGCAGGCCGTGGCCGAACTCATGGAACAGAGTCTCCACCTCTTGGAAGGTCATCAGGCTGGGGGTCTCGCCCACCGGGGGGCTCTGGTTGCAGATCAGGTAGGCCACGGGCAACACCGGCGTGCCGTCCGCCGCCAGGGAGCGCACCAGGCACTCGTCCATCCAGGCACCGCCGCGCTTGCTGCCGGGTCGGCTGTAGGGGTCGAGATAGAAGGCGGCGATCGCCTGCCCCGTGCCGCGGTCATAGACGCGGAAGAAGCGCACGTCCGGGTGCCACACGGGCGCCTCGCCATCGGCGGCGCTGATCTCGATGCCGAACAGCCGGTCGCAGAGGGCGAACAGACCCTCGAGCACCCGTGGCAGCGGGAACCAGGGCCGCAGGGCCTCGCTGTCGAGATCGAAGAGCTCGCGTCGACACCGCTCCGCCCAGAAACTCACGTCCCAGGGTTGGAAGTCGGCGGCCTCCGCAGCCTCCTCGCGGGCGGCGAGGGCCCGCAGATCCTCCAGCTCGGCCGCGGCAGCGGGGTAGGCGGCCTGGCGCAGATCCTCCAGCAGGCGCTCCACCTCCTCTTCACTGCCAGCCATCTTCGAGGCCAGGCTCACCTCGGCCCAGTTGGCGTAGCCGAGCCTGTGGGCCTGCTCCTGTCGCAGGCTGAGGATGCGCTCGATCACCGGCCAGTTGTTGCCCGGTGTACCGAGCTCTGCGTCGGCCTCTCCGGAGGCGCGGCTCACCAGGGCCTTGTAGATCCGTTCGCGCAGGTCGCGGCGAAGGCTGTACTGCAGAAAGGGACCGGAGCGCGTCGCGTCGAGCCCCAGCAGCCAGGGGCCCTGCTCGGCGCTGGCGGAGCTGAGGTCGCCGGCGGCGGGACTCTGGCGGGCGGCCTGGGCTAGCTGCTCCAGCAGGCTCACGGGCAGGCCCTCCACCTCATCCGGGGTGGTGAGCTGCAAGCTCCAGGCGTTGGTGGCGTCGAGCACCTGATTGCCGAAGCGGGTGGAGAGCTCTGCCAGCTCCTGGCTGGCGGCGTTGAAGGCCTCGCGCTCGCTGCCCTCGAGGCCCACACCCCGCAGTTCCATGTCCCGCAGCTCGGACGCCAGGATGCGCCGTTGGGTGGCATCGAGATCGCTGCGGCTCTGCAGCTGGCGCAAAGCACGGTAGATGGGGGCGCTCTGGCCGGCGCGGTTGCCGAAGGTCACCACCGCCGCCTGCTGTTCGGCATGGGCCTGGCGCAACTCCGGGGTGTTGCAGACCCCGTTGAGATGGCTCACCGCCCCCCAGCTCCAGCGCAGCCGCTCGCCGAGGCGTTGCAGCGGCTGCATCAAACCCTCCCAGCTCAGCGGTTGGCCAGCTGCGGTGGCGTCCAGCCGCTGCTCGATCGCCTGGAGCTCGGCTTCCAGCTGAGCCATCAACGCCGGCATGTGGGCGCTGACCTGCTCCGGTGTGATCGCCTCAAACCGGGGCAGCCCCTCGCCCATGAGCAGGGCAGGACGGGTAGGCAGGGTCGCGGTCATGGCGGCTGTAGGGCGAAGCACAGGGGTATCCCCATTCCAACCGACAGGACCCCTCGCCTGCGGATCAGCCCAGCACGGGCAACCGGCCGAAGGCGAGCTGGGCGTGGGAGGCAAGATGCTGGGCCAGGTCGGCGGTACTGGCTTCGTAGAAGTCGATCGCCACCCGCGGCCAGAAGCCGATCACCAGGGTGGGCACCAGCAGGGTGAGACCGATCATCAGCTCGCGGGGCTTCATGTCGCCCACCACCGCCAGAGCCGGGATGCGGGGACCGAAGAAGACGCGCCGGCAGAGCGAGAGCAGATAGACGGGTGTCAGCACCAGACCGACGGCAGCCAGAACGATGGTGATAACGCGGAAGCCGATCGTGAAGCCGTCGTTGGCGGTGACCCCCAGGAACACGGTGATCTCGCTGACGAAACCGCTCATGCCCGGCAGTGCCAGCGAGGCCAGGGAACTGGCCAGGAAGAAGGCGAAAGTAATCGGCAACGCCTTGGCCAACCCGCCCATGTTGGGAATCGAGAGCGTTTCGGTGCGCTCGTAGAAGACGCCCGTGACGAAGAACATCGAGGCGGCGATCAGTCCGTGACTGATCATCTGAAGCATGGCGCCACTGAGGCCGAGGGCATCGATGGCGCCGATTCCCAGCAGCACGAAGCCCATGTGGCTCACCGAACTGCAGGCGATGCGCCGCTTGACGTTGTCCTGGGCGAAGGCGTTGAGGGCCCCGTAGATGATGTTGACGATGCCCAGCACAATCAGGGCTGGTGCCAGCTGCAGATGTGCCTCCGGCAGGATCTGCACGTTGAAGCGCAGCAGGGCGTAGCCGCCCATCTTCAGCAGCACCCCAGCCAGCAGCATTGACACCGGCGCGTTGGCCTCGCCGTGGGCATCGGGCAGCCAGGTGTGCAGCGGGAACATCGGTAACTTCACACCGAAGCCCACCAGGAAGCCCAGGTAGCAGAGCAGGCCGAAGCTGCCGCCGGGGGAGCGGGCGGCCAGCTCGGAGAGGTTGAGGGTGAAGGGTCCGTTGAGGGCCAGGGCCAGGCCGCTGATCAGGATCAGAAGCGATGCTGTGGCGGTGTACAGAATGAACTTGGTGGCGGCGTACTGGCGCTGTTTGCCGCCCCAGATGGCGATCAGCAGGTACACCGGCACCAGTTCCAGCTCCCAGGCCAGAAAGAAGAGGAGAAAATCCTGGGAGAGGAAGACGAGGCCCTGGGCCGAGGCCTGCAGCAGCAGCAGGCCGAAGTAAAGGCGCGTCTTGCGCTGGATGTTCCAGCTGGCGGCCACCGCCAGCAGGGTGACGAGGCCGCTGAGCACCACCAGCGGCGCGGAGAGGCCATCGGCCGCCAGCGACCATTCCAGCCCGAGAGCCTTCACCCAGCTCAAGCGCTCCACCAGCTGCAGCCCTCCGTCGCTCCCATCGAAGCGGGTGGCGAAGACCCAGACCATCAACAGGAGGTCGAGCAGCAGAGCGCCGAAGGCCAGCAGCCGCGGCCAGCGGGGATCGTTGCCATCGCCGGGCAGCAACGGCATCAGCAGCGCCGCCGCCGCCGGCAGCAACACGATCAGGCTCAGCCAGGGGAAATCGCCTCCGGTGAGGCTGGACGCGGCCGATACGGGCAGGGGGGCGTCCATCACAGAATCCGGCGGTGGGCGAAGGAGGGGATGGGGCACAGCAGGCCTGGTGGCGGCATGGCGCTACTCACTGCTGTTAAAGACTGGGTAAATCTACTCATCGGCTCAGGGGGCTGGGCTCCCAGCTGCTGCCCTCGTGCTGCAGGGCCACCACCTCACCGCGACTGCTGACCCCCTCACGTTGCCAGGTCTCCACCATGGCGCGACTGATGGCTTCGGCACGCCCTGGCGGGCCCAGAGCCAAGAGGGTGGGGCCCGCGCCGCTGATCACACAGCCCCAGGCCCCGGCCTCGAGCGCGGCCTCGCGCACGGTGCGCCCCCCCTGGATCAGTCCCCAGCGGTAGGGCTCGTGGATGCGGTCGTGCATGCCATCGGTGATCAGATCGCCGTTGCCAGTGCGCAGGCCCTGCAGCAGCAGGGTGAGGGCACCCAGATTGATCACGGCGTCGCTGATCGGGATGCTGCGGGGCATGGCTCGCCGCGCCTCGGCGGTGCTCAGCCGAATGCCGGGGATCGCCACCACCGCCTGCACCGAGGCGGCCCACTCGCAGCGGACCACGCGCCAGCGGTGCGAGGCGGCCCGCGCCGTGAGGCAGAGCCCCCCCACCAGCGACGGCACCACGTTGTCGGGATGGCCTTCGATATCGATGGCCAGCTCCAGCAGCTTCTCCTTACTCAGCGGTTCACCCACCAGGGCATTGGCCCCCATCAGCCCCGCCACGATGGCGGTGGCGCTGCTGCCAAGACCCCGGGCCGGCGGCACCGCCAGTTGCACCCGGGCCTCCAGGGCCACCGGCTCCTCCCCCGCCTCTCGCCAGACCCGCTGGGCTGAACGATAGATGAGGTTGTCCGGACCACCCCGCAGGTGGGATCCCTCACTGCCTTCGATGATCAGATCGAAGCGTTCGGCGCCGCCTTCAATTACCCGCAATTCAAAGCGGTTGGCCATGTCGAGGGCGGCGCCGAGGCAGTCGAAGCCCGGGCCGAGGTTGGCGGTGGTGGCAGGGACGTTCACCACGACTCCCTGGCCGATGCTCGGGCGCACCATCGCTCACGTATCACTCGGCACAGTGTCGCAGCCGACCAGCATGCGGGCGCGGCAGGCGGCGCTGAAGGAGCCCACGGCCGGATCGAGCACGGCCTGGATCGGCATGTCCTCCAACACCGCCCGCAGGCGCCCCTTGGCCAGGAAGGCGCTGCCGAAGGCGGCAGAACGCAGCCCGCCGATCAGCTTGGCGGCGGTACCCCCCGCCAGCCAGATGCCGCCTCGGCTGAGGGAGGCCAGAGCCAGGTCGCCGGTAACGGAGCCATAGGCCGAGAGCCACAGCTCCAGGGACTCGCAGGCCAGAGGCTCCCCTGCCGCGGCCGCGGCCGCCACCGCCGCCGGCAGGTCGGCCCGCTCGCCATGCGTCGAGGGCGCCCCCTGCCGCCACCGCTCAGCCAGGCCGCTGAGGTCGTGGTCGCCGCTGGGATGGCGGCTGGCCAGCAGCCAGCGGGCTACCTGGCCGAGGCCGGTGCCACTCACCACACGCTCGATCGAGACACGCTCCAGCTGCAGGTCGTGCTGTAGCCATTGTTTGAGCTTCCATTCCTGCGCCGTGCGGGGGGCGAACTCGCCATGGCCCGCTTCGCTGGCCACCGCCTGCAGCCCCTCGCTGCCGGCAATGCCCATGGCTACCCCGAGACCCGTGCCGGCGCCGAGCACCAGCAGCGGTTCCCCCACCACCGCAGTGCCGTCGCGGATCGGCGCAAGCTGCCGGCCCTGCAGATGGGGCAGGCCGTAGATCAGCACTGCGAAATCGTTGACCAGCTCCAGCTGGGGGATGCCGGTGTCGGCGGCCAGCTCAGCCGCGCTCAGCTGCCAGGGCAGGTTGGTGAGGCTGGCGCGGCCGCCCTGCACCGGCCCTGCCACCGCCAGGCAGGCGGCCGAAGGGGTGAGGGTGCGAGCCGGATCGACGCTCTGCAGGAAGTGGCGCAGCATCGTCCCGAGGTCGTCCCAGTCGGCGGAGGGGTAGCGCTCACTGGCCAGGGTGCTCAGATCGCCGGTGCTGTGCAGGCTGAGCAGGGTCTTGGTGCCGCCGATGTCGCCGGCCAGCAGGGTGGACATGGCAGCTCGTGGGGCCGGAACTCTGACCGTACGCCGGGCTCAGGCCACGAGGCCGAGCCCGGACTGCCGCTGAGAGGACGCAGCGCTGGCCAGCTGAAGCAGCTGGCTGACCGTGCAGTGACCCAGATCGCCATCGCGGCGGCTGCGCAGACTGACGCTGCCCTCTTCGGCTTCGCGGGCGCCGATCACGCCGAGGACGGGAATTTTCATCTGCTCGCCGTTGCGGATCAACTTGCCGAGCCGTTCGCCGCTCTGGTCGAGGCTGGCGCGCACGCCCGCCTTGAGCAGCTGCTGCTGCAGATCCTGGGCGTAGGGCAAAACCTCGTCGGTGACGGGCAGCAGGCGGATCTGCTCCGGGGCCAGCCAGAAGGGGAAATCACCGGCATAGTTTTCGGTCATGATCCCGAAGAAACGCTCCAGCGAACCGAAGATGGCCCGGTGAATCATGATGGGTCGCTGGCGTGTGCCATCGGCCGCCACGTACTCCAGATCAAAGCGCTCCGGCAGGTTGAAATCCAGCTGGATTGTTGAGCATTGCCAGAGTCGGCCGATGGCATCTTCGATCTTGAGATCAATCTTGGGGCCGTAGAAAGCTCCGCCACCCTCATCGATCTTGTACGGCCATCCCTTGCGCTCCAGCGCCTCGATCAGACCACGAGTGGCCAGATCCCAGACAGCATCATCGCCGATGGATTTTTCAGGCCGGGTGGAGAGGTTGATCTCGTAGCTGCGGAAATCGAAGGTGGATAGGATGCGCTCGGTGAGGTTGAGCACCCGCAGGATCTCATCACCGATTTGTTCGGGCAGGCAGAACACATGGGCGTCATCCTGAGTGAAGCCGCGCACGCGCATCAGGCCGTGCATCACTCCAGGCCGCTCATAGCGATAGACGGTTCCCAGCTCGGCCCAGCGGATCGGCAGTTCGCGGTAGGAGCGCAACCGGCTGGCATAGGTGAGCACGTGGAAGGGGCAGTTCATCGGCTTCAGCTGGAACTGGCGTTCGTCCACCTGCATCGGGCCGAACATGCTCTCGGCATAGAAATCGAGGTGGCCGGAGGTGCGCCACAACTCGATGTCGGCCACATGGGGGGTGTAAAGAAGCTCGTAGCCGTCGTCGAAGTGGGCCTGGCGCCAGAAGTCTTCGATCAGCAGCCGCATACGAGCCCCGCGCGGATGCCAGAAGACCAGGCCGGCACCGGCCTCATCCTCGATCGAGAAGAGGTCTAGATCGGTGCCGAGGCGGCGGTGATCCCGGCGCAGGGCCTCCTGCTTGCGGCGTTGGT
Source organism: uncultured cyanobacterium (assembly GCA_903882285.1). Taxonomy (GTDB): domain Bacteria; phylum Cyanobacteriota; class Cyanobacteriia; order PCC-6307; family Cyanobiaceae; genus Cyanobium. The sequence continues at coordinate 42,175 of CAIRWM010000020.1, forward strand.
ATTCGGCCAGCTGCTCCGGCGTTTCCCAGGCGGTGCCATAGATGCGCTGCAGCTGCGCTTTGGTTTCGTCGCCACGCCAGTAGGCCCCGGCGACGCTCTCGAGTTCAAAGGCCTTCGGGTTCAACTCCCCGGTGTGGGCCACATGCGGGCCGGCGCAGAGATCCCACCAGGTCTCGCCGAGGGTGTACAGGGTGATCGGCTCCTGCAGCCCCGCCAGGATCTCGAGCTTGTAGGGCTCGTTCTGGGCGCGGATGCGGCGCTCGGCCTCCCCGCGGCTCACCTCGATGCGCTCCAGCGGTAGGCGGCGGCCGATGATCCTGGCCATCTCTTTCTTGATCGCCTTGAGATCCGCCTCAGTGAATGGTTCCGGATTATCAAAGTCGTAATAGAAGCCGGTTTCGGTCCATGGACCGATCGTGACCTGGGCACTGGGGAAGAGCTTCTGCACGGCCATGGCGAGCACGTGGCTCATCGAATGGCGGATGCGCAGCAGCTGGGGGCTTTCGCTGGTCTTGGGCAGGCTCACCGCGAGGATCTGGGCCACTTCGACCAACGGAGAACTCGTCACGGAAGAGGCTGAGCACAAGAGAAGGCCGATCTTACGCAGGGCGGTCCGGTGCATCCTGGCCGCACTCCTCATTTTCGCGGACGACCGCCTCAACCACTTCCTGCTGATCGGGATCGAGGCTCATCGCCTAGGTAAGGATGGATCCTGCCCGACCAGGATTGCGCGGCTTGGAGTCACCTCCGCGTCCGACTGCCAGCTTGAGACTCTGACAGCCCCGCGCTGACAGCCCAGAGCCAGGGCCAGGTGATGGCGGGCAGTCTCTACGAGCTCCTCCTCTGGCCCCGCCGCTTAAGCCGCCGCCGCCATCGATGCTGGTGTCGTTGCCAGCGCTGGTGGTGGAATTGCTCCAGCCAGGAGCCCTGGCCGGGGTGACCCATCGCCATAGCGGCGAAGACCACCATGAGCAGCAGGCTCATGGCGATCATCCGCAGTGCGGCATGACCTCCCCGAAGTGCAGGCGCGGGCGCTGGCTGCGCGCTTCCGACTCCAGCTGGCTGATCAGCAACACAGGTTGGCGATGAGCATCGGATCGGATGCTCTGCACGGAACCCCGGACGGTGGCAGGCAGCTGGGGAGCACTGGGCAGCTCGAGCAGTGCTTGGTTCAATTCCTCGAGGCTGCTGCTGGCGGCGATGGCTTGGCGGCTGCGCACGATCGCGTCGATCTGACGTCGGGCTGTGAGCTCAACCTGCCGGCCCATCTGGACCATGGGGGGCGAGCTGCAGCGGAACAATAAAAGCGGACTCCACGCAGGCGAATCGGGCCCAGGCGCGGCAACGGCGAAACCAGCGCTGCAGTTGGGTGTTGCCCTTATCGAGCTGGGCCCCGATCAGTAACAGGCCCAGGGCAACGAGGGGGCAGGGGGCAGAGCCGATCAGCACGTCGATCAGCCGCAGCTGCTAGGCCGGATCGAGCAGGCGCGGTGGCACGACACTGACCAGAACGGCGAACAGGAAGGTCGCCAGCAGGGCCAGGGCCATGAGGGCCAGCAGCGTTCCTGAATCCCTGAACAAATTGGATTGCAGAGGCTCCCGCTCCGTGGGGACCCATGCATCGGTACTGCTCGCAGGCCTTGGTGGAGCGCTTGGGTTGAGGGCGTCGATGGATGATGCTGCAAGTTTTGCGGAACTCATAGGCAATTTTGTCAAATTGCTGTTTTCACTTTCTTGCCACTCCTCGCCGCAGCCATTGGCCGAGATTCGCATCGGCACTCCTAACCTGGCCCTATCCGGCTCCGCCGATGGACTCCCGCCCCCAGCCCCTGCTACCAGCACAGCGGCGCCTGCCGCGTTGGCGCGCCGGAGGGGGAGAGCAGCGTTCCCTGGCCCTCAGCTATCTGCTCTGGTGCGCCTCTCTGGTCGGTCTCTGCGGTCTGCAGCGCTTCTACAACCGCAAGCCGCTCAGCGGGCTGCTGTGGTTGCTCACCTTCGGGCTCTGCGGCGTGGGCCAGCTGGTGGATCTGCTGCTGATCCCCGAACTTGTGGAGCAGGCCAACCAGCCGCTGCTGCTGGCCGAAGCGCTGGATGCTGTCAGCGCCGATGCTTCGCCGCCCCTGGAGCGCCAGTTGCTCCAGCTGGCCCGGCGCTCCGGCCGTAAGGGCTTCACCATCAACGACGCTCTGCTGGAGCTGCAGCTGCCGCGGGACGCCGACAGCCAGGTGGTGAGCGCTGAGATCGAGCGTCTGCTGCACGCCCACCTGCTGGATGTCGGCAACGACGAGCGGGGCCGGGTCATCTACCGGGAGCCCTGAGCGCGGCTGGTTCAGGCGCGGAAGCGGTCGCGCTGCTTCTCCAGCTGGGCGGCATAGAAGTCCTGCAGCTCCTGGTGGCCCTTCACCGGTTGTCCGTAGGCGCTGCTACCAGCCAGGGTCGGCAGAGAGGCCCATTCCGCGGCCAGCGTCGCCAGCACCTCAGGGGTGAGTCCTTCGCGATCGAAGCGCTGCAGGGCGCCACGCTTCTCCACCAGGTGCAAGGCCGCCTGGTCCTGGCTCTCGTTGCCGAAGTCGTTGAGATTCAGATCCCGGGCGGCGCTCTTCCAGGTGGCGGGCAGGAACTGATAGGCCCCGGCTGCGGCGCTCACGTAGCCGCGACGCACCTCGATCTCGGGATGGCGCTCGAGGCTCTCGAAGCGGCCGCCGCCGTAGAGGGTGCGATAGCCCTCGTCGCTGCCGTGCTTCCAGGTGCCCTCGGCGTAGCGGATCGTGGCGAGCAGGGCCTGACGTTCCGGCGTGAGCCGGTACAGCCCCTCCCTCTGGTTGTCGACCGCCACAACGGGCATCCAAGCGCTTGGCGGCGGTGCGATGGCCAGGGGCTGCTGCACCAGCAGCGGCAGGGCCAGCAGCAGGGCTGCTGAGCTCAGGGACTCTCCCTGGCTGCAGCGGAGCCAGGCTATCGAGCGGAACGGGCAAAACAGGCGACGCAAGAGCAGATCGGATTCGAAGTTCCGCAGACCTTGCCCGGCCAGACCCTGAGGCGACACCCCCCCATCCACCGCTCTGGACAAGTGCGACGCACTGTGCACGCAACGGGCATCCCGGACTGAGTCCGGCCCGAGACGGCTGGTGCTGCTTGGCTGCTGGCCTTTGGTGGTGACAGCAGTACTCATCGCCGAAGGCGTCTGGGCTGCTGCCAACGATCAGCCTCGCTGATCATTGAACCAAAGATTGTTAAGGCTTCTGGCGATCGGAAGTACCAGGGCCTAAAGGTCCAGGAGCTGTTGGCCGTGATCTCGGGTCGCCGGCAGGAACCCGAGGGCTGATCGCACCCGTTCCAGCGTGCGGCTAGCCACCGCATCGGCCCGGTCGCGCCCCTCGCGTAGCACCGTCTCCATGCCGGAACGGTCGGCGCGCAGTTCGGCGTAGCGCTGCTGCAGCGGCCGCAGGGCCTCGACGGTGGCCTCAGCCAGCAGGGGCTTGAAGCTGCCCCAGCCCATGGCGGCGCACTCGCTGGCCGCCTGCTCGCGGCTGCGGCCTGCCAGCAACGCATAGAGACCGAGCAGGTTGTCCGCTTCGGGCCGATCCGGGTTGCCGAACTCCAGACCCATCTCCGGATCGGTCTTGGCCCGTTTGATCTTTTTGGTGATCAGCTCAGGAGGATCAAGCAGGGCAATGCGCGAGCCCTCGTTGGGATCGCTCTTGCTCATCTTGCTGCGCCCATCGGTGAGGCTCATCACCCTGGCTCCCTCCTTCAGGATCAGCGGCTCGGGCACCTTGAGGATCGCCGTGGGTTCCCCATCGGGCCCCTTCGGCGCGTAGCGGGCGTTGATGCGCTGCTGAGCGATGTCGCGGGCCAGCTCCAGGTGCTGTTTCTGGTCCTCCCCCACCGGCACCCGGTCGGCGTCATAGAGAAGGATGTCCGCCGCCATCAGCACCGGGTAGTCGAGCAGCCCGGCCGAGACGTCGGCGCCCTGTTTGACGGCCTTCTCCTTGAACTGGATCATGCGCTCTAGCCAGTTGAGCGGGGTAACGCAGTTGAGCAGCCAGCAGAGTTCGCTGTGGGCGCTCACCTGGCTCTGCACGAACACGGTGGAGCGCTGCGGGTCGATGCCGCAGGCCAGGTAGAGGGCGGCGGTGCTGAGGGTGTCCTCGGACAGGCGGGCCGGATCGTGGGGCACGGTGATGGCGTGCAGATCCACGACGCAAAAAAAAGTGTCGTGGCTGTCCTGCAGGTCCACCCAGTTGCGGATGGCCCCGAGCCAGTTGCCCAGGTGCAGAGATCCGGTGGGCTGCACCCCGGATAGGACCCGCGGTCGTTGCTCAGGCATGGTGGTGGCGCCGGCTCAGGCTTCGGGGCTGGCGCTGGTGTACGTCTCGGGTCCCGGCGACAGGCTGGTGAGCTCCAACTCGCCTTCGGGAAGCGAACTCTCGGAGGCTGAAGTCTCGGCAGCCGAAGTTTCGGCAGCCGAGGTGCTCACCGGAGCTGTAGGACGGCTGGGGCGGGCGAAGGGATCGATGCGCGGGCCTCGGCCGCCACCGCCCCCTGCACCACCACCGGAGCCACCGCCGTCGTGGCGATCGCCGCGTCGCTCGCCGCCGCGGCCGCCGCCACGGGGAGCCGAACCAGGTCCGCGAGAGCCGGCCTGGGATCGCTGCTGGGCAACCAGGTCGTCGAGCTGGCCCGCTTCGAGCTGCTGGGCCAGGGTGCGCAGTGAGAAGCCGAGCACGGCCACGGTGGAACGCAGGCCAAAGGCCTCCTGGAGAGCCCGGGCTGCCTGCATTTCGTTGTCGCTCAGCCGGATGCGGAAGCCACCCAGCTCCCGGTTGCCGCCCTGGCGTGGAGCGCGGCCATCGCCTCGTGCTTCGCCGCGGCCACCGGAACGGCCTTCAGAACGCCCTTCTGAGCGGTCCTCGCCGCCACTGGGCTGGGGATCCGCGGAGGGATCACCTGTGGGTTCGGCAGAAGAAGATGTTTGGAGGTCGTCGGCCATGCCCGCAGCCTGGATTCAGGCGCAAGTGTGGCGCATCGAGCGGCTGATTCCATGGCTCTCCGGACCCAGCCAGTGGAGCCGGTGTTCCCGCTCCCCGGCGCGGGCCAGCAGCATCAGCGGCAGGGAGCGGGGGGTTTCGGTGTGGAAGCGCCGCCGGTAGTCGTGCACCAGGGCCAGGTAGCGATCCAGACTCCAGCCCCAGGTCGCCTGCTCCTGGGCCAGCCAGAAGCGCCGCAGGGCTTCACGGCAGGCTTCGCTTCCGAATTCCTCCCAGCAGAGCTGCTGGGCCAGCCACTCCGGTTCCCCGGCGGCTACCAGGTCGCGATAGCGCTGCAGCTCGGGGGCCTCACGGCTGCTGTCCGGCGGCAGCCGGTTGGCCAGCTGTTCCAGCCGCACGCTGCTAAGCCGCAACCAGCAGCGATCAAGCAGCAGCACCGGCAGACCTCCGTGCCATTGGTCAGCCGACTGCAGTTCGTCAAGTCGGTGGGCCAGCTCATGGCGATGGTGTGGCCTCAAGCTGGTGTGCAGCGTCTCCACCAACGCCCCCCTACCCGGTATGACCACTCCATCAGCCTATGGGTTGGATTGGCGTTGCCTCGCTGTGGCGGACGGTGTGCTCCTTGGTTGCCGGGGGCTGACGCCTGCAGCATCTGAGCTAGAGAGTCCCTAGCCAATTCCCCTCCCTTGACCTCCCCGGCCTTGCCTCCAGTCCCCATCGTCCTGCTGGACCAGGCCGGTGTCGCGAGCTCTTCGCACTGGCAGCGTCCCGTGCTCACCTTGGCTGTCGGGCTGGTGTTCAGCGAGGCTGTTGCCCATCTGGCGCATGTGGACACGGGCTCCCTCCTGGCGCTCTCGGCCATGGCTGGCGGCTGGTGGCTGTTGTCGCGTCGACGCTCACGGCTCGGGGTGCCCTTGCCCGCCGATCTCGATGGCCGCTTCGAGCGGTGCGAGGCCGTGCTGGCGCGGTTCGAACACCTCGAGGGCGGCGTCAGCCCTGCCCAGTTGGAGCGGTGTGCCGCCCTGGAGCAGTTGCGAGAGCACCGCGAGCGCCGCTCTCTCCGCCTTGCCCTGGCGGGTTGTCGTCCCCCCGGGGCCGCCTGGCAGCCCCGTTTCGCCCAGGCCCTGCGTTGTGCCCAGGGTCTGGCCCTGCAGTGGGGGCATGCCCTGCCGCAGCGCTCAGCCAGCTGGCGCTGGCCGGCCGCCTTCGTTCAGGCCGACCTGCTGCTGTTCCACCTGCAACTGCCTCTCACGGCGGTGGATCTGCGCTGGCTCGAGGCGCTGCCGCAGCAGCAACCCGTTTGGCTGCTGCTGGAGCTTCCTGCCACCTCCTTGGCCACGGCTCCAGTGACGGCCTCGTCCACCGGCGGACGTGAGGCGCTGCAGGCGGATCTGGCCAGTCAGTGGCCCGCGCTGGTGGCCGAGCGCTGTCTTTTCTGGGATGGCCAGGACAGCGAACTGGAGGATGCCGTGGCCCCCCTGGTCGCCTGGCTGGGTCGCTCCGGGGCGAGTCTTCCCGCCGCCACCACCCTGCGCTGCCTCGAGCAGTTGCATCAGGGCTGGCAGGCAGAGCTGGAGGAGGTTCGCCGCGCCGAATGGCGCCAACTGCAGCAGCGCACCCAGTGGCTGGTGGCCGCCGGGGTCTTCGCCGCACCGCTGCCGAGTCTCGACCTTTTGGTGCTGGCGGCGGCCAATGGTCTGATGCTTCAGGAGATGGCACGCCTGTGGGACTGCCCCTGGAGCCCGGAGCTGCTGCGCGAGGCGGCCATCGAGCTGGGCCGCGCCGCCCTGGCGCTGGGGGTGGTGGAGTGGAGTAGCCAGGCCCTGGCCGCCGCCATCAAGCTGCATGGAGCCACCTGGCTGATGGGGGGGACGCTGCAGGCCCTCAGCGCCGCTTATCTCACCCGCGTTGTTGGCCATGCGATGGCGGACGTGCTCGCCCTTTCCAGTGGCGTCAGCGAGCCCGATCTGGAGGTGATCCGTCGTCAGGCGCCGCTGCTGGTGGCGCGGGCCGCGGAGCAGGAGAAGCTCGACTGGAGCGGCTTTCTCCAGCAGGGCCGCCGCTGGTGGCAGCAACAGAGCAGCACCCCGTCTCCGGTCTGAGCTCAACCTAACTTCATGACGTTAGTTTCCAATCCGGTGCAATCGTTGCGGGGTGCTGGCGAGTCGGGCTTTGGTGCGTAGCGTGACTTCACCTCGTGGTCGGTGCTGTCCGCAGTGACGTCCGGGGTCATACCTCTCCTGTTTCCCCTGTTCTCATCCCCATGACCACTGCCCTTCGCAGCGGCCGCGCCGGAAGCTGGGACCGCTTCTGCGAGTGGGTCACCTCCACCAACAACCGCCTCTACGTGGGCTGGTTCGGTGTGCTGATGATCCCCTGCCTGCTGGCCGCGACCATCTGCTTCATCGTTGCCTTCATCGCCGCTCCCCCCGTCGACATCGACGGCATC
>CAIRWM010000021.1 GCA_903882285.1 uncultured cyanobacterium
GGTGCCGGTGGTGCTGCACGAGAGCAACGCCATCCCCGGCAAGGTGACGCGGCTGCTGGGGCGCCTCTGCCGCCGCGTAGCGGTGGGCCTGCCCCAGGCGGCGGAACGGCTGCCCCAGTGCCACCCCCTGGTGACGGGCACCCCGGTGCGCCAGGCCTTCCTCGATCCGGCTCCCCTGCCGGACTGGGTGCCGGCAGGCGCCGGGCCGCTGCTGCTGATCATGGGCGGCAGCCAGGGCGCCGTCGGCCTCAATCGCATGGTGCGTCCGCTGATCCCGGCCCTGGCGGCGGCCGGTTGCCGGGTCGTGCACCTCTCCGGCAGCAACGACCCCGAGGCGGGCCAGCTGACGCTGAACGGCGTGGTGGAGCGCCCCTTCAGCGACGAGCTGCCTGGGCTGCTGCAGCACTGCGACCTGGCGATCAGCCGGGCCGGGGCCGGCAGCCTCAGCGAGCTGGCTGTATGCGGCACCCCCACGATCCTGGTGCCCTTCCCCCAGGCGGCCGACCGCCACCAGGACGCCAACGCCGCCGCCGCCGCGGAACTCGGGGCGGCGGTGATCGTCTGGCAGCACGCGGCGGGCGAGCCGCCCCTGGAGCAGGCCGTCTGGCGCCTGCTGGGCCCACGCCTGCGCCAGTCCGCCCCAGCGGCCGACCCGCTGCTGCAACTGCGCCAGGGCATGGGGCGCCTGGCGGTACGCGACGCCGACCGGCGGCTGGCCCAGCTGCTTCAGGAGCTGGTCTGAGGCGGACCGGCATCCGGCCACTCGGCGCGCAGGGCCCGCAGCAGACGCCGGTTGCCGTGGCGGTCCTGCAGGGCCAGCCGCAGCCAGGTGTCATCGAGGCGTTCGAAGGAGCGGCAGTCGCGCAGCAGCACGCGGTGGCGCCGTTCCAGCGCCTGGCGCAGCGGCTCCAGCGACACCGGCTGGCCGTGGCAGGAGCCGCGCAGCAGCAGGTAGTTGGCCGCCGAGGGCCGCGGATCGAGGCCGGGAATCGCCGCCAGCTGCTCATGCAGCCAGGGGCCTTCCCGGGCCACCCAGCGCTGCACCCGCGCCTGCCAGCGGCCATCGCCGAGGGCCACAGCCCCCAGCCCGGCCGCCAGGCCGTTGACCGGCCAGGGATCGCGCCAACCGGCCCAGCGCCGCAACCGCTCCGGATCACCCAGGGCATAGCCGAGCCGCAGGCCGGCAATCGACAGCAGCTTGGTGAGGCTGCGGATCACCACCAGATGCGGATGGCGCTCCAGCAGGGGGATCAGCGATTCGGCCTCCCCGCCGCCCAGCAGCGGCAGGAAGGCCTCGTCGGCGATCACCAGGGCACAGCGCTCCAGCAGCGGCTCGAGCGAGGCCCGGCTCCAGAGCTGGCCGCTGGGGTTGTGGGGGTTGGTGAGCCAGAGCACCGGGGCCGCCGGAGCCGTGGACGCCGCCAGCGGAAAGGCACTGGGGCCGGGGCCCTCCCACTGCAGCGGCAGCGGCAGGGCAAGCGCCTCCGCGCCCCAGCAGGCCAGGGCGCGGCGGTAGTCGGCGAAGCCGGGGGCCGGCAGCAGGCTGGCCCCGCAGGCGGCGGCGTCGCGGGCCGCCCAAGTGAACAGTTCGGCGGCGCCGTTGCCCGGCAGCACCCAGGCGGGATCAAGGCCGTGGTGGGCGGCGATGGCCTGGCACAGCGCGCTGTAGGAGCGATCGGGGTAATCGCGCAGGGCAGGCCCACGCAACAGGGCCGCCAGCCGGCGGCGCAGACGGGCGGGGGGGCCGAAGGGCACCAGCGAGGCGCTGGCGTCGAGCAGTTGTTCCGGACGGCAGCCCAGGCGCCGGGCGGCGGCACTGCGGTTGCCACCGTGGGGCTCGGGAGACGACGCCAGCTGGGCCTCGGAGCGCGGTGCTCCCCAGCTTGAAGCACCGACCGGGCCGGATTGCGCCAGGCTGGGCAGAGGCGGCCGCCCCCACCCGCCGTCAGCCAGCAGCCTCGTGACCACCGCCCCACCCCACTCCGCCCTGAACGCACTGGTCGCGGCGATCAGCCAGGTGCTGCTGGGCAAGGAGCATCAGGTGCGGCTTGCCCTGGCCTGCCTGCTGGCCCGTGGCCACCTGCTGATCGAAGACCTGCCCGGGGTCGGCAAGACCACCCTGGCGGAGGCCCTGGCCCGCAGCTTCGGGCTGGCCTTCAAGCGGGTCAGCTTCACCAGCGACCTGCTGCCCGCCGACCTCACCGGCGTCAACGTCTTCGACCCCGCCAGCGGCCACTTCCACTTCCAGAGCGGCCCCCTGTTCAGCCAGGTGCTGCTGGCGGATGAAATCAACCGGGCCAGCCCCCGCACCCAGAGCGCCCTGCTGGAGGCGATGGCGGCCGGCCGGGTGAGTGTCGACGGCACCAGCCATCCGCTGCCCCAGCCGTTCCTGGTGATCGCCACCCAGAACGGCCTCGATCAGGGGGGCACCTCCCCCCTGCCGGAATCGCAGCTCGACCGCTTCCTGATGCGCCTGAGCCTGGGCTTCCCGGAGCGGCAGGCGGAGCGGGCGCTGCTGCAGGGCCTGGCGCGGCGCCCCGAGGCGATCGCACAGCAGCTGACCCCCGAGGATCTGCTGCAGCTGCAGGCCCGCACCGCCTGCCAGCACGTCAGCGAGGCCCTGCTCGACTACCTGCTCGACCTGCTGCAGCGCAGCCGCGACGGCCAGCGCCGCGGCGCACCGCTCTCGCCGCGGGCCGGCCTGGGGCTGCTGGCGGCCGCCCGGGCCTGGTCGCTGCTGGAGGGCCGGGATCACGTCCTCCCGGATGACGTGCAGGCGGTGCTGGCGCCGGTGTGCGAGCACCGCCTCGACGGCGGCCAGCCGGGTGGAGGGGGCCTCAGCCACGACCTGCGGACCGGGGTGGATGGACTTCGCTAGACCCCACCAGGGCGAGCGGTTGCGGCTAGGGCTGCGCAACCTCTACATCGTGCCGACCCGCTTCGGCTGGTGGTGGCTGGCGGGCTCGGCGATGCTGCAGCTGGTGGCGATCCAGATGCAGAGCAACGGACCACTGCTGCTCAGCTTCCTGATGCTGGGGCTGTTCCTGCTGACCCTGCACCTGACCCACTTCAACCTGCAGGGCCTGGAGCTGCGCTGCGGCAGCCCGCCGCCGGGATTCGCCGGCGAGCGCCTCACCTATCCCCTGCTGGCCCGCAGCCGCAGCCATTGCGAGGGCTTGCGGCTAAGGCTGGAGCAGGGCGAGCTGGGGCCGGCCCGGGTGCTGCCGCCGGGCGAGCACGCGCTGGCGCTGACCTGGACGCCGCTGCGGCGGGGGCTGCAGCGACCGGGCCGCCTGCGCCTGCAGACCACGGCACCGCTGGGGCTGTTCGTCTGCTGGAGCCGCTGGGACCTGCCGGAGGCGCAACTCGTCTATCCGGCCCGAAGGCCCGGGCCGGTGGCCCTGGTGAGCCAGCCCAGCGAGACCGCCAGCACGGTGGCGGCCTCCCCCTCCAGCCAGGAGGGCCAGGAGGCGTGGCATGACCTGCGCCCCCACCGTCCGGAGGACGGCTCGGCACGGCTGGCCTGGAAGCTGCTGGCCCAGGGTCGCGGCCGGCACAGCAAGCGCTTCCAGGCACCCCCACCGCGGGCAGCGCTGCTGGCGGCCGATCCCTCTGTGCCTCAGGAGCAGGCCCTCGAACACCTGAGTGAAGAGATCTGCCGCCTCCACGCCCGGGGCGAGGCCTACGGCCTGGTGCTGGACGGCCAGGTGATCCCGGTGGGCAGCGGCACGGCGCAGCGCGACCGCAGCCTGGCCGCCCTGGCTTTGGCAAGCTGAGATGGCACGTCTTGCCTGGCCTCGATCGCCGCGGCGAGCCCGGCCCCGGCTGGCGGGGGGGGGGCCGCTGCTGCAATGGCTGGCGATGGGTCTGCTCGGCCTGGGGCTGGCGGGCCTGCAGCCGAGCCTGCTGCTGGGCGGACTGGCCATCGGCCTGGGGGTGCTCACCACCTTGAAACTGCTGGAGGCCCGCAGCCTGGAGGAGCACCGGCTGGTGGGTCTGCTGCAGCTCGTGGGCTGCGGCGTGGTGGCGGCGCTGCGACCGGATCTGGGACCGAGTCTGCTGCTGGCCACCGCCACCCTGGTGGCCCTGAGCGGTCTGCTGGCCCTGGAGCTGGGCGAGGGCCTGGCCTGGCCGGTGCTGCTTCGCCGCAGCGCCCAGGTGCTGGCGGCCGCCCTGCCGGTGACGCTGGTGCTGTTCCTGCTGCTGCCCCGGCTGGGCCCGATCACGCCGATGCCGGGCGATCGCGGCGCGTCGGCCGCCACCGGCCTCAGCGATCGCCTCGACCCCGGCAGCATCGCCGCCCTGGCGACCCGCCATGATCCGGCGGCCCGGGTGGCCTTCAGCGGCGGCCAACCGCCGCCGCCCGGCGAGCGCTACTGGCGGGTGCTGGTGCACGATCGCTTCGACGGCCGCGCCTGGAGCAGCGGCACGCCCCTGCCGCGGCACCCCGACGACCCCCGTCAGCCGCCACGCTCCAGCGCCTCTCCCACCGAGAACGGCCAGCTATGGCTGGTGGAGCCCAGCGGACTGGCGGCCGTGCCCTGGAACGGATGGGGGCGACCCCTGAGCCGCGAGCTGCTGCCGGATCCCGGTGGCGAACTGCTGCACCGCGGCCCCCCCGGGCAGCGCCGCGCCTATGCCCTCGGCGAAGGCGACGGCACGGCCCGCTGGCAGCGCCAGCCCCCCCTTCCCGGCGACCTCCTCCTGCCCGAGGGCGCCAACCCACGCCTGGAGGCCCTGGGTGCCCGCTGGGCCCAGCTGGGCAGCGATGGGGCGCGACTGCAGGCCGCCGGCACCTGGTTCCGCAGCCAGCCCTTCCGCTACAGCCTCGAACCGGGCCTGCTGCCGAGCCGCGCTCCGCTCGACACCTTCCTGTTCGAGCGTCGCCTGGGCTTCTGCGGCCACTACGCCAGTGCCTTCACGGCCCTGATGCGCTCAGCGGGGGTGCCGGCCCGGGTCGTGAGCGGCTACCGCGGCGGCAGCTGGGTGCGGCCGCTGGGCGGGGTGCCCTACCTCGACCTGCGCCAGTCAGACGCCCATGCCTGGAGCCAGGTGTGGCTCCAGGGACGCGGCTGGGTGGAGGTGGATCCCACCGCCTGGGTGGCCGAAGCCCAGACCGGACAAGGGACGCGGGGCGAGCGGGGCGCGCTGGTCTGGCTGCAGCAGCAGTGGTGGGGGCTCGACATCGCCTGGACCCGCCTCTGGCTGGGCTTCGACCGGGAGGGCCAGGAGAGCCTGGTGCGACGCCTGCTGGGGGCGCACTTGAACTGGCTCGGGGCCCTGCTGGTGGCCGCCGTTGCCACCAGCCTGGCCCTGGGACTCGGCCTGTTGGGCTGGCTGGCGCGGGGCCAGGGGAGCGATCCCTGGCGACGCGAGCGCGACAGCCTGCTGCGTGCCCTGGCCCGCCACGGCCTGACACCCGAGCCTGGCGACACCCTGGCGCAGGTCGCGGCCAGGGGCGGGCAGCGCTGGCCGGCCCTGGCCCAGGAACTGGAGCACGTCGTGGCGCTGTACCAGCGGCACTGGTTCGCGCCCCGCCCGGCCGACGCACGGCGGCCCTCGCTGGAGCGCCGCCAGCTGGGGGAGCTGCGCCGCAGCCGACGCCAGTTGCAGCGCCAGCTGGGTCGCCTGGCGGGGCGGCTCAAGCCGGGGTGCCTTTCGCGGCTGATCGGGGTAAGACGGGTTGATTAGGGTCGAACGCATGGACTCGAGAATTCGCCGTTCCGTTAGGTCGAGTGCGTCCACCCTGGGCCTGGTGCTGATCACTGGGCTCGGCCTGGGCGCAGCGCCCGCGGGAGCGGCAAGCCCCGAGGCCCTGGCGAAACTGCTGGGGCAACAGCAGTGCCCGGGCTGCCGCCTGCAGGATGCGGATCTGGTCAACGCCAACCTGCGCGATGCCAACCTCAGTGCCGCCCAGCTGCAGCGGGCCAACCTCAGCGGCGCCCTGCTGGATGGCGCCCGCCTCGATGGCGCCGATCTGAGTTTCACCAGCCTGCAGGGTGCCTCCCTGCGCGGCGCCGACCTGCGCGGCGCCCGCCTGGAGGGCACCGATCTGCGCCAGAGCGATCTCAGCGGCGCCCTGCTGGATGCCGGCGCCCTCTCCCGCAGCCACTGGCAGCAGGCGCGCGGAGTCGAAAGCACCAGCCTGAGCTACGCCGAACTCCACAACGCCGGCGTGGAGGCCGCCATGGCGGGCCGCCATCCTGAAGCGGAGCGCCTGTTCGGCGATGCGATCCGCCAGCAGCCAGCGGCTGGGATCAGCTGGCTGGCCCGCGGCATCAGCCGCACCGAGATGGGCCTGAACGAGCAGGCCGCCAGCGATCTCAGCTACGCCGCCAGCCTCTACGAGCAGGGCGGCGACA
>CAIRWM010000022.1 GCA_903882285.1 uncultured cyanobacterium
CTGGGCCAGCTGGCGTCGCGCCTGCTGGGTGCCCCTCCCGGGGCGATCGAACTGCGCAAGTCGGGCCTCGCCCTGCTGCGGCTGGCCAGCCCTGCCGCGGAGGCCGGCACCGCCAGCCTGCAGCTGCTGCTGCGGCCGAAGACGCTGCTGGCCTGACTGGCAGCCTGCGCTACGGCGGGATCGCGCGCTGGGTGCCTAGGTTCGGCTGATCGCTTTCGATTCTGCATGGCGGCGAAGCCCACCCCCGACATGGCGGCCTCCACCGCAGTCACCCCTACAGCCAGCCACGCAGCCAACCCCCCAGACAAGCCCGAAGCTCAAGTGCCGGTCTATCGCCCCGGTCTCGAAGGGGTGCCCGCCACCAAGTCGGCCATCTGCGACATCGACGGCAACCGCGGCCTGCTGACCTACCGGGGCTACCCCCTGGAGCAGCTGGCCAGCCACAGCAGCTTCCTGGAGACGGCCTACCTGCTGATCTGGGGCGAGTTGCCCACGATCTTCCAGCTGCGGGAATTCGAACAGGACGTGCAGATGCACCGGCGCGTCAGCTTCCGCATCCGCGACATGATGAAGTGCTTCCCGGCCTCGGGACACCCGATGGATGCGCTGCAGGCCAGCGCCGCTTCCCTGGGTCTCTTCTATTCACGCCGCGCCCTCAACGATCCCCAGTACATCGCTGAGGCGGTGGTGCGGCTGATCGCCAAGATTCCCACGATGGTGGCGGCCTTTCAGCTGATCCGGAAGGGCCAGGATCCGATCCAGCCCCGCGACGACCTCGCCTACTCGGCCAACTTTCTCTACATGCTCACGGAGCGGGAGCCCGATCCCATGGCGGCCCGCATCTTCGACGCCTGCCTGATCCTGCACGCGGAGCACAGCCTCAACGCCAGCACCTTCAGCGCCCGGGTCACCGCCAGCACCCTCACCGATCCCTACGCGGTGGTGGCCTCGGCCGTGGGCACCCTGGCGGGCCCGCTGCACGGCGGCGCCAACGAGGACGTCCTCGAGATGCTCGACCAGATCGGCACGATCGATCAGGTGGAGCCCTGGCTCGACCAGGCCATCGCTGAGAAGCAGAAGATCATGGGCTTCGGCCACCGGGAGTACAACGTCAAGGACCCCCGCGCCGTGATCCTGCAGGGCCTCGCGGAAGACCTCTTCCAGCGCTTCGGCCATGACGCCATGTATGACGTAGCGCGGCGGCTGGAGGAGGTGGCGGCCGACCGGCTCGGCCCCAAGGGGATCTATCCCAACGTCGACTTCTATTCCGGCCTCGTGTATCGCAAGCTGGGCATCCCCAGCGATCTGTTCACGCCGATCTTCGCCATCGCCCGCACCGCCGGCTGGCTGGCCCACTGGCGCGAGCAGCTTGGCGCTAATCGCATCTATCGCCCGACTCAGATCTACGCAGGCTCGACGGCGCGGGAGTGGCTACCCCTGGAAAGCCGCCCGACTCCGTCTTGAGGGTCTAGGTTCCTCCCACCCAGGCAGCCGTCATGGAGACGAACACGATCGTGAGTTCAGGCCTCGATCTGCAGGCCAGTTTCATCGATGCCCTTCAGGGACTGGGCCTGAGCAGCAGCACTGCCCGCCTGATCTGGCTGCCCCTGCCCATGCTCACCGTGCTGGTGGCTGCCGTGGTGGGAGTCCTGGTCAACGTCTGGCTGGAGCGCAAGATCTCCGCGGCGGTGCAGCAGCGCATCGGCCCCGAGTACGCCGGCCCCCTGGGGGTGCTGCAGCCGATGGCCGACGGCCTCAAGCTGGTCTTCAAGGAGGACATCATCCCGGCCCGGGCCGACGGCCTGCTGTTCACGCTCGGCCCGGTGCTGGTGCTGGTGCCGGTGATCCTCTCCTGGCTGGTGGTGCCCTTCGGCCAGAACCTGCTGATCAGCAATGTCGGCATCGGCATCTTTCTGTGGATCTCGCTGAGCAGCATCCAGCCGATCGGCCTGCTGATGAGCGGTTATGCCAGTAATAACAAGTACTCCCTGCTGGGCGGTCTGCGCGCGGCTGCTCAGTCGATCAGCTACGAGATCCCCCTGGCCTTGGCGGTGCTGGCGATCGTGATGATGAGCAATTCGCTCAGCACCGTCGATATCGTCGCCCAGCAGAACACCGCCGGCATCCTCAGCTGGAACATTTGGCGCCAGCCGGTCGGTTTTGTGATCTTTTGGATCTGCGCCCTGGCGGAGTGTGAGCGCCTCCCCTTCGACCTGCCTGAGGCCGAGGAGGAGCTGGTGGCCGGCTACCAGACCGAGTACTCCGGCATGAAGTTCGCCCTTTTCTATCTTGGCAGCTACATCAATCTGGTGCTCTCGGCGCTGCTGGTCTCGGTGCTCTATCTCGGCGGCTGGGGGTTCCCCGTGCCGGTGGAGTGGCTGGCGGGCCTGCTGGGCCAGTCCGTCGATGCCCCGCTGGTGCAGGTGATCACCGGCAGCCTCGGCATCGTCATGACCGTGCTGAAGGCCTACCTGCTGGTCTTCTTCGCGATCCTGCTGCGTTGGACTGTGCCGAGGGTGCGCATCGACCAGCTGCTGGATCTGGGCTGGAAGTTCCTTCTGCCGATTGCCCTGGTCAACCTGCTCGTCACCGCCGCCCTCAAGCTGGCTTTCCCGGTCGCCTTCGGCGGTTGAGGCCGATCCCGTCCATCATGGGTTCACGCTCGAGCCTCCCCAGCTCCGTCAACGCCACCCCTGCAACCCTACCCCTTTAACGCCGTCCCACCATCGCCGCCATGTTCGGGTTCCTCAAGAAAGTCGGTGACTACACCAAGGACGCCGTCAGTGCGGCTCAGACCCTGAGCCAAGGCCTCTCGGTCACATTTGATCACCTCAGGCGCCGGCCGATCACGGTGCAGTATCCCTACGAGAAGCTCATCCCTTCGGAGCGCTACCGCGGCCGCATTCACTACGAGTTCGACAAGTGCATCGCCTGCGAGGTGTGTGTGCGGGTCTGTCCGATCAACCTGCCAGTGGTCGACTGGGTGATGAACAAGGCCACCAAGAAAAAGGAGCTGCGCAACTACTCCATCGACTTCGGCGTCTGCATCTTCTGTGGCAACTGCGTGGAGTACTGCCCCACCAACTGCCTGTCGATGACTGAGGAATACGAACTTTCCGCCTTCGATCGCCACAGCCTCAACTACGACAACGTCGCCCTCGGCCGCCTGCCTACCAGCGTCACCAGTGACCCCTCGGTGTTCCCGCTTCGCGAACTCGCCTACCTGCCCAAGGGGGTGATGGATCCCCACGGCGTCCCTGCCACCCACCCCCGTGCAGGCAAACTGCCCGAACAGGTGCTCGAGACCTTGGCCAAGCCGTCTACCCCTGTTGAGCCAGGAGACCAGCCCCAATGACGATCGCCTCCACCACCCAGCAAATCTGTTTTCTGGTGCTTGCTGCCACCACTGTGCTCGGCGCCCTGGGCGTCGTGCTGTTGCCCAACATCGTCTACTCCGCCTTCCTGCTGGGCGGCGTGTTCCTGTCGGTGGCCGGGCTCTACCTGTTGCTGAATGCCAGCTTCGTGGCCGCTGCCCAGGTGCTCGTCTACGTGGGCGCCGTGAACGTGTTGATCCTGTTCGCGATCATGCTCGTCAACAAGCGCGAAGACCTCTCGGCAATTCCGGGGCTGCTGTTGCGCCGGGTCCTTTCCGGCACTGTCTGTGCCGGCCTTTTCGCCCTGCTGCTGCGCGTGGCCTTCACCACCCGCTGGGCCCTGCCGGGTCCGCTGCCGGTGGGGGAGGATGCAACCATCCGCATCGGCGAACACCTGTTCAGCGATTACCTGCTGCCGTTTGAGCTGGCCTCGGTGCTGCTGCTGATGGCGATGATCGGCGCCATCGTGTTGGCCCGCCGCGATGTCTTCGCCAGTGACGTGATCACCGGAGAGCCGGTAGATCAGGGGCTGATCGAGAAGGCCCGCTCGCCCATGCTGCTGGAGCGGGGCGACACTTCCCCCAACCCCTCAAGCCCCCTGGTGGAGACCAGCCGATGACCGCCGACAGCACCATCCCCCTGCAGGCCTTTCTCACCGTGGCCGCCCTGTTGTTCTGCACCGGCGTCTGGGGTCTGATCAACAGCCGCAATGCCGTGCGGGTGTTGATGAGCATTGAACTGATGCTCAATGCCGTCAACATCAACCTGATGGCCTTCTCCAGCTACCTCGACGGCCAGCTGATCCGCGGCCAGGTCTTCGCCATCTTCGTGATCACCGTGGCGGCGGCGGAGGCTGCCGTGGGGTTGGCGATCCTGTTGTCTCTGTATCGGAATCGCGAAACGGTGGACATGGAGCGTTTCAACCTGCTGCGCTGGTAGCCAGGCTGGGGCCACCTCCCTCTCTTCGGCATGCGACTCGATCGGGTCTGGCTGATCTGGCGCAGCGGCAGTCAGGCCGCCCAGCGCCAGGCCCGTCGCTGTGCGGAGGACCTGCGCTCCCAGGGGGTGGCGGTCACGGTCTCCGCCAGTGGATTAGGGGTCAATCCCTTTCCCGGGCTGCTGGCCACGGAAGCGCAGAGGCCTGATCTCGCCCTGGTGCTCGGCGGCGACGGCACGGTGCTGGGTGCGGCGCGTCACCTGGCCCGCTTCGATGTGCCGATCCTGAGCTTCAACGTGGGCGGCCACCTGGGGTTCCTCACCCATGACCGGGCGCTGCTTCAGCTGGGGGACGACTCCCTCTGGCAGCGCCTGCGCGACGATCGCTTCGCGCTGGAGCGGCGCATGATGCTCGAGGCCCGTATTGATCGCGGCGATGGGGTGTCCATGCCCGGCGACCGGGATGCCGGGTCCGATGCCGATGGTCCCCATGGCGCCCTCAACGATTTCTACTTCCGCCCCTGCCTCGATGAGGTGTCGCCCACCTGTGTGCTTGAACTGGAGATCGACGGCGAAGTGGTTGACCAGTACCGCGGCGATGGCCTGATCATGGCCACTCCCACCGGCTCCACCGGTTATGCCATGGCCGCAGGCGGGCCGATCCTGCATCCCGGCATCGAGGCGATCGTGGTCAATCCGATCTGTCCCATGAGCCTATCCAGCCGCGCCATCGTGGTGCCGCCGCGGGCGCGCCTGAGTGTCTGGCCGCTGGGGGAGAGCAGTCGGCGGGTGAAGCTCTGGAAGGACGGCGCCCACGCCACTGTGCTGGAACCCGGTGATCGCTGCGTCGTGCAGCGCGGTCCGCACCCGGCGTTGCTGCTGCTGCTGGAGCAGAGCCCCTCCTACTACCGCACCCTCACCCGCAAGTTGCACTGGGCCGGTAGCCTCACGGCGGCTGAACCCTCCCATAATTAATATCGATGGAAGGTCCTCTAGCCCCGAACTCCACACTTCAGACTTTTAGACAGCTCCAGCTCCTTATAAGTCTGCATCCTGATCAAAATCTTTGCTTGTTTAGTAAATTAATAAGCCGGCTTGCAAAGAAGGGGCAAAAAGCATGTGCTCTTGTGTATGTTGCCGCTATGAACATTGGCCTCGCCCCCCAGCAACGCACTGTCGTTCATCTCGCCCGGTGCAAGGGCCTCTGCGCGCCGCGCCGCTGGATCGTGGTCATCCCCTGGTGGTTCTGCGCTGTTCTGGTCTTGCTGCTGACGATTCCCAGCTACGGCCTGTCCCTGCTGCTGTTGCCCCTCACGTTCTGGCAGCGTCAGCGGGCGAAGGCCGAACTCGAGGACTGGGCCCTGACGCTGCGGCGGCTCTGAGACAGGGCGGGGCAGAATGCCCTTCCAGCCGCGCTGAGGATCCGCCCTGGCTCTGGAGATTGAGCGTCGCTTTCTCGTGCGTGGCCGCGACTGGCAGCCCTATGTGCGCTGGCAGGCCCGGCTGCGCCAGGGCTACCTGGTCAGTGGCGCCGATGGTCTGACCCTGCGCGTGCGCAGCAGCGACACCGGTGCCTGGCTGACCCTCAAGGCCGCGCCCGCAGCGCCCCAGGATCAAGCTGCCGGGCCACCTATCCAAGAGCTACCGACCCAAGGGTTCCCGGCCTCCGGGCCGGCGCTGAGCCGCCTGGAGTTCGAGTATCCGATTCCGCAGGCCGATGCCGAGGCGATGCTGGCGCTCTGTCCCTGGCAGCTCATCAAGACGCGCTACGGCCTGGATCTTCCGGGAGGCGACTGGGTGCTCGATGTGTTCGAGGCTGAGAACGCCCCGTTGGTGGTCGCCGAGGTGGAGCTGCAGCGGGCTGACCAGACCGTGGCCCTGCCGCCGTGGTGTGTGCGCGAGCTTACCGGACGCCACGACCTGAGCAACGCGGCCCTGGCTCGCTGGCCCCTGACGTGCTGGTCGGCTGAGCAGCTACAGGAGCTACTCAGCCCGCCCGACGGCTGGCTTCGGTGCTCTCCAGAGAGCAGCAGTTGAAGCCGTCGCGGCAGATCTTGCCGTTGTCCATGGCCCAGTTGAGCAGCGCCACCCGGTTCTTGGCGCCGGTCTTGGTGAAGATGTTGCTGACGTGGTTGTCGACGGTGCGCTTGCTGATCGTCAGTTGCTCGGCGATCTCCTGGTTCGTCAGCCCGGTGGCCACCAGCTCAATGATCTCTACCTCCCGCTCCGAGAGCTCGTGGCGGAGCTGCAGGGGCAAGCCTGCAGCAGAAGGGGGGCCCGGAGCCCGTTCGGATTGGCCGCGCTCGGGCATGGGCGCACTGCGAATGCTTCACTCTAGAAAGCCTGTTGGCCCATGATGGGTCCCGAACCGGGAGGAAGCGTGCGGCTCCGAGAGGCCCTGGCTAGGGGAGAGTTTGCCGTCACTGCCGAGGTCATGCCTCCGCGCGGCGGTGAGGCCGCCCGCACCCTTGAGGCGGCGGCGGTCCTGAGGGGGCTGGTTCATGCCGTCAATGTCACCGACGGCAGCCGTGCCGTGATGCGCATGAGCAGTCTGGCGGTCTGCCGCCTGTTGCTCGATCACGGCCTGGAACCGGTGCTGCAGATGACCTGCCGGGACCGCAACCGTCTGGCCCTGCAGGCTGACCTGCTCGGCGCCCATGCCCTTGGGATCCGCAACCTGCTCTGTCTCACCGGTGACCCCCTGCGGGCCGGTGACCAGCCCGGGGCCCGGCCGGTGAATGAATTGGAGGCGGTGCGGCTGTTGCAGCTGGTGGATCGTTTCAACGCCGGTGAAGACCCGGTGCAGGGCGTACTGCCCGATGGCGGAACGGATCTGTTTGCCGGCGCCGCTGCCGATCCCCAGTCCGCTAGCTGGAGCGGCCTGGTGTCGCGGGTGCGGCGCAAGCATGCTGCCGGTGCTCGCTTCCTTCAGACCCAGATGGTGATGGATACCGCCGCCCTGCGTCGGTTTGTGGAGGAGGTCGCGGCGCCGTTGGGGCTGCCGGTGCTGGCGGGGGTGTTTCTGCTCAAGTCGGCCAGGAACGCCCGCTTCATCAACCGTGTTGTGCCTGGGGCCAACATCCCGGAGCCATTGATCGAGCGCCTGGAGGCCGCCGCCGATCCCGCCGCCGAAGGCATCGCCATCGCTGCGGAGCAGGTGGCCGCTTATCGGCAGCTGGCCCAGGGGGTGCACCTGATGGCGGTGAAGGCCGAGGAGCGCATCCCCGAGATCCTGCGCCAGGCCGGCATTCCTGCTCTGCCGACAGAGCCGCTGCCGATAGAGCCGTTGGCGAAGGTGTAGCGCTAGCTCAGCCGGCCTGGCTGAGGGCCAGATCGGAACCGAGCAGTTCGGCCATCGCCTTCTGCTGGGGGGACGGCGAGGCCACGTCCTGGCGACGCGCATCGGTGATCAGCCAGTCGAGGGCAGCTTCCTGGAGGTCGAAGTGATCGCCGTTGCGATCGACGCAGTAGCGGCCGTACACCAGCTTCTCCACCAGGCGCACGCCGGGTCCGATGCGGGAGTAATCGAAGATGATCGAGTTGTCGATCGTGGCGCCGGCACAGATGTGGCAGCTCGGGCCAATCATGGCCGGACCGATGATCGTGGCCCCGTCTTCAATCCGGGTCATGCCGCCCACGTAGATCGGGCCCTGAACGCTGATCTTGTCCCAGTCGGCCGCCACGTTGAGGCCGGCGAAGATACCGGGCCTCACTTCCTTGCCGGGGATCTGCACCTGACGCACGTCGCCCTGGAGCACGCTGCGGATGGCCTGCCAATAGTCGGGCACCTTGCCGATGTCCACCCACTCAAATTCCATCGGCAGGGCGTAGAAGGGGGCCTCGGCCTCCACCAGTTTCGGGAAGAGGTCGGAGCCGATATCGAACGGTTCGCCGCTGGGGATGAAGTCGAGAACCTCCGGCTCGAAGATGTAGATGCCGGTGTTGATCATGTCGCTTGCCGCCTCGCCGATGGCCGGCTTCTCCTGGAAGGAACGCACGCGGCCGTCGTCGTCGGTGACCACTACGCCATAGCTGCTCACCTGATCGCGGGGCACGCGCTTGGTGATCAGGCTGGCCATCGCCCCTTTCTGCTTGTGGCGCCTCACCGCCTCGGTGAGGTCGAGGTCGATCAGGGCATCGCCGCAGAGCACCACGAAGGTGTCGTCGAAGAAGGGCTGGAAATCCTGGATGCGCTTGAGACCGCCGGCCGAACCGATGGCATCGCCGAGCAGTTCGCCGTCTTCAATCCGACCTTCAAAGCTGTAGGCGATCTGCACGCCGAAGCGCTGGCCGTCGCGGAAGTAGTTCTCGATCTCTTCGGCCAGGTGGGAGACATTGACCATGATTTCGTCGAACCCGTGCTGCCGCAGCAACTCGAGCAGAAACTCCATCACGGGTTTCTGCAAGATCGGGATCATCGGCTTGGGTGTGGTGTGCGTGATCGGACGCACCCTCGTTCCCTTGCCGGCAGCCAGGATCATCGCCTTCATCGGCTTCGGCGAGCTGGAGTCATGTGCAGCAGCCTACGAAGTTTCCTCAGGCGGCCAGGGGCAGGGTGACCGGCCCCCCATCTGACCCCCGGCCCGAGAACGGCTCACTCACCAGCGGCAGCTGCACGCTCTCGCCGGGTTCCAGCAGGCGGCGCAGGCTGAGCGGGCCGAACAGGCCCCCCTGCTGCTCCAGTTCCACCTTGCCCTGGGCACTGAGGAACAGCAGGGCCCAGAACACCCCCACCCGGTCACGGTCCAGGTCGTCCTGGGCCTTTGCCCGGTCCACCTCCTCCCCCCAGGCGCCCACCAGGTCGTCGAAGCCCACCCAGCGGCTGGTGGTCGTGAAGGCCCAGCGTTGCAGGAAGCGGCTGAGGGCGGCGGTGGTTTCTGGCAGCTTCTCGCGGTGGGCCAGGGCGGCCACCTCGGCAATGGCGGCTCGGTCGCTGTAGCGCTTGGGCCGATGCTTCTGGCGCACCAGGCCCTCCTCCTGCTCCAGCCGCTCGGCAATGTCCTCCAGCTGGCGGATCAGTTCGCCCAGGGTGACGGGCCGCTGCAGCGGCGGGGGCGCCACCGGGCGCCGCAGGAGGTGCCGCTCCGGCCGCTGGGGCAGGCTGAAGCCGCTGACCTCCTCGCCCCAGTCGGCGGCGATGTCGTCGAAGTCGAAACCGTCCTGGAACAGGGGTTCGGTGGGGAAGGTGGCGGCCTCAAGCACCTCCGCCTTGAGCCCCACCAGCACCGAGGCCGCCAGGAAGGCCTCGCTGCTCTGCGCCAGGTCCTGCTCGTAGCTGCCGCCGCGGGCCGCCGCCTGACGTGGCGCTTCGACACGCTGCCGCAACTGGTCGAGGAAGCCGTCGATGACGGCGATCACGTCCACATCCCAGGGGTCGATCTCGCCCCGCTCGGCCGCATCCTGCAGCAGCCGGATCGCCAGCCGGGCGCCCGCTTCAACCATGGGGGGGCGCAGCCTGATCCGCTGCTGGCATGGGGCTTGGCTCCGCTCCTGCCGGCACCGTACCGAGAGTGTGGCGACTGGGCCAGCGGGCCGGCGCGGTTGGCCGGCTGCCTACTCGATCGAGACGGCGACGGTCTCGGTGTCCTCGCCGGCGCCGCCTGCGGGGCTGCCGGAACTGCCGCCCGCCGCAGGCAGCAGCCCAAGCTGGGCATCCACGGTGGCGCGGTAGCGCTGCAGATCGTTTTCCAGTTCGCGGATGCGGACCTGCTGGGCGTCGACGTCGCTCGGGCTCTGCAGGGTCTCGACTTTCTTCACCACTCCGCTCCAGACGGCGAAGATCCAGGCGGCCGTGGCACCGATCCCGCCCACCAGCAGCAGCAGCGCCGCGAGGGGCAAGGTGGTGGTCACCCCCGGCAGGAAGCGCACCGTGGTGGCGGCGGTGTTTTCCAGGGTGAACATCACCATCGCCAGCCCGAAGCTGAAGATCAGCAGGAAGTTCAGCTGGCGCATGAACAACGGGCGGCTCGGCCTGGAGAGTAGACACGGCGGCCAGGGGCGACAGCCATGCTCGCGTGGCTCCGCAGAGTTTCGTTACCGCAGCTCTACTCAGCTCAACTGAACGCAACTCAGCCCAGGGCTGGCGCCTGCAGCAGTGCCGCTGGGGTCAGACCCACCGGTGGGCGCCGCATCACGGCCTTGGCCGGCGGATTGGCTGTCTTGCCCAGGGCCACCTCCTCCCGGGCCACCAGGGCCTCAATCGAGGCGCGGTAGCTGTCGGTCATCAGGCGGGGGTAGAGGCCGATGCCGATGATCGGCACCAGCAGGGCTGAGATCACGTAGATCTCCCGCGGCTCCGCATCCACCAGGTGGGTGTGGGCGACTAGCTCGGCGTTCTCCTTGCCGAAGAAGATCTCCCGCAGCATCGACAACAGGTAGATCGGCGTCAGGATCACCCCCACGGCCGCCAGCACGGCGATCACCACCCGGAAACTGAGCGCGTAGGCCTCGCTGGTGGCGAAGCCCACGAACACCATCAGCTCCGAGACGAAGCCGCTCATGCCGGGCAGGGCCAGGGAGGCCAGGGAGCAGACCGTCCAGAGGGCGAACATCTTCCGCATCGACTGGCCGACGCCGCCCATCTCGTCGAGTTGGAGTGTGTGAGTGCGGTCGTAGGTGGCGCCCACCAGGAAGAACAGGCTGGCGCCGATCAGGCCGTGGCTCACCATCTGCAGCATGGCGCCACTGGTGCCCAGGGCACTGAAGCTGCCGATGCCGATGAGCACGAAGCCCATGTGGCTGATTGAGCTGTAGGCGATCTTGCGTTTGAGGTTGCGCTGGGCGAAGGAGGTGAGGGCCGCGTAGATGATGTTGACCACCCCCAGCACCACCAGCAGCGGCGCGAACTGCACGTGCGCATCGGGCAGCAGCTGCACGTTGAAGCGCAGCAGGGCATAGCCGCCCATCTTCAGCAGGATGCCGGCCAGCAGCATGTGCACCGGGGCGGTGGCTTCCCCGTGGGCGTCGGGCAGCCAGGTGTGCAGCGGCACAATCGGCAGCTTGACGCCGAAGGCGATCAGCAGGCCGGCATAGCAGAGCACCTGGAAACCGGTGCCGAAATGCTTGGCCGCCAGGACGGAGTACTCGAAGCTGGGCGGCCCACCGCCCTGGAAGCCCATGGCCAGCGCGGCCAGCAGGATGAAAACGGAGCCTCCGGCCGTGTAAAGAATGAATTTCGTGGCGGCGTATTGACGCTTCTTTGCGCCCCAGATCGCCAGCAGCAGATAGACAGGCAGCAGTTCCAGTTCCCAGGCCAGGAAGAACAGGAGCATGTCCTGGACGGCGAACACGGCGATCTGACCGCCGTCCATGGCCAGCAGCAGGAAGTAGAAGAGCTTCGGCTTGAAGCTCACCGGCCAGGCCGCCAGGGCCGCCAGCGCGGTGATGAAGCTGGTGAGCAGGATCAGGGGCATCGACAGGCCGTCGGCGCCCACCGACCATGCCAGGCCGAGGTTGGGCAGCCACTGGTACCGCTCGACCAGTTGCAGCCCCTCGATCGCGGGGTCGTAGCCGTTGAGGTAACCCCCCACGGTGAACATGAAGGTGATCAGCGCCACGCCCAGGGCGTACCAGCGCACCCGTTTGCCGTCGCCGGCATCGGGCACGAAGGGGATCAGCAGGGATGCGCCGATCGGGAAGAGGATCGCCGCGCTCAGCCAGGGGAAGGCCACAGGCCAGTGCAGTCCAGGGTCTGGGCGGAGTGTAGAAATTCAGTCCAGTGCGGCACTCTGCTGGTGGGGGATGTCACACAGACCGTTGTGGCTTTTGCCGTCGCCCCCTGCCGGGGCGGTAGCGCGCTGTTCGCTTGACGCTGCCCTGGCAGGGGGCGACGACAAACCAATGGGCCAGTGGAAAAGGGGCCTCAGGTGGGCGTGCGCCAGTGAGCTCAAGCCGCCCGCTGGGGACTAAGGCAGCGGCCTGAGGGCACTAAGCGCCCCTCAACGGCATCTGTCTGCCCGTGGGGTGCTCGCTCACCCCAACGCCCCGAACACCACCACTAGCGCCACCACCCCGCCGAAGACGATCAGGGCATAGAACTGGGCGCGGCCGGTCTCGAAGTATTTGAGGCCCTCGCCGCTGCCCAGGGTGAGCAGGCCGGTGAGGTTGACCACGCCATCAACCACCTTGGAATCAACGTCCAGGACCGATTTGGCCAGCTTGCGGCTGCCCTGGACGAACAGCTTGTCATTGATGGCGTCAAGGTACCACTTGTTGGTCAGGAAGCGGTTGATCGCCGGGAAGCGGCCCGCCACCGCCGTGGCGAGGTCGATCCGGTGCAGGGCGTAGGCCAGCACGGCCACGCTGATGCCTAGCACCGAGATCGCCACCGAGGCTCCGGCCAGGGGCAGAAACTCGCTCCAGCTGAAGTGTTCCGCCATCTCGGCGGCTTCGCCCGGGTTGAGCAGGCGGGCGAAACGGCTGTTCCAGGGGGTGCCCAGCAGGCCGATCAGCACCGAGGGGACAGCCAGCACCACAAGGGGCATGGCCATCTGCCAGCCGGATTCATGCGGGTGCTCGGCACGGTGGCCATGACTGTCTCCATGACCCTCGCCGCCGGTTTCGCCGCTGCCTTTGCCCGCCGCCGCCAGCAACTGGGCCTGCACGCCCTTGTCGTTGCCGCGGAAGCTGCCCTCGAAGGTGAGGAAGTACAACCGGAACATGTAGAAGGCGGTCATGCCGGCGGTGACGAAGCCCATGCCCCAGAGCATGGGGTAGGAGTTGAACGCCTGGCCGAGGATCTCGTCCTTGCTCCAGAAGCCCGCCAGGGGCGGGATGCCTGCGATCGCCACGCAGCCGATCAGGAAGGTGATGGCGGTGATCGGCATATGGCGGCGCAGACCTCCCATCAGCCGCATGTCCTGGGCGAGCACCGGCTCGTGGCCCACCACCTCCTCCATGGCGTGGATGACGGAGCCGGAGCCCAGGAAGAGCATCGCCTTGAAGAAGGCGTGGGTGACCAGGTGGAACATGCCGGCCACCGGGGCGCCGCAGCCCATGGCCAGCATCATGTAGCCGAGCTGGGAGACGGTGCTGTAGGCCAGCCCCTTCTTGAGGTCCTGCTGGGTGAGGGCGATCGAGGCCCCCAGAAAAAGGGTGACCGTGCCAATGACTGCGATCGTGAGCTGCACGGCCGGAAAGGCCTCGTAGACGGGCTGCAGGCGGGCCACCAGGAAGACGCCGGCCGCCACCATCGTGGCGGCGTGGATCAGGGCCGAGATCGGTGTGGGTCCCTCCATGGCGTCGGGGAGCCAGACGTGCAGGGGGAACTGGGCCGACTTGGCCATCGGCCCCATGAACACCAGCAGGCAGAGCAACACCGCTACCCCCGTGCTGACACTGCCATTGGCGACGGCGTCCTGAAGTCGGGCGCCGATGGTCTCGAAGCCGAAGCTGCCGGTGGCCCAGAAGAGGCCGAGGATGCCCAGGAGCAGGCCGAAGTCGCCGACGCGGTTGACCACAAAGGCTTTCTGGGCGGCATTGGCGGCACCGTCACGGTCGTACCAGAAGCCCACGAGCAGGTAAGAACACATGCCCACCAGCTCCCAGAACACGTAGATCTCCAGCAGGTTGGGGGAGATCACCAGGCCAAGCATCGAACTGCTGAACAGGGCCAAGTAGGTGAAGAAGCGCACATAGCCCTTGTCGTGGGCCATGTAGCCATCGGAGTAGACCATCACCAGCAAGGCGATGGTGGTGACCAGCGACAGCATCACCGCCGCCAGTGGGTCGACGCGGAAGCCCATCTGCAGGTTGAAGCTGCCGGCACTGGCCCAGTCGAAGAGCACTTCGGTGGTACCGGCGCCGCCCAGCTGTTCGGCCAGCACGGCATAACTGAGTACGGCGGCGGCGCCCACGCAGCTGAGCAGCAGGATCGCCACCGGTTTGCGCAGGCGGTTGACGGTGCGGTTGAAGCTGATCAGACCCAGGCCCGACAGGCAGGCGCCCACGAGGGGAAGCACCGGGATCAACCAGGCGAGCTCGGCGGCGGACGGCATCCTGCGGAGACGGCTGGAATTGAGTGTAGGCAGGTCGGCTGCGTCGTCCCGCTCCGTGTGCGGGGCTGGAGATGGGCCGTGCCTGCTGGGGCCTTAGCCGAGCCAGTGGGCCAGGCTGGTGCGCGCGAAGGCTGTGGCCCCCAGACCGATCCAGCGGTGTGCCCACCAGAACACCGCCACGGCGATGGCGATGCCCAGCTGGGACGGCCGCAGGAATTCGGCGAGCACTAGCTGCTGGCGCCCATCCAGCACCGCCCAGAACGGCAGGATCGAGGTCTGGGCGCGCAGCTCCTCAAACGCCAGACCGAAGCGGTGGCGCAGGCGGCGGTCACCGTTCCAGACGGCGAAGAGGTGGTGGGCGATCAGGCCGGCGCAGGTGGCGACCATGAAACTGCTGCCGATCCAGAGCAGGTGGGTGGCGCACCAGAGGATCTGCCCCACCGCCTGGGGATGGCGGCTCACTCGGATGATGCCGGTGGCATAGAGGCGCACCTGGGGCTTCAGCACGGCCGGAATCTCCAGCAGGTTGTAGGTGGCCGGATAGAGGAACAGGAAGCTGATCGCCGTGCCACCCCAGACCAGCGGCACGATCCAGGGCTGGTCCTGCAGGTTCCAGAGCCGCACGCCGTCGTAGCGGTGGGCCAGGAAGTAGCCGATCACCACCACCGCGGCGGGGATGCTCACGGCGGCGAACAGCAGGCGCCAGGCCCGGGCGCCGATGCGCTCCTCCCCCCAGGCGCGCAGCGAGGCGCCGCCGCTGTGCAGCACGGCGAAGACGAGCAGCAGTGCCAGCATCACCCAGGTGCTGTGGTGGGCGGTGGAGGACGGCATCCGGGGGAGGGCTCAACTGTGACGGCAGGATTCTCGCCAGCGGCGATGCCCCTAGAGTCCGCGAAGCTTGAGAGGTCCGGCATCCGCTCTACCCGGCTTGGCCTTCCTCTGGCTCCCTGACCCCGTGGCTCCTTGACCCCGTGGCTCCTTGACCCCATGGCGGATCTGCCCTTCACCCTCGATCAGCTGCGCATCCTGCGGGCGATTGCCAGCGAGGGCAGTTTCAAGAAGGCTGCGGACAGCCTCTACGTGACCCAGCCGGCGGTCAGCCTGCAGATTCAGAATCTCGAGAAGCAGCTCGACGTCTCTCTGTTCGATCGCGGCGGCCGCAAGGCCCAGCTCACCGAGGCTGGCCATCTGCTGCTCAGCTACTGCGACCGGATCCTCAGCCAGTGCCAGGAGGCCTGCCGCGCCCTCGACGACCTGCACAACCTCAAGGGCGGTTCGCTGATCGTGGGCGCCAGCCAGACCACCGGCACCTACCTGATGCCGCGGATGATCGGCCTGTTCCGCCAGAAGTATCCCGACGTGGCGGTGCAGCTGCAGGTGCACAGCACCCGCCGCACCGGCTGGAGCGTGGCCAACGGCCAGGTGGATCTGGCGATCATCGGCGGCGAGCTGCCCGGCGAGCTCAACGACCTGTTGCAGGTGCTGCCCTACGCCAACGATGAACTGGCGCTGGTGCTGCCGCCCAAGCACCCCCTGGCCCGCCTGCCCGAGCTCACCAAGGACGATCTCTACCGGCTGGGTTTTGTCTGCCTCGACGCCCAGTCGACCACCCGCAAGATGGTGGACCAGCTGCTGGTGCGCTCCAAGCTCGATGTCGGTCGCCTCAAGATCGAGATGGAGCTCAACTCCTTCGAGGCGATCAAGAACGCCGTGCAGGCCGGGCTGGGGGCCGCCTTCCTGCCGGTGGTGTCGATCGAGCGCGAGCTGGCCGCCGGCACCTTGCACCGTCCCCAGGTGGCTGATCTTCTGGTCCGGCGTCAGCTGAAGCTGATCACCCATCCGGCGCGTTATTGCTCCCGCGCCGCCGAGGCCTTCCGCCGCGAAGTGCTGCCCGTGTTCGCCAGCCCCGACAGCCCCCTGCGCCAGGTGCAGCCCCGCGGCAGCGAGGCCAGTCCCGCCTGACCCACCCGGCGGGGCGGGATCAGAAGGTGTCGGCTTCGGGGGTAACGCCCGCCGCGTCGTCAGCGACCCCTTTGGTGATGAATTTGTTTTCGGTGATGTCGGTCTGGTAGACGCAGCGCACGATCGGTTTGTCCTTCACCGAGCCGATGTAGGCGAAGGTGTTCATGCGCTGCTTGCACTGGCGCATCTGCTCGGCGGTGACCGCGCCTTCCTTCTGCAGCACGCTCCAGTTCTCCCGGCGGATCACGCAGCCGGGCTTGAGCGTTGGCTGGGTGACGAAGCTGCTGCTGGGGTTCATCGTGGTGTACATCTCGATGTCCATCACGAAGGCACTGGCCCCCCACTGCCGGCAGAACTCCGGGTCGGGAACGGCCATGTCGAGCTGCTGGCTGCTGGCGATGTTGCCCTGATTCCCCTGGGTGGTGCTGGTCACGGCGCTGCCGATGCCGATGCCCACGACCAGCACGCCGGCCAGAACCGCCGCGGTGCCCATGTTGAACTGAATGCCCAGACCACCGCCGTCGGGTCCCCCCCCCGGACCACCGAGGCCACCGCCTCTCCCTGGGGGGCCGCCCCGGCCGGGATCGCGGCGGCCGTAGCCGCGATCGTCGTCCCAGTCCTGGGTCCGTCCGGAGCGGCGATCGGCGTAGCGATCAGGATTGCGATCGGTGTAGCGATCCGAGCGGCCGGGTGGTTCCTCGTAGGAGGCGCGATACGGCGATCCGGACCGGGGGGAGCGGGTCACAGGGTTTCGGGGCTGCGCGGCAGGCCCATCGAGTAGTTCTGCACCCGCGCCTGAGGGTTGTAGCGGAGCTCCCCGGCCTGCAGCAGCTGGCGGATCACCCCCTCGAGCTCGGAGCCGATGCGGCGCAGCGTGTAGTCGTTGAGGTCGGCGCCGGCCTGGGCGGCCACCTGGGCACGGAAACTGACGCACACCTTCTCCAGGGCGCCCTCGTCCCAGAGGAACTCGTTGTCTGGGTCGATGTCGAGGGTGAGCTGGCTGGGGTCGGGCACCAGATCGCCGTTCTCGACGCGGGCGGTGAACAGCCGGATGTGCCGGGTGGTGGACTTCAGCAGGGTGTCGGCCATCGGCTTCGGTGGTGGCTGGGCGCCCCGGGCGGGATCCGTTGACTTTAGGAACCCCGCCGCACCCCTGCAGTCGGGCGGTCGCTGCGCGGACCCCTTTAAGGTTACGGGCTCATTCCCGGAAGCTGTGCCATGCGCGTCGCCATCGCCGGAGCGGGCCTGGCCGGTCTCTCCTGCGCCAAATACCTCTGCGACGCCGGGCACACGCCGATCGTGCTCGAGGCCCGCGACGTACTCGGCGGCAAGGTGGCGGCCTGGCAGGACGACGACGGTGATTGGTACGAGACGGGCCTGCATATCTTTTTTGGCGCCTACCGCAACATGCGCCAGCTCTTCAAGGAGCTGGACATCGAGGATCGTCTGCAGTGGAAGTCCCACTCCATGATCTTCAACCAGAAGGAGGTGCCGGGCACCTACAGCCGTTTCGACTTCCCCGACATCCCGGCCCCCCTCAACGGTCTGGCGGCCATCCTGAGCAACAACGACATGCTCACCTGGGGCGAGAAGATCGCCTTTGGCATTGGCCTGGTCCCGGCGATCCTGCGGGGCCAGAGTTACGTCGAGGAATGCGATCAGTACTCTTGGAGCGAGTGGCTGCGTCTGCACAACATCCCGGAGCGGGTCAACGATGAGGTGTTCCTAGCCATGAGCAAGGCGCTGAACTTCATCAATCCCGAGGAGATCTCCAGCACCGTGGTGCTCACCGCCCTCAACCGCTTTCTGCAGGAGACCGACGGCTCGCGTATGGCCTTCCTGGATGGCAACCCTCCGGAGCGCCTCTGCCAGCCGATTGTCGACCACATCCGCGCCCATGGGGGGGAGGTGTTCCTCAATGCTCCCCTGCGCGAGATCCATCTGGCCGAGGATGGTTCGGTGGGGGGCTTCCGCATTGCCGGCATCAAGGGCAACGAGCCCCGCGAGGTGGTGGCCGACGCCTACGTGAGCGCCATGCCGGTGGATCCACTCAAGCTGCTGCTGCCGGACCCATGGAAGTTGCTGCCCTACTTCAGCAAGTTGGATGGACTCAACGGCGTGCCGGTGATCAACATCCACCTCTGGTTCGATCGCAAGCTTACCGAGATCGACCACCTGCTTTTCAGTCGCTCCGACTTGCTCAGCGTCTACGCCGACATGAGCAACACCTGCCGCGAATACGCCGATCCCGAGCGCTCGATGCTCGAGCTGGTGTTTGCGCCGGCACACGACTGGATCGGCCGCCCTGACGAGGAGATCGTCGCCGCCACGATGGAAGAGCTCAAGCGTCTGTTTCCGCAGCACTTCACCGGCGATGTGCCGGCCCAGCTGCGCAAGTCCATTGTCGTCAAGACCCCGCGCTCGGTGTACAAGACCGTGCCGGGCTGCCAGCAGCTGCGCCCTGACCAGGCCTCGCCGATCCCCAACTTCTTCCTGGCTGGCTGTTTCACCATGCAGCGCTATCTGGCCTCGATGGAGGGTGCGGTGCTGAGCGGCAAGCAGTGTGCCGCCGCCATCGACCGCAACCTCGGCGGAGCGGCCGAGCCCGGCCGGGCTACGTCCAGGCTCGCCGCGGTGTGAGCGTGGCGGTTCCCGAGCCCGCTCTCAGTGCGCCGCCGGCCAGCCTGGAGCAGGCCTTCGAGGCCTGCCGGCAGGAAACGGCCCTGTGGGCCAAGACCTTCTATCTCGGCACCATGCTGCTGCCGCCCGCCAAGCGGCGGGCCATCTGGGCCATCTATGTCTGGTGCCGCCGCACCGATGAGCTGATGGACAGCGCCGAGGCTCAGGCGCTGCCCCAGGCCGAACTGCTTGCCCGGCTAGCCGCCTGGGAGGAGCGCACCCGCGGCCTGTTCGAGGGCCGGGCCAGCGATGGCTTCGACCGCGTGATGGTGGACACGATCCAGCGCTTCCCCCAGCCCCTGCAGGCCTACCTCGACATGATCGAGGGCCAGCGCATGGACGTGGTACGGCACCGCTACGCCGACTTCGCCGAGCTGGAGCTCTACTGCTACCGGGTGGCGGGCACCGTGGGGCTGATGACCCAGGCGGTGATGGGCCTGGATCCCGCCTACACCACCGCGCCCTGGAGTGAGTGCCCCGATCCCACCGAGGCGGCGGTGGCCCTCGGCATCGCCAACCAGCTCACCAATATCCTGCGCGATGTGGGGGAAGACCGCGGCCGAGGCCGCATCTATCTGCCCCAGGACGACCTGCGGCGCTTCGGCTACAGCGAGGCCGAGCTGCTGGCCGGCACCCTCAACGACAACTGGCGCGCCCTGATGGCCTTCCAATTGCAGCGTGCCCGCGAGTGGTTCGCCCGCTCAGAGGCCGGCGTGCGCTGGCTGTCCGCCGATGCCCGTTGGCCGGTCTGGACGTCGCTGCGGCTGTACCGCGGCATCCTCGATGCGATCGAGCGCCACGACTACGACGTCTTCAACCACCGGGCCTACGTCCCCACGGCGGGAAAGCTGCTGGATCTGCCCCTCTCCTTCGTGGTGGCCCAGGTGCGCTGAGCGGGCTGCGGCGGTAGAAGCGGGCCTTGGCGGCCTCCGCGGTGATCACGTCGCCCAGCGGGATAGCGGGATCAGCCCGGGCAGCAGCAGGAACAAAGATGGCAGCGGCACGAAGCCGAACAGCCGGCCGAGCGGGGTCAGCGGCAGCAGGTTCGCCTGGGCGCCCAGGGGGGTGGCCGCCGGCAGGGCCAACACCTGCTTCACCACAGGAATGCTCTCGCCGGTGATCGCGGCCCCGTGTTCCTGCCAGACCCCCAGCAGGATCAGGATGATCGGACTGCCGAACTGGCGCAGCAGCAGCCGGCCGGTCTGGCGGCGGGGCGTGGCCTCCCGGTGATTGGGCCCGTGCAGGGCCAGCCGGCGGCGGGCCTCCGCAAAGGAGAGGCCCTCGCCGCCGCTCCCGAGGCGCTGGAACAGGGTCTGCTCCGGCAGGCTCCAGGCCGGATCTTCCCGGCCGGTCGCTGCACCTCCGGCAAGGGGGGCGGCAGGTTCAATGGGGGCGCCCATCGCAGCGTGCCGGGGTCCCCAGTGTGGAGAGTCAGCCTGGGGCTGCCAGCCATTGGAGCAGGATCGGATTCACCAGCTCCGGTGCCTCGTCGTGGGGGCAGTGCCCTACGCCCGGCAGGATCACCAGATTCCGCACGCAGCCATAGGTGTCGGCCCAGCGGCGGGCCTCCGCCGGCGCCTCCCAGGGGTCCTCGGCTCCCCAGAGCATCCGCACCGGCAGGTTCAGCTGGGCCAGTAGGTCTGGGGCCAGGTGATCCTCAAAGAGGTTCACAAAGCCGCGGAAGCTCTCCACGGCCCCGGGATCGGTGGCGGGGCGGTGCAGCAGGGCTATCAGCTGGTCGTCGACGTTGGCGCCACTGGGGTAGGCCTGGCGCAGCACCTGGCGGATGAAGGCCGGCCGGGCCAGAAAGCCGAACAGGGGGGCCAGCAGCCAGCGCTGGCGCACCAAGCCCTTGAGCACGGGGCGTCCTGCCTGCTCCCACACCGGCAGCTCGGAGCGGCGTTTTTCATCGAGGGTGCGCTGGGCGCAGTCGATCAGCACCACCTGGGCCGGTGGCCGGCCGTCGGCGCTGAGCAGGCGGGCGGCATCGAGCGCCACCACACCCCCCACCGAATTGCCGACCAGATGGACCGCCCGTCCGCCGGGTTGCACCACGGCGTCGAGGAAGTCGATGACCTGCTCGGCCCAGAGGTCGAAGCAGTAGCGCACCGCATCGGGCCGTTCGGGCTCGTCATGCAGCCGCGAGCGGGGCTTGTCACTCGCGCCGAAGCCCAGCAGGTCGAGGGCGAACACCTCGGCCTGCTGGGCCAGCACGGGCAGGTTGTGGCGCCAGTGGCCGACGCTGGCCCCGAAGCCATGGATCATCACAACCACCGGCGCTGCGCCGGGGCTGCCGGCGCGGGTCCAGCGGATGCGGTGCCCGCGCCAGAGCCAGGTGGATTCCGCGCTGGCGGAATCAGACACCGACCGTCTGGTTGGCCAGCAGGGATTTCAGCTTGGCCAGCTCACCGGCCCAGCGGGGATCGGGGGATTCGCCGTCCACCGTGTCAGCGTGAACCACTTTGTTGTTGGCCTTGCGGGCCGCGTTGGGGTTGGCACCGTTGCGGCGCTCGGCGGGGGCACCGCTGCGGGCATCGCGGCGCTCGGAGATCTCGATGCGCAGGCTGCTGCCGCCGAAGTCGCGGCCGTTGAGCTGCTCGATCACGGTCTCGGCCAGCTTCTGATCGTCGACGTTGGCGAAGCCGAAGCCGCGGCAGGCCCCGGTTTCCCGGTCGGTGACGGTCTTGAAGCGAACCCCTTCGCCGACATTGGTGAACAGAGCTTCAAGCTCCTTGGCATCAAAAGTCTGCGGCAGGTTGCCGACGTAGAGACGAACGCTCATGGAAAACGGGTGAAAGAAGAAAAAACTTCGGCAGGCGGGAAACACGCCGTTGCATGGAGAAGTTAATCATGGCGGCGGCGCCTGGGCGGCCAGCCAGGCCCGGGCGGCCGCCAGGGCCACTGTTTCGGCCACCGTGCCAGCCTCGGTTTCGGCCGTCGCTTTGGCTTCGGTCAGGCGGCCGAAGGCCCGTTCCTGGCTGAGGTGCAGCAGCAGCTGGCCCAGCTGGGGCCCGGGGGGCAGGCCCAGCGCCTGCTGCAGCCGCTGCCCGTCGAGAGGGGGGCGTGGGTGGAACAGGGGGTCGTCCGGATGGCGCCAGCGGACCAGGGCCTGCCGGGCCTCGCCCGGCTCCAGGTGCAGCGCTAGGGCGGGCAGGTCCTCCTCCAGCTGCCGCTGCAGCAGCAGTCGCTCCTCTTCCGGCAGGGAGGCCAGGCCGGCTCCCGCTCCGGCGGCGGCCAGCTGGCTGTGCCAGTGGCGCAGTCGCTCGCAGCGCTGCTGCAGGCGCCGGCTGGCATGCAGGCGTGCCAGCGCCGCGCGGTCGAGCACCGCCGCCAGCCGCGCCAGCGGCAGGGCCCAGGCGCTCTCCGCGGCGCTCAGGCCCCGCTCCAGCGCCTGCTGGGGGGTCAGGTGCTGCAGGCGGGCCATCGCCTCCGGGCCATCGCCCCCCCACACCCGCAGCAGGCCGGTCGCGATCGTTTGCGCCAGGCCCGCGCTGCCCGAGGGGGCGGCGGCGAGCCGCTCCAGCTCTGCCAGTACGCGCTCGCCCGCCACCTCCGCCAGCTGCCGGGCGTGCTGCTCCAGCCAGTGGCGGGTGTGCGCTTCGATCGCGAAGTCGAGTTCGCAGGCCAGCCGCAGGCCCCGCAGCAGCCGCAGCGGATCTTCCAGCAGGTTGGCCTCGCTGATGGCCCGCAGCTGGCCTGCCGCCAGATCGGGGATCCCGCCGGTGGGGTCGACAGGAGCGCCGCCGCTGAGCGGCAGGGCGATGGCGTTGACGCTGTAGTCGCGACGGTTCAGGTCGGCCTCCAGGCTGTCGCCGCAGCGTTGGGCCAGGTCGATCGTCCAGCCGCCGCTCACCAGCCGGGCGATCGAGCGCTCCGCATCCAGCACCACACAGCTGCCGCCGCCCTGGCCGGCCAGGCGTCGGGCCAGGGAAACCGCATCGCCCTCGACCACCAGATCCAGGTCGGGGCGTTCGCGCAGCCGGCCGAGCAGGGCATCGCGCACGGCCCCCCCCACGACGGCCGTGTCCTCGGGGAGCCAGGCGGGCTTCACCGGCCACTGCTCCGGAGCCAGCGCCTGGCGCAACAGATCCCCTTGACGCTCGGCCGGAGAGGTCACAATGGGGGTCTGGAGGGGCCTGAGCGGCATGTGTATCTGTGTGGATTGCCACTGGGTCGACCTATGCCAGGCCTACCACGCGGTCGAACGCCAGCACGGTGCCCCCCATCTCAGCCCCAGCCCCGATTTCGCCCCCCGCCATCCCCGCATCCATGTGGAGGTCCGCGACCTGGCCGGCGAGGGGGTTGGCGTGGAGTGGGATGTGAGGAGCTGCGGCGATTTCCAGGCAGATCCTGGACGCTGGCGGCGTCTCCGGCCGGGCGAAGCCCTGCCCAGCTGAGTTGGATGGCGTGGGCAGTGGCGAGACAGGCGGGCCGATGAACGGGGCCGGGATCGACGGCGAGAAGCCCGGCTGGCTGCTGGCGCTGCACAGCTCCAGTGACACGCTGGGGGTGGGGCTCAGCCGCCTGGGACCGGTTCCCCTGAAGAGCGGCCTCCAGGGCGGCGCCGAGGGGCCGGGTGCCTGCCTTGAGCCTGAGCGGCTGGCGGCCTTTCCCCTGGGCCGCTCCCTCTCCAATCAGCTGCTGGAGTGCGTCGAGTCGGTGCTGCCGGCGGCCGACTGGTCCCGGCTCCGGCGACTGTCGGTGGCCACCGGGCCGGGGGGCTTCACAGGCACCCGCCTCACGGTGGTGCTGGCCCGCACCCTGGCCCAACAGCTGGCCCTGCCCCTCGACGGCGTCAGCAGCTTCCAGCTGATCGCCCGCCGTCTCTGGCAGGCGTCGTTGGATCCGACGCCCTTCTGGCTGGTGCAGAGCCTGCCGCGGCGCGGTGTGGTGGCTGGGCGCTATGCCGCGGAGGTCGGTGAGCCCGGCGGCATCGCCGAGCTGCAGGCGCCGCGCCTCTACGCCAGTGGGGCCCGCTTTGAGGGGGCCTGCCACCCGGCGGAGCCGCAGCTTCCCGAGGATGTGGCGCAGCTGCTGGCCATCAGCCAGGCGCGATGGGGTGGCGGCGGGGCTGGTTTGGCGGCCCCCTGGGAGCCGGTGCTGCCTCTCTATCCCACCAGTCCGGTGGCGGAGGGCTGAACGTGGCATCTCCCCGGCCCCGCCGGCGCCGTCCGGCCCCGATCCAGCGCTCTCAGCCGCCCCCACGGCCGGTCGCCCCGCGGCCCGCCCCCGTGGTGCAGGATTCGCGTCGCCCCCTCCGGCGCCCGGCGCGCCGCCGCCGCTCGCCTCTGGGCTGGCTGCTGCTGGGCAGCGTCGGCCTCGGATTGGTCTGGCTGTCGCGGGGCTGGTGGTGGCCCACGCCGCCGCCGCCCCAGATGATCCTGGTGCTCGGCGGCGATGCCGACCGGGAGGCGACCGCTGCCCGGCTCGCCCGCCAGGACGGACTCCCCGTGGTCGTCAGTGGCGGCACCAACCCCGAGTACGCCCACTGGCTGTTCGAAGAGCGGGAGGGCTTGCCTCCGGGCCGGGTGCACCTCGACTATCGGGCCCGGGACACCCTCTCCAACTTCACCTCGCTGGTGGACGATCTGCGCCGTTCACGCATCCGCCATGCCCTGTTGGTTACCAGCAGTGACCACATGGACCGCGCCCTGCTGGTGGGGCGGATCGTGGCCGGCAGCCGCGGCATCCACCTGACCCCGGTGGCCGTGCCCTGCGGCGATCTCTGCGAGCCGGAGGGCCGCCGTCTGATCTGGGGGGATGGGGTGCGGGCGGCCCTGTGGGTGGTCAGTGGCCGGGATCTGAGGAGCTGGGCGGAAGAACGCCTCGGTTCCTGGCTGGAGCGAGCAGGCCTGCGCTGATCAGCCCCTCGTCGAGCATGTGGTTGATCTGCTCCT
Organism: uncultured cyanobacterium; assembly: GCA_903882285.1. Classification (GTDB taxonomy): domain Bacteria; phylum Cyanobacteriota; class Cyanobacteriia; order PCC-6307; family Cyanobiaceae; genus Cyanobium. The sequence continues at coordinate 24,844 of CAIRWM010000022.1, forward strand.
GGACGGCCAGGGTGGCCGCGTCGAGGTCGGCCCGCCGCCGGGAGGTGGGCGGTGGCACGGGGGTACCGATGCGGATGTGCACCGGCACCAGCCGCGGCAGGCTCTGGCCTGTGCCCAGGGCCCGATGGCTGTTGATGATCGCCACCGGCAGCAGGGGCACGCCGGCCCTGGCCGCCAGCAGGGCGGCGCCGGGCTGGGGGGCGTTGACTCGGCCGTCGTCCTGCCGGGTGCCGTCGATGAACACGCCGGTGGCCCAACCCTGCTGCAGCCGGTCGGTGGCGGTGCGGATTGCCTCCCGGTCGCTGGCGCCGCGGGCCACCGGGTAGGCGCCGCAGGCGCGGATGATCGGCCCCAGCAGCGGCACCCGGAACAGCTCCGCCTTGGCCATGAAGGCCACCGGCCGGCCCAGCACATGGCCCAGCAGGGGCGGGTCGAGATGGGAGCCATGGTTGGCCACCACCACCAGGGCACCTTCCGGCGGCACGTTGCCGTTGCCGGCGGTGCGGCCACGGAAGAGCAGCCGGTAGATCGGAAACACCAGCAGGTAACTGATCAGCCGGTAGGTGAGGCTGGGTTTCGGCGTACTCAGCAGCGCCGGAGGAGCGGCGGGGCGTCGCGAGCGCCGCAGGGCCCGGCGCATGTTGCCCATGGCCCGGCCGGCATGCTCGTTCATAGCTCCAGATCGGCGGCGCCGGCGACCTGGGAGGTGGCGATGCCGCTGCAGCCCCGCTTGATCAGGCCGCTGAGGACGTTGCCGGGGCCGATCTCCACAGCGTGCTCGATGCCGGACGCCTCCAGCTGCTCCATCGTCTCGCGCCAGCGGACCCCGCTGGTCATCTGCTGCACCAGGCGGGCCTTGAGGGCAGCGCCGCTGGTTTCCGGGGTGGGATCAGTGTTGCTGAGCACGGCGATCGCGGCGTCGGCGAAGGGAACGCCCTCCAGCTCCCGGGCGAAGGCCGCTGCGGCCTCGGCCATGAACGGGGAGTGGAAGGCGCCGCTTACCGCCAGGGGAATCGCCCGCTTGCAGTTGAGCTGGGCAGCCACCGCCGCCACCGCCTCGGGCGTCCCGGAGAGCACCACCTGGGCGCTGCTGTTGTCGTTGGCGATCACCACCCCCTCAGTGGCCGCGACCAACTGCTCGAGCTCCGCGCGAACGAAGCCCATCACCGCCGTCATGGCGCCGCCGCCGGCGGCGGCCATCAGCTCACTGCGGCGCTGCATCAGAGCCAGGCCGGTGCCGACATCGAAGACCCCCGCCGCGTAAAGCGCCACCAATTCACCGAGGCTGTGGCCCGCCACCAGATTGGCGCTCTTGCCCCGCGCCTTGAGCTGGTCGACCAGCAGGCTCTCGATCACGAACAGGGCCGGCTGGGTGTTGCGAGTGTCGTTGAGGTCGCTGGGGCCGGCGCTGCCGGCCGGGTTGGTGCCGGCGCAGATGGCCAGCAGGTCACGGCCCAGCAGGTCGGAGGCCTGTTCGAAGCGCTGACGCGCCCCCGGCAGATCGAGCACCCCGGCTTCCATGGCTGTCTTCTGTGATCCCTGTCCCGGAAACACCCAGGCGATGGCCATGGTTGCGTCGACATTCTCAACAGCTGGAGACTACGGTCCGGCAGATGGCCGCACCCTGGCGCCACCCCTCTGCGCCACCCCTCAGCTCTGGGGGCCGCTCCAGCGCAGCAGGGCTCCGCCCCAGCTCAGACCGGCGCCGAAGCCGCTGCTGGCGATCAGATGGCCGGGCCGCACCCGGCCGTCGCGGAGTGCCTCATCGAGCATCAGCGGGATCGTGGCGGCCGAGGTGTTGCCGTAGGAGCTGAGATTGCTGAGGACCCGCTCCTGGGGCACCGCGAAGCGGTTGGCCACGGCGTCGAGAATGCGCTGGTTGGCCTGGTGCAGCAGCAGCCAGTTGAGCTGGTCGGCGGCGATGCCGGTGGCCTCGAGCAGATCGGCGAGCACCGCCGGCACTTCGCGCACGGCGAACTTGTAGACCTCCTGGCCGTTCATGTGGATCGGCGCGAAGCCGCCCACCTGGGCCGAGAGACTGCCGATCAGGGGCCGGTGCGTCTCGGTCTGGGCCAGGGTGAGGCAGGCGTTGCGGCTGCCGTCGGAGCGCATGCGAAAGGCCAGCAGGCCGTCCTGCGGCTGCGGTACGGCCTGCATTGCCACGGCTCCGGCACCGTCGCCGAAGAGCACACAGGTGCGGCGATCGTCCCAGTCGATCCAGCGGCTGAGCTGGTCGGCGCCGATCACCAGTACCCGCTCGAAGGCGCCGCTGCGGATGTACTGGGCGGCGGTGATCAGGCTGAACAGGAAGCCGCTGCAGGCGGCGGTCAGATCGAAGGCCACGGCGCGATGGGCGCCGATCGCCGCCTGCACCCGGGGGGCCGTGCCGAACAGGTCGTCGGGGCTGGAGGTGGCCAGCAGGATCAGGTCGACCTGCTCGGGGCTCCAGCCCGCGTGCTCGAGGGCGGCTGTGGCGGCGGCGGTGGCCAGGGTGGTGATCGTCTCTCCGGGACCCGCCACCCGGCGGGCGCCGATACCCGTGCGGCTGCGGATCCAGTCGTCGCTGGTTTCGATCCGCTCACTCAGGGCGGCGTTGCTGATGCTGGCGGCGGGCAGGGCGCTGCCGCAGCCCACCAGGGCGATGCCGCGCCCGGTGGAGCTGGGGGAAGCGCTGACAGCGGGGCTGCTGGACGCGCTGTCTGCTGGGTTGCCCGCACCGAACGACACCGGAATCCGAACACCGCTGAAAGTGGTGTCAGTCAACCACAGGCGGACGCTCAGCCCACGGCACTGGGCGTGGTCGCGGGGCCGCTGTCACCCAGGGCGTGCAGGTCGTCCATCACCCCGTGGCTGGCGGCCGAATGGGCCAGGCGCAGGGCGCTCACCACCGACAGGGCCTTGCTGCTGCCGTGGCCGATCACGCAGACGCCGTCGACGCCGAGCAGCAGGGCTCCCCCGTGTTCGGCATGGTCCAGCCGCTTCTTGATGCGACGCAGGTTGTTGATCAGAAAGGCCGAGCCCACCTTGCCGCGGCGGCCGCGGGGCAGTTCCACCTTGATGACGTCGAGCAGCACGCTGCCTACCGACTCCAGGAACTTCAGCAGCACGTTGCCGGTGTAGCCGTCGCAGACCACCACGTCGAAGTCGCCCGAGAGGATGTCGCGGCCCTCACAGTTGCCCGCGAACACGAAGCCCCCATCGCCGGCCAGCAGCGGGTAGGTGCGCAGGCAGAGGTCGTTACCCTTGCACTCCTCCTCGCCGATGTTCACCAGGCCGATGCGGGGCTTGCGCACCTGCAGCACATCGCGGCTGTAGATGTTGCCGAGCAGGGCGAACTGCAGCAGCCATTCTGGCTTGCAGTCCATGTTGGCGCCCACATCCAGCACCAGCACCTGCTGGTCGGGATCGCGGGTGGGGAATAGGGCGCCGATGGCGGGGCGGTCGATCCCCCGCAGGCGGCCGAGACGGAAGACCGCCGAGGCCATAACGGCGCCGGAGTTGCCGGCGGAATAAACGGCCGTGGCCTCGCCGCGCTTCACCAGGTCCATGGCCAGGTTGATGCTGGCGTCACGCTTGCGGCGCACCACGGTGGCCTCCTCGTGCATCTGCACCGAGGGGCCGCTGGGCACCAGGTCGATCAGGCCGCGGGCAACGGAGGCCTGGAGTTCGTCGTTGAGGCCCATGGCGCTCACCGCCTGCTGCAGCCGACCGCTTTCGGCTACGAAGCGCACGCGCAGGGGCAGCAGCTCCACCGCCCGCAGGCAGCCCTCCAGGATCGGCCCCGGGGCGTGGTCGCCGCCCATGCCGTCCACGGCCACCCAGAGGCGCTGGCGGTCGTCGATCGGGCCGTTGCTGCTGCCGCCGGGGCTGCCCGGGCCCTGCTGCAGGCGGCGCAGCGGATCGAAGACCAGCGGCTGCAGCACAGAACCGGCCATCGAGCCTGCCACCGACGTGGCGGCGCCAGCCATCGAGCCGGCAGCTCCGGCGACCGAGCCTGCCACCGAGGCGGTGGCGTTGGCGGTATCCACCAGGGCTGACGCCGTGTCAACCAACGTGGTCACCGCTGCATTGCGGCGATACCAGATCACCAGGCGCCGGATCGCCCGGTTGGGCTTGGTGCGGGACGATCGGCCCGGGATGGGCTCGGACCGCTCGATCGAATCAGGCTCCTTCGGTGGCAACGGGGTCAACGCGGGGTTCGACGATGCGCTGGAACAGATAGCCGGTGCCCCGGGCCGTGAGGATCAGCTCGGGGTTAGCCGGATCATCCTCCAGTTTGGAGCGCAGCCGGGAGATATGGACATCCACCACCCGCGTGTCCACGTGACGTTCGGGGGTGTAGCCCCACACCTCTTTGAGTATTTCGCCGCGGCTGAACGGTTCGCCCGAGCGGCTCACCAGGAGTTCCAGCAGGCTGAACTCCATGCCGGTGAGCCGGATGCGCTCCTCGCCTCGGTACACCTGCCGCTTGTTGGTGTCGATGTGCAGGTCGCCGACCTGGATCACGCCGGAGTTGGGGATGCCGGCCACGTGCTCTTTCTCCACCCGGCGCAGCACGCAGCGGATGCGGGCCTCCAGCTCCTTGGGGCTGAACGGTTTGACCACGTAGTCGTCGGCGCCCAGTTCCAGCCCGGTGATGCGGTCGGCCACATCGCCCAGGGCCGTGAGCATCACGATCGGCACATCGGATTCCTTGCGCAGCTCCTGGCAGACGCCGTAGCCATCGAGCTTCGGCATCATCACGTCGAGCACCACCAGGTCGGGGGGGGTGCGGTGGAAGGCCTCCAAAGCCTCCTCGCCGTCGCAGGCCGTAACGACCTGATAGCCAATCATCGACAGGCGGGTTTCCAGGATCCGGCGGATGCTGGCCTCATCGTCGACGACGAGGATGGTCTCCTTCGCAGGGGTGGAGGTTGTCATCGCGCCGAGGGGAGCTCCTGTGGGTGCACGGGTGGGTGCGCCGGGGATTGCGCCAGGGTCATCAGGCCGCGTCCACGTACTCGCATCCGATCTACTGAAAGGGCCTGAGGGCCTCAAGATTCACTGAACGCCACCTTTCTTCACAGTCCCTTTCGCCATTGCCGCCGTGCCCCGTTCCAGCTCCTCCTACGTCTGCCAGGCCTGCGGGGCCCGCACCCGCCAGTTCTTCGGTCGCTGCGCGTCCTGTGGCGGCTGGAACACCCTGGTGGAGCAGGTGGAGGCGGTTGCCGACAGCCGCCGCCGCCGGCCCGTGGCCAGCGCCGCCGAGACGACGGCCCGTGAGCGCCAGCCACGGCGATCCGAGCCGATCCAGACCGTGGGCGAGCGGCCCCTGCAGCGCCTGCCCAGCGGCTACGACGAATTCGACCGGGTGCTCGGCGGCGGCCTGGTGCCTGGCTCGTTGGTGCTGCTGGGCGGTGACCCCGGCATCGGCAAGAGCACCTTGCTGCTGCAGAGCGCCCGGGCCATGGCCAGCCGCGTCAGCGTGCTCTACGTGAGTGCGGAGGAGTCGTCCCAGCAGGTGAAGCTGCGCTGGCGGCGCCTGGGCGAAAGGGCCACCCCGGAGCCCGCAACTGAGCTCGCCTCTGCCCCCCCCTCTGAACCACCCTCCGATCTGCAGCTGCTCGCCGAGACCGATCTGGAATTGGTGCTGCAGGAACTGGAGAGCCTGCGGCCGGCGGTGGCGATCATCGACAGCATTCAGGCCCTGCACGACGGCGAACTCGGCAGCGCCCCCGGCTCGGTGGCCCAGGTGCGCGAGTGCGCCGCGGCCCTGGCCCGCATCGCCAAGGGCCAGGACACGGCCCTGCTGCTGGTGGGTCACGTGACCAAGGAGGGGATGCTTGCCGGACCCAAGGTGCTGGAACACCTGGTTGATGCGGTGCTCACCTTCGAGGGCGACCGCTTCGCCAGCCACCGGCTGCTGCGGGCGGTGAAGAACCGCTTCGGTGCCACCCATGAGCTCGGGGTGTTCGAGATGCGGGGCCAGGGCTTGGCGGAGGTCACCAACCCCAGCGAGCTCTTTCTGGCCAGCGGGGAGCCGAGTGCCGGCACCGCCACCCTGGTGGCCTGCGAGGGCACCAGGCCCCTGGTGGTCGACCTGCAGGCGCTGGTGAGCAGCACCAGCTACGCCAGCCCGCGCCGCAGCGCCACCGGCATTGCCGTGAACCGGCTGCACCAGATCCTGGCGGTACTGGAGAAACACCTGGGCCTGCCCCTGTCGCGCTTCGACTGCTACCTGGCGGTGGCCGGTGGCCTGGAGGTGGAGGAGCCGGCGGCTGATCTGGGGGTGGCGGCTGCCGTTGTCGCCAGTTACCGGGATCTCACCCTGCCGGCCGGCACGGTGCTGGTGGGGGAGCTGGGTTTGGGCGGCCAGCTGCGGCCGGTGGGTCAGTTGGAGCTGCGGCTGCAGGAGGCGGCGCGGCTGGGGTTCCACCGCGCCGTGGTGCCGCGGGGCACCGGCCTGGCCGGGCCGGCCGCGGCCATGGGCCTGCAGCTGCTGGAGGCCGGCAGCGTGGCCGAGGCGCTGGTGGCCGCCTTGGGGGTGGATCCGGCCGATGATCGGGCCTGAGGTTCACCGGTGGGTTGCGAAGCCGCAGGATTTCAGAAATAAACGTCGACGCTGCCGCGGCCGCTGGTCTTGAGCCAGTTCTGGGCTTCGATGTAATTGTTGGGTGCCATGCGGATCGCCTTGCCCCAGAAATCGGCGGCCAGGTCGAAGCAGCGGTCGGCCTCGTCGGCATCCCCGCGCTCCTGGGCGATGGAGCCGAGGTGGTGATGGATCACAGCCATGTTGTTGAGCACTTGGGGCATCTTGTTGTTGAGCTCCAGGGCCTGGCCGTAGTAATCGAGGGCCTTCTCGTGTTCACCGTTGCTGGCAAATACCAGCGCCATGTTGTAAAGGATGAAGGCGCGGTCGTTCGGGTCGTCCTCCAGGGTGAGGGCCTCCTCGTAGTTCTCCAGAGCCTCGGCGTATTCGCCATCGGCCTGGGCGCTCATGCCGTCGCGGTAGTAGGCGAAGGCCTCCTTGGCTCGCTTGTTCGTGGGCAGCACCTTGAGGATCAGGTCCGCCATCACCGTGAAGCTCTTGTCGATGAAGTTGTCGTTGCGCTGGGAGCGGGGCACGGCGGAAGGCTCGGACGATGCGGGTCTGAGCACCATCCTGCCCGGTTCAGGCCGTCTGGGGTGCTGCTGAACGGTGATCTCCCTAGCGTTGGTACCCGCCGGGTCGAGGACTCTCGCCCTCTCCTGCCATCGCGTTGACCCCTTCCGCCGCCCCCGGGGCCGCCATGCCGTCCCCGACCCAAGCGCCCCCAGCCCCTGGGCCCCAGGTCCCCGCGCCGCCCGTTTCCCTGGCCGGGGCCGCCCCTTCCGCCAGCGCCGTGCTGCTGGAGGTGGAGGGCATGAAGTGCGGCGGCTGTGTGCGGGCCGTGGAAGAGCGCCTGCGCCAGCAGCCCGGGGTGCGCCAGGCAAGCGTCAATCTGCTCACCCGCACCGCCTGGCTGGAGCTGGAGCCGGGGCTTGCCGAGACGTCCCCGGCGGCCGATCCGCTCCAGGCCGTGGTGGCGAGCCTGGCGGCGCTCGGCTTCCAGGCCCGCCTGCGCGAGGAGGGGCAGGACCTCCCCAGCTGGCGCCAGCGCCTGCAGGAGCGGGACTGGTGGCAGCGCTGGCGCCAGCTGGTGGTGGCCCTGATGCTGGTGCTCGTCTCCAGCGTGGGCCACCTGGCGGACGCCGGCCAGCTGCCCTGGCGCGATCCCTTCGGATTGCTTGCCAGTCCCTGGGTGCACGGCCTGGTGGCCAGCCTTGCCCTCGCCGGACCCGGCCGCCCCATTCTGGTGCGGGGAGGCCGCGCCGCCCTCGCCGGCCTGCCGACCATGGACACCCTGGTGGGACTGGGTGTGGCCAGCGCCTGGGGCGCCAGCGTGGTGGGGCTGCTGTGGCCGGCCAGCGGCTGGCCCTGTTTTTTCAACGAGCCGGTGATGCTGCTTGGCTTCGTGCTGGCCGGACGTTTCCTGGAGGAACGGGCCCGCTATCGCACCAGTCGGGCCATCCAGGAGTTGGCCGAGCTGCAGCCCGACCACGCCCTGCTGCTGGTGGACGAGGGGCCGCCCCGTCCGGTGCGGGTGGGGGGGCTGCGCCCCGGTGATCGCCTGCAACTGCTGCCCGGTGACCGGGTCCCCGTCGATGGGGTCGTGCGGGAGGGCAGCGCCGCGGTGGATCTCTCCGCCCTCACCGGCGAACCCCTTCCCGTGCCAGCCGTCGCCGGCAGCGAGCTGGCTGCTGGCGCTCTGGTGCTCGACGCCGCCCTGGTGCTGGAGGTGCGTCGCTGCGGCGCCAAGAGCGCCATCGCTCGCATCATGCACCTGGTGGAGCAGGCCCAGGCCCGCAAGGCTCCGATCCAGGGCCTGGCGGATAGGGTGGCCGGACGCTTCGCTGTGGTCGTGCTGGCCCTGGCCCTGGCCACCTTCCTGTTTTGGTGGCTCTGGGGCACCAGGCTCTGGCCGGGTGTGCTCGCCGCCGCCTCGCCGATGGGCGGCCATCACGGCCATGCGTTGCCCGGGGCGACGGCCACCACCCCACTTGCCCTTGCGTTGCAGCTGGCGATCGCCGTGCTCGTCGTGGCCTGCCCTTGCGCCCTGGGGCTGGCCACGCCCACGGCGATCAGCGTCGGCTGCGGCCGCGCCGCCCGGGCTGGCCTGCTGTTCCGGGGCGGCGATGCGATCGAGACCGCCACCCGGCTGCGCACGGTGCTGTTCGACAAGACCGGCACCCTCACCCTGGGGCGCCCGCTGGTCACCGCGGTGGAGGTGCTTCCGCCGGAGCCCGAGCCGCTCAGCGCCGATGGTAGGGCCGCTGAATGCGAAGGCGTCAGCGCGAATCGACTGCTGCAGTGCGCCGCCAGCCTTGAGCAGCAGAGCCGCCATCCCCTGGCCCATGCTCTGCTGCAGGAGGCGCAACGCCGCGGCCTGACCCTGCTGCCGGTGCTGCAGTGCCGCAGCATCAGCGGCGAGGGGCTGGAGGGGCGTCTGGAGGGGGTCGAGGCGCCGCTGCGGGTGGGGCGCCTCGACTGGCTCGTCAATGGCGGGCTGCCCCTGGCCGCCGAGGCCGCCAGCCGCTTTGCCCAGCTCGAGACCTGCGGCGCCAGTGTGCTGGCCGTGGCCCAGGGGCAGCGGCTGCTCGGGCTGGTGGCCGTGCAGGATCAGCCCCGGGCCGATGCCGCCGCCACCCTGGTGAACCTGCGCGCCCGCGGCCTGCAGCTCGGCTTGCTCAGCGGTGACCGCCAAGCGGCGGTGCATTGCCTGGGTGGCCTGCTGGGCCTGCAGCGCGACGAACTCGCCTGGGAGCTGCGCCCGGAGCAGAAGCTCAGGCGGATCCTGGCCGCCGGGCAGCGGGGGCCGGTGGCGATGGTCGGCGATGGCATCAATGACGCCCCGGCGCTCGCCGCCGCCGATCTGGGCATCGCCATCGGCACCGGTACCCAGATCGCCCAGGAGAGCGCCGCCCTCGTGGTGATGGGCGATCGCCTTGATGGGGTGGTCGAGGCGCTGGAGATTGCCGGCAGCACGATGGCCAAGGTGCGTCAGAATCTCGCCTGGGCCTTCGGCTACAACCTGATCGTGCTGCCGATCGCGGCCGGAGCGCTGCTGCCCCGCTTTGGTGTGCTGCTCTCTCCACCACTGGCGGCCCTGCTCATGGCCCTGAGCTCGATCACGGTGGTGGTCAACGCCCTGCTGCTGCAGGATGGGCGCGGTCGTCGGGGGGAGCAGCCGGGGTGAAGGCGACCAAGACTGCCGGGACGGCCGCAACGGCCCCGGGCCCATCCACCGGCTCCCGGGGCCGCTTCCTGGTGCTGGAAGGCATCGATGGCTGCGGCAAGACCACCCAGCTCGCCTTCCTGAGCCAGTGGCTGCCGACCAGCGGCCTGCTGGCGCCGGGCGCCCGCCTGCATCTCACCCGTGAGCCCGGCGGCACTCCCCTTGGCCAGGCCCTGCGCCAGCTGCTGCTCCATCCGCCGGAGGCGGCCGCCCCCTGCAGCACGGCCGAGCTGCTGCTCTATGCCGCCGACCGGGCTCAGCACGTTGAGAGCACGATCCGGCCGGCCCTCGAGGCCGGCGATTGGGTGCTCTGTGACCGCTTCAGCGGCTCCACCGCGGCCTACCAGGGCTACGGCCGGGGGCTGTCCCTGGCCGTGATCGAACAGCTGGAGGCGATGGCCACCGGCGGGCTTGAGGCAGATCTCACCCTCTGGCTGGATCTGCCGCTGGCGGAGTCGCTGCGGCGCCGCAGCGGCCGCGCCGCCGATCGGATCGAGGCCTCCGGCCAGGCCTTTCTGGAGCGCGTCGCCGACGGCTTCGCCCGCCTGGCCATGCAGCGCCGCTGGCAGCGCCTCGATGCCCATCAGGCCCCTGAGCAGGTGAGCCAGGCCAGCGCGCGGCTGCTGCTGGAGCGCTTCGGGGCCGGGGGCTGAATGGCCGGGCTGTTTGCCGATCTGCTCGGGCAGCCCCGGGCCGTGGCCCTGCTGGAGGCCAGCCTCGAGAGGCAGCGCCTCGCCCCGGCCTATCTCTTCGCCGGGGCAGACGGCGTGGGGCGGCGGCTGGCGACCCTGCGTTTTCTGGAGGGCGTCCTGGTGGGACCGCAGCGCTGGTCCGGCGGCGATCCAGACCTGCGCCGCCGGCTGGCCGCCGGCAACCATCCTGATCTGCTCTGGGTGGAGCCCATGTACCAGCATCAGGGCCGGCTGGTGCCGCTCTCCGAGGCGCAGAGGGAGGGGGTGAGTCGTCGCTCGCCGCCCCAGATGCGCCTGGAGCAGGTGCGCGAGGTGTCGCGCTTCCTGGCCCGCCGGCCCGTGGAGGCGCCGGGCTGCCTGGTGGTGCTGGAGGGGGCCGAGGCGATGGCGGAGGGCGCGGCCAACGCCCTGCTCAAGACCCTTGAGGAACCCGGCGCCGGGATGATCATCCTGATCAGCGCCGCTCCGGAGCGCTTGCTCAGCACGATCCGCTCACGCTGCCAGCAGATTCCCTTCGTGCGCCTGTCTCCCGCCCTGGTGGCCCAGGTGCTGGCCGGCCTGCCTCCGGATCCGGCCGCGACCATCGCCGCGCGGGCCGACCCCGCCGAACTGCTCGAACTGGCGGCTGGTTCCCCCGGCGCCCTGCTCGAACACCGCCACCAGTGGCAGGCGCTGCCGGAGGGCCTGGCGGAGAGGCTGCTGCAGCTGGGTCGCGATCCGCTGGAGGCCCTGGCCTTGGCCCGGGACCTCACGGAGGTCCTCGATGGAGAGCAGCAGCTGTGGCTGCTGAGCTGGTGGCAGCTGGCCCTGTGGCGTCGGCGCGGCCCTGGGGTGGACCTGGCTCGGCTCGAGCGCCTGCGGGGCCAGTTGCTTTCGTATGTCCAGGCCCGGCTGGCCTGGGAGGTGGCGCTGCTGGAGCTGGCCGGCTGCGGCGGCTAGGTGGAGGCGCTCTGGGGAAGGATCCGATTGATGGAGGTTGCATCGATGCGGCAACGGCCGCCTGCGTCCTCGATCACCAGTTCCTCGAACACGTGGCCCGCTCGCAGCGCCTCGTGGGCGCAATGCTGCCGCTGCAGCAAGGGGGGAGCCCGTCACTTCGTCGGTGTCCCCCATCAGGGCCATCAGGGCCGCCTGGCCGCGGCGCAGTCCCTCGGGACCCAGCCGCATGATCGGGCTGTTGGCGTTGAGGGGATGGCTGAGGGGCGCGGTGCTGGGCACGCGCCGCTGCACCAGAGCCGGCTCGATCTCTTCGTCCACGAAGCAGCACAGCCCGTAGCTGACAGTCAGCCAGTAGCTGGGATCGTCGGTGACAAAGCGGCAGAGCAGGTGTTCTGCATCCGAAGCGGTGAGGCCGAGCACCTGGCTGAAGCGCAGGGCGCGTCGACCTGCAGGAAGCGCAGAAAAACCAGGCCGGTGACGACCCCATCGGTGCATGGTCCTGCAGACCGGTGGGGTCGAGCTGGAAGATCAAGGTGAACAGCGGCCAGGGCATGCGCAGCAGGATTGTCAGCGTCTGGGCTCCCAGCCGATGCCAGGGGGGGGCTGGTGGCGGAGTTCAGCCAGGCGGTGTCGTATCGACCCGTGACTACGCCGCCTAGGCGGCCTCGCTGCCGTTGGCGGCGGTGGCTGCGGTCTTCTGACGGGCTGCCCGGGCCTCGTGCATCACCGGCTCAAGGCTGCTGAGCTGATCGCCGGTGGGAAGCTCCAGGCAGTAGCCGGCGCCGTACACGGTCTTAATGAAGCGCGGCTTGCGCGGATCGGGCTCGAGCTTGGTGCGCAGGTGGCGCACGTGCACGCGGATGGTCTCGATGTCGTCGTCAGGCTCGTAGCCCCACACCTCCTTGAGGATCAGCGAGGGGGCCACCGTCTGGCCGTGCCTCTGCAGCAGGCAGTGCAGCAGCTCGAACTCCAGGTGGGTGAGCCGCACCGGCTGGTCGAACCAGATCGCCTCGAAGCGCTCCGGCACCAGGGTGAGGCTGCCGTAGCTGAGAATCTCGTTGTGCTTGGTGGATAGTGGTGCCCGTTCGCTGCGGCGCAGCAAAGCCTTGACGCGCACCATCAGCTCCTCGAGGTCAAAGGGCTTGGCCAGATAATCGTCGGCGCCGGAGTTGAAGCCGCTGACCTTGTCCTTGGTGCTGCCCAGGGCAGTGAGCATCAGGATCGGGATCTTGGCGGTGCGCTCATCCCGGCGCAGCCGCTGACACAGGGTGAGGCCGTCCACCTTTGGCAGCATCAGGTCCAGCAGGATCACGTCGGGGCTGTACTGCAGGGCCAGGGCCTGCCCCTTGATGCCGTCATCGGCCCGCTGCACGTCGAAGCCGCCGTGCTCGAGATGGCCGGCCACCAGCTCGCGCATGTCGCCGTCGTCTTCGATCAGCAGGATGCAGGGCTTCATGGCAGAGGGCGATGGGGCTTGGAGATGGGGGGTGAAAGAGAGGCGTCGCTGTCGGCGCCGCCGGAATCTTTGGCGGCACTGTGGCCCTTGGCGGGGGCTTTGGGCGCAACAAAAGAAAGGTTTTTGCAGGGGCATTCTCCCCGCTTTCGCCGAGGAATGCAGGGTGGCTCCGGGGGGGCGCTGTCAGCCTGGACACCAAACGTCTGACTCCTGCTGGCCTCCCATGGCGCCTACGGCACCAGAACGGGGTTCAGCACTGAAAGTCGCGGGGGCGGACCCGCTGGCCCGGCGGCGGGATCTTCAGGATCTCTTCCAGCATTTTTGTTGCATTCCGGCCCGGATCATGGGTAGGCGTAGGCGATCGCACGGGTTCTAGGCATAGCTCGATATTGCCTCTGCCAGAGCGCCGGAGGCGCATCAGGCTGCTGGTGAAACTCCCCGGGCGGGATTCGAACCTGCGACCAATCGGTTAACAGCCGACCGCTCTACCACTGAGCTACCGAGGAATAGGCCCGCGTACCGGACCGGCAGTGACCTTACCTTTTCGCCCTGCCCTGGGGCAAGGGGGTGAGTCGTCGCCGCAGATCGGGCCCCGGTTGCCAGGGCCCGATCTGCCCCTTCTCCATCACGACAGCGCCGTCGCAGAGATCGAGTTCCTCGAGGCGATGGGTGATCCACAGGGCCGTGAGCGGCGCTTCGCTCCGGGAACACAGCCGCCGGATCAGCTGCAGCACCTCCTGCTGGCTGGTGGGATCCAGCAGGGCCGTCGGCTCGTCGAGCAGCAGCAGTCCAGCGTCCCCGGCTAGGGCGCCGGCGATGGCCAGGCGCTGCTTCTGGCCGCCGCTGAGCGTGTGGATCGGCCGCAGGGCCATGCCGCTCAGTCCCACCCGCTCTAGGGCCAGCTCCACCCGTGCCTGGCGTTGCTCGTGGCTGAGACCGGCGGGCATGCCCAACTGCAGATCGCTGCCGCAACTGGGCAACAGCAGCTGGTGGTCGGGGTTCTGGAACACCAGGGCCGGCTTCGACGTCGCGGTGATCCTGCCGCTCTCGGAGGACAGCAGGCCGGCGATCAGCCGCAACAGGGTGCTCTTGCCGCTGCCGTTGCTGCCTACGAGCATCCACAGCCCCGGCCGGGGCAAGCGCAGGCTGCAACCATTCAGGGCGGGCCGCCCCCCACCCCAGCCAAAGCGGACTTTGTCCACCAGCAGGGGCGGCGGGGCGGAGGCCTGGGCGGCGGCCATCGGGACCGGGCTCAAGTGTCGAAGCTAAAGCCAGGCCGCTTACCGCCTCCGCCGACGGCGGACTTCTCGTAGGTCTGCACCGCAACCACCTCGCCGCTCAGCAGGCTGATGCGCTTGTGCTCGTCCTTCTCACAGGTGAGTTCGAGCAGTTTCGGCTCTCCGCTCTCGATAGCCCGACGCACCTCGTCGTAGAGGGACCGGGCCCCCTCCAGGTCCTTGCGCTGCACGGCCACGGGCATGGGGCTGAGCCGAAGGGAGAGCTCGACGACGTACATGGGGAAGCCATCAACCAAACCACTCTGGCGAATCGGCGACCCACGGCGTTCGACCTAAGCACTTTTACTCATTTGCTCCCTGCCAGGTCGATGAGCTCCGCACTGGCCGCCTCTACCCCGTACAGTCATCTTGTAACGCTTCATGAAGTTCACTCATGACGATCGCTGTAGGGCGCGCACCAGCAGCACGGGGATGGTTCGACGTCCTCGACGACTGGCTCAAGCGCGACCGCTTCGTTTTCGTGGGGTGGTCCGGTCTGCTCCTGTTCCCCACCGCCTATCTGGCGC
>CAIRWM010000023.1 GCA_903882285.1 uncultured cyanobacterium
AGCGGCCAGGCCCCGTCCCCGCTCCTTCATCGGCGCCTGCGCTCCAGGGTCATGGGCCGGATAGCGTGAGGGCAGTGCTGCGAGCCCGATGGCCAAGGTCGAGATCTACACCTGGCGTGCCTGCCCCTTCTGCGTGCGGGCCAAGCAACTGCTCGACCGCAAGGGGGTGGAGTACGTGGAACACGTGATCGACGGCGATGAGGCCGCCCGCGAGGCGATGGCGGCCCGCGGCAGTGACGGCCGGCGCTCCGTTCCCCAGATCTTCATCGACGACCAGCACGTCGGCGGCTGCGATGCGCTGCATGCGCTGGAGCGCAGCGGCCGGCTCGACGCCCTGCTGGCCTGAAGTGCTCCGATGCGGTGATGGGATGAACGGACCGGAGCCGGATCAGGCCTCCCTGCACCGTGCGGCCCTCAGCCGTGACGCCCGCGCCGCCAGTGGGTTGGTGCTGGTGCTATTTCTCGTGTTGCACCTCGCTGCGGTGGGGCTGGCCCCGCTGGCTCCTGCTCGCTTCGAGGCCCTGGCCACCTGGTTGCACGGCCTGGTCTGGTTGTCGGTGCTGGAGGAGGCGCTGGCGCTGCTGCTGCTGCTGCATCCCGCCCTGGCGCTGGCGAAGACCCTGGCCCTTCGGGGCGTTCGCGGCCCCGTGGCGGCCCCGCTGCGCAGTCGCCGTGGCGGTGGTGTCGAGGCCCTGGCGGCCGCAGCCGGTCGCGGCCTGCCCTGGAGCGGGGCGGTGCTGCTGCTCTTTCTGCCGGTGCATCTGGCCCAGCTGCGCTGGTCGCGCCCGGCCGCCGGCGCGGAACTGCTGGCCCTGCGGCAGGCCCTGGCCTCCCCCTGGAGCCTGCTGCTCTATGCAGCGGCCGGAGTGGCGCTGGCCCTGCATCTGCTGCATGGCACCGAGAGTGCCCACCGCAGCCTCGGCCTGCTTGAGCCCGGCCATGCCGGCCCGATCCGCCGCGCCGGACGGGCCCTGGCCCTGCTGCTCGGCGGTGGCTTTGTGCTGGTGCCGCTGGCCTTGCGGCTGGGATCGGGCGGCTGAGGTCAACTGGCTGAGCTCAACTGGCTGAGCTCAACCGGCCAGGGGGATCGAGTGGAAGTTCACCACACTCCAGTGGGCGTCGTCGCGGCGCAGCGAGGCGCTGGCGGGGGCCTGGATGCGCTGGGCCCGTCCGCCGATGGTGTAGCTCTGCTGCAGCCAGGCGGTGACCACGGCGGCCCCGTCGCTGATCTCCTGCACCTGCACGTCGCTGAGTTCGGAATGCACGGCGCTGGTGACCGCCAGCACCCCTGCAGTTGCTCCGCCACGGCCGCCCGGCCCCGCACCCAGCGGCGGCTCAACGCGTCGACCAGCGTCGCGTCGGGAGCCAGCTCCTCGACGATCCCCGCGAGATCGAGTCGATCGAAGGCGTCGCAGGCCTGGCGCTCCTCGGCGCGACGCATCAGCGGGCCGGCCTCGGCGCCGACAGGCGCCAGCAGGGGCAGCAGCAGCAACAGGGAAGGGCGGGCTGGGACATCGGCAGATCGGGCAGGGACCGGCTGCCGTCACGGTATCTCCGTCGGCGGGTTGTGCCGGGCGCCGTCCGCAGGGCCGTCGCTGCTGTTGCCGCCCCCACCGAACAGCCAGCGGATCGGTGCGCCCAGGCCCACCAGCAGCGCCGCTTCCAGGCTGTGGCGCCCATCACCGCCGATGGCGGCCACCAGAAACAGCAGCGAGCCGGCCAGCACCACCAGGGCGCTCCAGGGGTGGCCCCAGGCCCGGAAGGGGCGCGGCAGGTCGGGTTCGCTGCGCCGCAGCACCAGCAGCGCCACGAAGCTGCTGCCGTACAGGCTCACGTAGAGAAAGGAGGCGATCGCCAGCAGGATCGCGAAGTCGCCGAACAGGACCAGCAGCCCGATGGCGCCGCTGGTCAGCAGCAGGGCGGCGACAGGGGTGCCGCCGGCGTTGACCCCCATCAGGGCCGGCGGCAGCAGCCCGTCGCGGGCCAGGCCGTAGAGCACCCGCGGCGCGCTCATGATCGAGGCGTTGATCAGGCCCAGCACCGAGACCAGGGCCAGGGCGGTGATCGCCTGGCCGCCCAGGGCGCCGAAGATCCGCTCGGCGGCATCGGCCACCGGCAGGGCGGAAGCGGCCAGCTGGTCGAGCGGCAGCACGTGCAACAGGGCCAGGTTGAGCAGCACATAGATGGCGATCACCGCCACCACGCCGCCGATCAGCGAGCGGGGCAGATCCCGCTCCGGCTGCTCGAACTCCTCGGCGAAATAGATCGGGCTGTGCCAGCCGTCGTAGGTGCTGATGATCGCCTGCAGCGCGAACATGGCGGCAACGCTGAACGGCAGCCAGCCCGAGGGCATGGTGGGGGCGACTCCCGAGGTGGCTGGGGTGGCAGCCGGGCTGATGGACGGGCTGGCGGCCCCATCGCCGAGCAGGAAGCAGGCCGCCACCAGGGCGAGGAAGGCGAGGGTCTTGGCCAGGCTGAGCACCTGCTGGCTGCCGTTGCCCGCCCGCAGGCCGATCAGCTGGATGGAGGTGAACAGGGCCAGCGAGAGGATCGCCAGTGGCTTCACCCCCAGCGGCAGCGAGGGCAGCAGGGCGAGGGCGTATTCGCCCACGGTGATCGTCACCCAGGCCACGCCGGCGCAGTGGCCCAGCCAGTCCATCCAGCCCACCAGGAAGCCCGCGTCATCGCCGAAGGCCCGGCGGGAGTAGACGTACCAGCCACCGGCGCGGGGCACGCTCGTGGCCAGTTCCGCCACACAGATTGCCCCCATCAGCGCATACAGGCCCCCCAGCATCCAGGCGCCGATCGCCAGGGGACCGCTGCCCAGCTGGCCGACCACCAGCCCCGGGGTGCGCAGGATGCCGCCGCCGATCGTGCCGCCGATGGCCCCCGCCAGCCCGAAGCCGACCCCGAGGATGCTCAGCAGGCTGCCGCGCCCTGGGGTCGGCTCGGCTGGGGTCGGGGCGGCCGGGTTCGCCTCTGCCGGGTTCGGACTTCCACTGCTGGGATCGTCGCGCACGCGTTCTGTTGATGGCCGTTACGGCCCATCCTGCTCGCGGCGGCGATCCGAACGGTTCCGTGGCCATCGGTGGGAAACAGGAACTGCACCTGGGCCCGCACGGTCAGGTCGCCGTAGCGCTCCGGCCAGCCCATCGGGTTACGGCCGGGCAGGTGTGGGGGCAGGCGGCACGACGAAGGGCCGACGATCTCCCCCAGGATGGCGTTGCTAAGCCGCACCATGGGGGTTGCGCGCGGTGATCGCTCTGGCCCCTGTCCGGCTTCAGCCCCTGCTGCTGGTGGTGCATGGCCGCGGCGGCGGCAACCTGCCCGCGGAGCTGCGCGCCCTGGCTGCGGAGCTGGAGCAGCGGCGCCGGGCGCCGGTGCGGCTCCAGCCCCTCACCGCGGCCGAACCCCCACCGGCGGCCGATCTGCTGGTTCCTGGCCAGGGGCTCACCCTGGCGCCCCTGCTGCTGCTGCCCGGCGGCCATGTGCGCCACGATCTACCGGCGATCGTGCGCCATTGGCGCCGCCATGCCCCGGTGCGGCGGCTGCCCTTCCTGGGCGCCTGGCCGACCTGGCAGGCAGCCCTGGCGGCTGAGCTGGCCGCCCAGCCGGCCGAGCGGCCGCTGTTGCTGCACCACGTGCTGGAGGGGCCCCTGGCCCGGCGCTACTGCATCAGCCTGGAGCGTCGCACCGGCGCGCGCTGCCTGGCCACTCCATACAGTGCGGAACATCTCGCGGAACTGCAGCTGACCCAGACGGTGCCGGCCCTGCCCCTGGCCCTCGCGGCCAATCGGCTGACCGACAGCCTGGCCGCTCTGGTGGGCCCGCCGCTGCTGCAGCGCGCTCGTTTTCGCCAGCTGCTGCTCGCCGAGTTGGAGGCGCTGCCGTGAGTGAGGCCGTGAGTGCTGCCTTGGGCGAGGCCACGCTGGGCACCGTGTATCTGGTGGGGGCTGGACCGGGCGATCCCGAGCTGCTCACCCTCAAGGCGCACCGGCTGCTGCGGCAGTGTGATGCCCTCGTCTACGACGCCCTGGTGCCCCAGGCCCTGCTGGATCTGGTGCCGCAGGCTTGTGAGCGCCATTTCGTGGGTAAGCGCCGCGGCCACCATTCGGTACCCCAGCCGAGCACCAACGCCGTGCTGGTGGAACTGGCGCGGCGGCACCGGCTGATCGTGCGGCTCAAGGGCGGCGATCCCTTCCTGTTCGGCCGCGGCGGCGAGGAGGCGGCCCACCTGGCGGCCCGCGGCATCCCGGTCCAGGTGGTGCCCGGGGTCACCGCTGGCATCGCTGCGCCCGCTTATGCCGGCATCCCGGTCACGCACCGTCGCGCCGGCTCCAGCGTCACCTTTGTGACCGGTCATGAGGAGATCGACAAGGCCCGCCCCGGCGTCGATTGGCGCGGCCTGGCCCGCAGCAGTGACGGCCTGGTGATCTACATGGGCCTGCACAACCTGCGGGCGATCCTGGGGGAACTGAGTGCCGCGGGTCTGGCCCCCGACACCCCCGCCGCCGTGATCCAGCAGGGCACGGTGCGGGGGCAGCGTCAGCTGGTGGCCACCCTGGCGGAGCTGGCCGACCGGGTGGAAGCCGAGGCCCTGGCCTCCCCTTCGATCGTGGTGATCGGCGAGGTGGTGAACCAGCGGGTGCCCGCCTGCGCGCCCGAGCCCGCCGACGTGACGATGCCGATTCCCTTGTGAACCGTTGCCGGGGCTGCTGAACGGGCGGCGGGGCGGCGTCAGTCGAGCTTCAGCACGCCATTGTTGCGCTCGCGCCGCAGCTGGTCCTTGGCTTCGAACTTCGCCAGGCAGTTGCCGCGGGGCGCGAGCACGCAGCTCACGTAGTCGGAGGCCTCGGTGAGGGCGGCGCGGATCGCCTTGGCGGCGGGGGTGCGCTGGGCCTCCGAGCTGCGGTTGCCGAAGTTGAGGGTGCCGGCGGCGCCGGTGAGCACCTGGCCGGTGCGGCCCATGTTGGGGAACAGCAGCAGGGCGGCGCCTGCCGCCGGCAGCAGGTTGACCCCGCTTTCCTTGGCGGCGGCCACGTTGCTGGCGCGTCCCTCCACGGTGCGGGAGCCCACCACCTCGCCGGTGCTGCTGTCGACGACGCGGATGTCGATGGCGACGTAGTCCTTCGTTTCCAGCTGCTCCTGGTTCTTGCCGAAGCCCATCAGGCCGAAGTTGCTGCCCGAGCCCTTTTCCTCCACGTTCGTCTCGTAGGAGGTGACGGTGCCGAGCACGATGTAGCGGGCGCCGGTCATCTGGCCCTTGCGGGCGGCGTTCGGCCCCTTCTTGACGATGCCCAGCTCGGCCATCTCCTGTTCGGAGAGCACGGCGCCGACGTTGCTGCGCTCCACCACCTGCAGTTCACCGGTGCCCTGCAGCTCGTTGGCCAGCACCGAGGCCAGATCGGACGCCACCGGCCCCTGCCACCACCAGGCGGGCTGGGTGACGGTGTTCTTGAAGTCGGGTACCGAGACGGTCGGCTTGGCGTAGCCGCCGCCCTGGCCATAGCCGCCCTGGGCCTGGGCGCTCGGCAGGCCCAGGGGCAGACCGCCGAGCCCGCTGAGGGCGAGGGCGGTGAGGGCGAGGCCACGCCGGAGCCGCTGGTGGACCATCGGAAATCGCCGAGGAAGGGAAGGATCGGCATTCAAGCAATCCCGCCGGGCGGGAGCCAGAGCGGATCCCCGCCGGCCACCGCCGGAACTGGCCTGTGGAAAGCGGTGTTCTGTAGCCGATCTCACGGTTGCGGCGGTGGTGGTTCGGTTCACTAGTTCATTCGTTTTTCAGTTGACGCTGCGGCGTCGCTGCTACCGATGACCGCCGCCCTCCCCTCCAGCGATGCGCTGCCCCAGCAGCTGCAGGACAGCCCAGATCGAGCGCCCCGTCGCGCGCCGATGTTCGAGCTGATTCCTTACGAGAAGTTCCGCGATACCCCTGCTGTCCGCTTCTTCGACATCACCGTTCCCAGCTCCAATGCCCGCGATCTCGTGGTGCATGCCGGCCCGGCGATCAGTCCTCCCAACGACCCCGAGACCGACGCCTGGCAGTTCTATCTCCACCCCCATCAGGAGGACAATCTGCTGGCCCTGCAGGGCGGTCGCACCTTCTTCCTGGTGAATCTGGGCTGGAACTATCCCTTCCACATCGTGCGGCTGGAGAGCGGCGGCGACATCCTGCGCATCCCCCCGGGCACCTCCCACCGCTCCGTCTCCGATCCCGACGGTTCCCTGGTGCTCAACCAGGCGGTTCGCGATGAGGGCGCCAGCGTGGTGCACGAATTCCGCGTCTACAACAGCCAGCGCATTCCGCGCCTGTTTGCCGTCACCTCCAAAACGGCGCCGCTGCCGAAGCTGCACGGCGTCACCTGGTAGCAGGCGCTGACGGTGCGACGTGGCCGTCTCAGTCCAGGCGTAAATCGATCGTGCTGGCGTCCTGGTGGCGGCGTGCCCGCCAGGGATCTGGTGCCTCGGCGTACCGCCGTTCCCCTGTGCCGCCCCCGGGTGGCATAGGGGCTTCCACCGCCACGGGCACAAAGGTCGGCCCCTCGCCTTCCAGCCGGAAGCGGTGGCGGTGGCTGGCTGTGCGCAGCTCCAGCTCCAGCGGCAGGTGAGGTTCGATTGCCGGGTGAAGGCAGGGGTAGAGCCGCTGGTGGCGATAGCGCACGGCCAGCGGCTGGGCTGTCAGCGGCAGCTGACGGCCGTTGAGCCAGAACTCGACCTCGCTGCGGCAGGCCCCGTTGGCGATCACCTCGACGCGGCGCAGGGAGGCGTCGATGAAGCGGCTGGTGAGGCCGCCCTGCACTGGCGTGTCGCAGATCAGCGGCCAGGGCTCCAGGGCTGGCCGCAGCTCCAGCTGCAGCTCCCCCTCCCGCCAGCGCAGCAGCGGCGGGAAGCGCCACTCCCAGATCGCCCGGTAGGGCTCCGGATCGAGGACCAGACCATCGGCAGCGAGCTCCGCCAGCACCGCCTCCAGATCGGCCCAGAGCTGGCTGGGCAATAGCAGGCGATCGTGCAGGGCCGCACCCCAGGCGCGCAGGGCGGCCGGGCGGTGGACCGGGTTGAGCAGATGGGCGGCCAGCGCGCTCCAGAGCAGGGCGATGGCGCTGCTCCAGGCGGCATGGGGCAGGCTCTCCAGCGCCCGGAACTCCACCAGGCCGAGGCAGCCGGCAGGGGCGCCGGGATTCCAGAACTTGTCGAAGCTGATCTCGCTGCGGTGGTTGTTGCCGCTGCGGTCGGCGTGCAGGTGGCGCAGGGTTTCGCCGATCAGGCTGCGGTGGTCGCCGCGCGGGTCATCGTGGGTGCGGCCATCATCGGCGGCCTCGAGGGCGCGATAGGCCAGCTCCAGGTCGAGCAGGTTGCCGGCGACCTCATCGGGCCGGGGGGCCTGGGAGGCCGGACCGACGCAGGCGCCACTGAACAGGTAGGCCAGGGCCGGATGGTGCTGCCAGTAGCGCAGAATGCCCACCAGCCAGGCGGGTCGGCTGAAGAAGGGGTGCTGCTCCAGGCTGGGGCCGCCCCAGAGCAGGTGGTTGCCGCCGCCGGTGCCCTCCTGGTGTCCATCGGCCGTTGCCTTCCAGCTGCGCAGTCCAACCCGCCCACAGGCCTGTTCCAACAGTTGCAGCCAGCCGTGGTATTCGGCCCATCCACGGCAGACGGGCAGGTTGATCTCCAGCACCCCCGGGTCGGCGGTGAGCCCCAGCACCTGCCAGTGCCCTTCGCCATCGAACGGCAACACGCCGCTCAGCCGGGGGGCGGCCAGGCCATCGAGGCCATCGGCCACCGCCTGCAGCAGGGTTTGCAGGGGACGGCGCAGCAGGGGCGGCAGGAACAGCTCCCAGCCGTCGGGACCCAGCTCCAGGGTGAGTACCTGCCGGGGGATCTCCTCGGGCAGGTGCTCCAGTGGCAGTCGCAGCCCGGCTGGGCCGGGGGCGCCGCTGAGCTCGGCCAGCTCCTCGGCCAGGGGCCAGGCGGGCGCCAACCAGCGGATTTTTGCGTGGTCCGCGGCCGGCTGCGGTTCGTCGTCGTCGACACTTAGGGGTGCGGCCCATATCTGGCGCTCCGGATCGAGGGGATCGCGCAGGGACAGCGGCTGCAGCGTCAGTCCGAGTTGCGCCCCGAGGCGCTCCAGGAAGGCCGGCACCTGGGCGGGGGTGAGGGGGTGGCCGCTCAGGCCGGGCTGGCAGGGTTCGGGCCAGCGCACCGGAGGTTCGCCGCCCTTGCCGCTGATCAGCCGCAGGGTCCAGCGTGGGTTGACTTCGCCGTCGTACCGCTTTCCGGGGCACCACAGCAGGGTGCTGCCCGGCAAGGCGTTGCACTGCAGCTCCCGGGCCAGGCGCCGGGCCATGCCCAGTTTGGTGGGGCCATCGGCCGCCACGCTCCACTCGGCCCCCTGCGGTTGCAGCGGCACCACGGTGGGCTCCCCACCCAGGGTGAGCTGAATGCCGGCCTGCTCCAGTCGGGCTTCGGCCGCACGGGCCACCGGCTGCATCCAGCTCATCGGCGCGTCATCCGGCACTGCGGTTCAGTGGGGTACGACGCTACAGGCCTGCACCGGCACCGGCTCCACCTTCCAGATGCGCTCGGCGTACTCGCGGATTGAGCGGTCACTGCTGAAGAAACCGCAGCGGGCCGTGTTCAGCACCGACATCGTGCTCCAGCGCTCCGGGTCGCGCCAGGTACCATCGACATCGTTCTGGGCACGGCGGTAGTCGCCGGTGTCGGCCATGACGCGGAAGGGGTCGCTTCCGCAGAGATTGGCCAGCAGCGGATGGAAGAGGTCGCGGTCGCCCTCGCTGAAGTGACCGGAGCCAATCAGGTCGATGGCCTCCCTGGTGAGCGGTTCGCTCTCCAGCCAGGGCATCGGGTGGTAGCCGGAGTGGTTCAGCCCGGCCAGTTGTTCGGCCGTGTGGCCGAACAGGAAGAAGTTGTCGGCGCCCACCCGCTCGCGGATCTCGATGTTGGCGCCGTCGAGGGTGCCGATCGTGAGGGCGCCATTGAGGGCCATCTTCATGTTGCCGGTGCCGGAGGCCTCCATGCCGGCGGTGGAGATCTGTTCGGAAAGATCCACCGCAGGGTAGATGCGCTGGCCCAGCTTGACGCTGAAGTTGGGCAGGAAGACCACGCGCAGCCGCCCGTCCATGGCCGGGTCGATGTTGACGATGTCGGCGATGCCGACGATCAGGCGGATGATCAGCTTGGCCATGGCATAGCCAGGCGCGGCCTTGCCACCGAAGATCATCGTGCGGGGCGGCAAATCCTCGCCGGCCCGCAGGCGCAGGTAGCGCTCGACGATCTGCAGGGCCGCCAGGTGCTGGCGCTTGTACTCGTGGATGCGCTTCACCTGCACGTCAAACAGGGAGGTGGGATCCACCAGCACGCCCGTGTCCTGGCGGATCGTGGCGGCGAGGCGCTGCTTGGCCTGATCGCGTACGTCGCGCCAGCGCTGGCGGAAGGCGGCGTCAGCGGCGAAGGGTTCGAGCCGGTTCAGCTGGTCAAGGTCGCGCCGCCAGCCCTCGCCGATCGCCTCGTCGAGCAGGGAGGCCAGCGGCGGGTTGGCCACCGCCAGCCAGCGCCGCGGCGTGACGCCGTTGGTGATGTTGGTGAACCGCTCCGGCCAGAGAGCGGCGAAGTCGTGGAAGAGATGCTTGCGCAGTAGCTCGCTGTGCAGCTCGGCGACGCCGTTCACCTGATGGCTGCCCACCACCGCTAGGTGGGCCATGCGCACCCTTCGCGACGGACCCTCCTCGATCAGTGAGAGCTTGCCGAGGAGGTCGGGTTGGCCCGGATAGCGCAGCCGCACCATGCGCAGAAAGCGGGCGTTGATCTCGAAGATGATCTCCAGCTGACGTGGCAGCAGCTGCTGGAACAGCTCCAGGCTCCAGCACTCCAGGGCCTCGGGCAGCAGGGTGTGGTTGGTGTAGCTGATGGCGC
>CAIRWM010000024.1 GCA_903882285.1 uncultured cyanobacterium
AGGCCTGTGCCCTGGGCCTTGAGCAGCTGGCCGTCACCGATCACCATGCCCTGGCCGCCCATGGGCTGATCCGCCGTGCATTCGAGCGTGTGGCGGCGTCGGGACAGGCCGTGCCCCGGCTATGGCGCGGCGTCGAGATCAGTTGCCTGCTGGAGGGTTGTCTGGTGCACGTGCTGGCCCTGGGCTTTGACGCTGACCATCCCTCCCTGGCCCACTACCTGGGCGGTCATGCCGCTGTAGGCCCGGCGCTTCGCTCCCAGGCGGTGCTGGAGGCGATCCATGCCGCTGGTGGCCTCGCCCTGCTGGCCCACCCGGCCCGCTACCGGCTTCCCCATGACCGGCTGATCGCCGCGGCGGCGGCCCAGGGCTTCGATGGGGCGGAAGCCTGGTACGACTACGACAAGCAGAACCGCTGGCAACCGACGCCGATGCTGTGCGAGGCGATCGCGGCGGACCTGGCCCGGCGTGGCCTTTTGATGAGTTGCGGTACCGATACCCATGGCCTTGAGCTCTGCGGCCGCTAGGGTTTACTGACGCATTCCTCTCCTGACGATGGGTCTGTTCGACCGCCTTTTCGCTTCCCGCTCCTCCGCCGTGAAGGTGGCCGGTAGCGGTTCGGCTCCGCAGACCAAGAAGGAGACCGAGACCTTCTTCCTCGATGCCGACGCCTCCAGCAGCCTCGGCAACACCGAGTTCATGCGGCGCTCCAACACCATCCGCCACACCTTTCCCGGCACCGCCGACAGCCCCGGCAACAAGGAGATGGTGGCCGAGGTGGCCTCGATGGAGGCCAAGCTCGAGCGGATGTCGCCTGGTCTGGCCGGCATCAACCCCACCGGTGACGTCAACGTCGACCTCACCGGTGGGGTGCCCAAGCTGGTCAAGAAGACCTTCGCCCAGCCGATGTCCCAGGCCGAGCTCGATCGGCGCATGAAGGGCGCGGCAATCGCCGTGAATGCTCCCGCTCCCAACGCTCCGGTGGCTCGTAAGGTGCCAGGCGAAACCCCCATCTCCGACCAGCCCCAGATCACCCAGCAGGGTGCCAAGCCCGGTGCCATCGACCCGTTCAAGTCGATGGCCAAGGACCTCGGAGTCTGAGTTCTCTCCTTCAGCTCCGCTTCTGAGCGAAGCCGCGTCGGATCCGGTTCAGACCCCCATCGGCTGATCGCTTTCGATCAGCGCCTCGCTCTCGAGCACCAGCTGGCGCAGATGTTCCAGCGTGTCGTTCTCGGCGCCATTCCAGAGGCCGCGGTGGTGGGCCTCCAGCAGGCGCTCGGCCATGTCGCGCAGGGCCCAGGGGTTGCTGCGGCGCAGGAAGGCCAGCACCTCCTGGTCGTTCAGCCACTGACGGGTGATCGCGCCGTAGCTCCAGTCGGGCACGCGGCCGGTGCTGGCGTCGTAGGCGAACAGGTAGTCGAGGCTGGCGGCCAGCTCGAAGCCCCCCTTGTAGCCATGGCCCAACATGCCGCTGATCCAGCGGGGATTGAGCAGCCGTGAGCGCAGCACCTTGTCGAACTCCCGCTCCAGCCGGTGCAGGCGCGGCCGCTGGCTGCGGGAATGATCGCCGAACCAGAGCTCCGGGCGGCGGCCGCTGACCCGCTCCACCGCCGCACTCAGCCCCCCTTGGAACTGGTAGTAGTCGTCGGAGTCGAGCAGGTCGTGCTCGCGGTTGTCCTGGTTGTGCAGCACCACCTGCACCGCCTCCAGGCGCTGCTCGAGGCCGGCGCGATCCTGGAGAGCCTCGATCGTTCCGGCCGAGGTGCCGCCCCCTGTCTCCCCCTCGTAGCGCCATTGGCTCCACTCCAGGAAGGCTCCGCCCAGATCGGCGCGTTGCTCCCAGTGGCCGCTGTCGATCAGGCCCTGCAGACCGGCTCCGTAGGCGCCGGGAGCCGATCCATAAATGCGGGCGCAGTGCCCATCGCGGCCGGCGCTGGCCGCCAGTGGATTGGCCGCCTCGCCTTCGTCGGCCAGAGCCGATACCAGTCGGCAGGCCCGGTTCACCCAGCCCACCAACTGGGGGAAGGCATCGCGGAACAGTCCGGAAATGCGCAGCGTCACATCGACCCTGGGCCGACCCAATTGGGTCTGGGGGATCACCTCCAGGTCCACGAGCCGGCGGGTCGGTCCGTCCCAGACGGGCCGGACCCCCATCAGGGCCAGGGCCTGGGCGATGTCCTCGCCGCCGTTGCGCATCGTGGCCGTGCCCCAGACCGACAGCGCCAGATGGCGCAGGTCGTCACCCTCTTCCAGCAGGTGCAGCTCCAGCAGCTGTTCGGCGCTGCGGCGGCCCAGATCCCAGGCTGCCTCGGTGGGCAGGCCACGCAGATCGACGCTGTAGAAGTTGCGGCCGGTGGGTAGCAGGTCTGGGCGGCCCCGAGTGGGTGCCCCCGAGGGGCCGGCGGCGATGCGGCCACCGGCAAGACCCTCAAGAAAGGCGCGGCGTTCGGCCTCGCCGCAGGCCAGCAGGGCTGGCAGCAGCTGGCGCTGCAGCTGCCCCAGCGCCTCCGCCGTGGCGGGGCCCGGGGGACTGGCTTGAAACTGGAGCTGGATCTGGGGTTGGGGAGACGTGCCAGGACAGGCCTCGGCTAACGCGGCTTGCACCAGTGCCAGGGCCCGCTCTTCCAGCAGGGCCACCGCGTCGCCGATCCGTCGCAGCGGCCCGGCGCTTGTGCCGTTTGCCGCAGGCGCGGCAGCCAGTGCGGCTGCCAGTGGGACAAGGCGGCGCTGATCGCCCGCGCTAAGGGCGGCCTCCTCTGGATCGGCCCAGGGATCGAGCTCCAGAGCGAGGTCCCGGGCCAGGGCCTGGGTCAGTCCGGGTCGATCTCCCACAGGAGCCCGAGCCAGGCAGAGCAGCAACTCCTCCAGGGGACCGCTCGGCGGCAGGGTGCCGTAGGTGTGCAGACCCAGGCGGATTTGGGCCTCCTTGAGCTCGCACAGGTAGCCGTCGGCCGCCGCCAGCCTGGCCTCGAGCGTCTCCGCCCCCGCCATGGGCAGTTCCAGGGCCTGCAGGCGAGGGATCAACTCGGTTAACAGGCTCTCGGCCCTGGCCGCGCCGAGCTGGCTGGCCTCCCAGTATTCATCGAGCAGGGCCTCGAGGGCCTG
>CAIRWM010000025.1 GCA_903882285.1 uncultured cyanobacterium
ATAACCCTGAGCCGTGCTTGTGCTGGAGGTATTGTAGCCGCTGATTACCACAATGCCCCCATCCCAATCCGTTTGGGCTGGCGTGCTTGGGCTCGTGGGCAGGATGAGGTTGTTGGTAACGGAGCAGGTGTTTTGCGGTGTGGGAGTGGTCGAGGTGGTGCCGCTGCTGGTACTGGGAGTTTGGGACATGAGAATTCAAAGGTAAACGGTTTGTTGGTTGAATGAAACACAGAGTGAGCGGGGCAAATTAGCCAATCCGCAGGAGAATCAGCTAACAAGCCTATCGATGTGGCTCCAGGATCAAGGGGGTTGCTTGGAGTTGCTTGACACATTCGATCAGCATCAGGGGGGGTGAGCCTGATTTTGTGCGGGCTTCATACTTTTTTTGCTTTAGAACTGTGCTTGCTTTGATTGTTTCTGCTTCAGCGCTGCGCCACTAGATACCAGCCGCCACTGCCCTGGGGCCGCCAGCGTGGCTCCCAGTTGGCATAGGAATAATGCTGGCGGGCACCGTTATGGTTCTGCGGGTAGCCGCCATTCACCAGATCGCAGCTGCCGTAGGGATCGTTCATGATCACGCCGCTGTCGTCGTAGCCGATCACCACGGTCCAATGGCCGCCTCCGCTCGGGGCGCTGGGCGGACCGTGGTGCAACCAACCCACGGCCACCGGTCGTCCGGCATCGATTTCGTTTTTCAGGGTTTGCAGGCTGCCATCGGTGCAGAACTCCGCCTGCAGGCCCAGGTGTCGCAGTGCGGCCAGTTGCGCCTCCGCACTGGTGGAATCCCCATAGGATTGCCGCAGGGCATTGTAATCATCTTCATTGGGCTCCTTGCCCCAGAAGGCGGCCAGCATGGCTGAACTGGCAGAGAAGCAATCGCGCCAGCCCTGGCCATCGTCCATCGCCAGTTGATCGAACCAGGGCACGTTCAGGGGATTGGGATGGGCGGCAACCGTGCGGCCACTGGTGGAGTCAGCAGCGGCGGATGGCGCTGCTTGGGTCGCGGGGGCGGATGGGCCGGCCATCCCCTGGGACCAGAGATTGGCCTCCGCCTGCCGCCTCCGCAGCAACCCATCGCTCACTGCCGTGCCCGGATCGCAATAGAGCAGCAGCCCAGCGGGCACACCCGACCAATCCTTCTGCCGCAGCAGCCGGCTGATCGTGTCAAAGCCGGTGCTGCCATAGAAATCCTCACCCAGATTCCAGGCGAAGGAGATCAACGCGCACTGTTGCTCTGCCGCCATCGCGCTCCAGTAGGGAATCGTGCCGGCGAGACGGCGCGCGCAGCCGTTCACACCGCTCAGCAACTGGGCGTCGCCCTCCGCCTGGCTGATCGTGTCGCCCGGTTGCACGGGCCGGCCATCGAGGCTGGTGAAGCCATAGCCGATCGTCCAGGGTTCGCCGCCACTGGCCGGATCCGGATAGGCATGGTCGACAAAGCCCTCAAATTCGGCAATCAGGCGCAGGGCCGGTTCATAGGGAGGCGGCGCCGGGGTGGCTGGCGCCAGCAGGGGGTGGCTCGCTGCAGGACCGGAGAGGCGGTGGGGGGTGATCGGGCCCACCCCTTTGAGCGCGGGTCGCTCCAGCGTGCTGGGCTTGAGGGCGCTGACCGTGAGCGGCTTGGTGGGCGACTCCGCAGGCTGCCGCAAAGGTGCCTGGGCTGCCGGCGCCGGTTCTGGTGCTGGCGCGGCTCGACCGGCTGGCAGGCGGCCGGAAACCTTGTTCGCCACATAGGGGGCAAAGAGGGTGAGCCCGGAGTAAAGAAAGGTGCTCACCGCCACCGTGGAGGCCGGCATCTGGCAGGTGAGGCCATAGGTGTAGAGCGAAAAGATGCCGAAGCCCACATAGATCAGCAGAATCGCCACCGAGCCGGCCAGGGCGATCAGCCGGCTGGTGCTGGCTTCCATCAAGATCACAGGCTTGGGTGGGCCGTTGATCGCCAGGCTTTGGATGCGCGCCTGGCTGTCTCCCTGGGATTGGGCCCAGTGCTCATCCAATGGAATCGAGAGATGGGTGGGTTCCGACACCGCATTCGCCAGCGACCAGCCGCCGCGCTGCAGTCGTACGGAAATCAGGATCAGCACGCTGATGATGGCGGCAAAGATCAAGCTGGTGATGGTCATCACCAGGGGTGGACTCATGCTCCTGCAGATGGCTGCGGCCCCGTTCAGTTGCTCCTGCGCGGCCGCTGGCAACGTGAGGCCCGACAGCAGGCCGGTAAGCAGGAGTTTGCTTCGAAGTCTCATGATGATGGGGTGCGGCGATGGGTTAATCAATCAATCTCTTTCAACGACTTTGGATGTGGACACTGCTGGTGATGTTTTGTGCAGCAGGACCAACGCCTCCCTGGAGGCGAAGTCGTCATTCATTCCAAAAGTAGGCCGGTCAACCCGATTGAGCTGTTGATCGATCAGGCTGATGTACAGGCCCAGTTGCTGGCGATCAAGCAGGTTCAATCTCTGGTTTGGGCTTACAAATTCCTGATTGGCGATGCTCGTGGCGAAGGTGCGCGTGAGTGCTTTTGTTTGTTCGTAGAGGACGCGGCTGGCGTTGAGATTGTCATTGAGATTGAAGGTTTCGATCGATACCACCGCCAGGCCCAGCGTGAAAGCCGAGGCCATCAGTACCGTGAACGGCCAGTGGATCTCGCTCTTCAGGCCATGCACACTCAGCAGCGCCAGCATGGTTGCCGAAACCATGGCTGAGCCATTGGCCACCAACACCAGGGCCTGATAGTTGACGGAGATCAATTGCATGCTTCGGCAGTGGTAGCGATTCAGCCGCAGCAGCTCGTTGCTCTGCTGGTTCAGGCGCTGGCGTTGCAGCAGCGTGGCGCTTGTTAACGCCCCGGTCAGCACGGGCAGGCCCGAGATCGCGGGGGGCATCGCCGGCTGCATTCGGATCGGATCCAGATGGCAATAGGCCAGGTTCTGGCTCCGTGTCTGGGCCTCCTTCCGGCCCACAACCAGCCCCATGCCGGCCAGGGTCACCACGGCTATGGCCAACGCGATGTGGCCGGATTGGCTGAGCCGGGCCCGGCGGCGCCCCGGCTTCAGAGCCGGTCGCATTGCGGGCTTGGGTTCCACCATCGCGGCGTTCATCTCCAGCCAGTGGCGCAACGCCTGCCCAGGGGCTTTCACCACTGGGCCTTGCATCGCTTGAAGTGCCAAAAGGGCCATGCCTCTTCGGGGTTCACCAAATGACCCTGAACCCTCCCTGGCAGAAAGGCGAATCCTTTCAGAACTCTTTCAAGCCCAACGGGACAACGGGCCTGTTGGGGATGAAAAGAACTGATGCGTGACTGGCTCGATCGTTGACCGCTAAGTGTTGTCGGTCGCCATTGCTACGGCATTGCCAATAGGTATGCGCGAATAGTTTGCGGTGATTTGATGAATGCTGAAGCGCCTAGGTGATCCTGCCTGAATATACGTTTCCCCGGTCCGGTCTTCCGCAGCTATTCTTGTTGCTAAACGGTTTAGAGTTGCTTCCACAAACAGCATTACATGGTGGCCGTAACACTTCGAACTGGCTGGAGAGTTGGCCCCTATCAGCTGCTATCTACGGGAGAGCTGAGCCTGGCAGGAATCGCTGTGAATATCATGCCAATACCGCGGAATCTCCTGCTGATCCTTGTCCAAAACGCAAATCAAACGGTGTCCCTGAAGGAGATCTCTAACCACCTCTGGCCAGCACAGCATGCTGGCGAAAAGGGCAGGAAAAATCAGGCTAATCTTTCCCTGGTTGTTCATCGCTTAAGAGAGGTTTTTGCCAGCGGCCCTCTGGGTCGTGAGGTGATTCGAACTGTGTACGGCAAGGGCTATCGTTTGGAGGCCTCTGTGGAGGGGCTCTTCGCCCTCGACCCCTGTGGGGAATCCTCCCTGGCCGCCCAGGTGCTGTCTCCCAAGGTGACGGAGAGCCGCGAGCAGGATCGCCTGCTGCTGAGTGGTCTGTTTTATGCCGAGGCCCATGACCTCTGGCCGGATCGTGACCCCTCCAGCTTGCCCCGCCGGCTGTGGCTGATGCAGCAAAGTCTCCACCACGACCCCGGCTTCAGGCAGGGCTATCTGGAACTGTGTTATATCCAGCTCCTCCAATGTCTCTGGGGTGTGAGCAGCGCCACCAGCACCCTGCCTGGGCTGCAACAGTTTCTGCGCCTTGGCGATGCGTTGCCAAGCCAGCCCCCGGGCTGGGCGGCGATCAAGGCAGAGGCCATGTCGCTGCTGCTTTGGCAACCGCTCACCAGCCACCGGCTCTATAGCAACTGGCTCGCCCCCACCCTGCCCCCCGGCCTGCCACGTTTTTCCTGGGCTCGCCACCTGATCTTCACCGGCAGAGCGCGCCTGGCCCTGCAGTTCCTCCAATCCCAGGCCCTTCCGGCCCTCAGCCAGGGCTGGTTGGTGATCTCCCTGGCCCACGCCGCCCTTGGGGAAATCCCGGCGGCCCAGCAGGCGGCCGAGCACCAGTTGCGCTGCAACCCGGCCATGGTGGGCAGCCGCCTGTTCCTGGCGATGCTCTCAGCTCTGCGAGGTGACTTTGAGACGGCCACCCGCTGGATCGAAGCCTGCGGCCTGCTCGAGAAGCCCTTCCAGGGCTCCTTGGCCCTGGTGGCCTATGCCCTGGCCCAAGGGAGGCTGCGGCCCCGGGCCCAGCACCTGCTCGATGAGGCCCTGGCCGTGATCCGCACCGCTCCCGGCCAGGCCGGAGCCCTGGGCTATTGGGGCCTGGCCGCCCTGGCCCTGGATCGCTCCAGCGAGGCGATCGGCCTGCTAAAGCAGAGCGTGCGCCTGCGCTGTTATGCCGCGCCGGTGTTGTTGGCCACCCCTTTCCTCACCCCTTACGCCTCCACCCCCGCCGTTCAGCTGTTCCGCCAGCGGATGGGTCGGGCGTTTGTTACCACCCTCTGAGCGGAGGGCCGCTGACGCCGGGGGCTTAGAGAATGGCCTCCTCTGCCGCCGCCGCAATCGGCATCCTCCAGCCATTGCCGAAGGCCCGGCCGCTCACCTTCAGGGCCGGCGCGGCCTGACGGCGCTTGAATTCGGCACGCTGCAGCAGCTGGGCCACCCGATTCACCACCGCCGGATTGCCCCCTTCGGCCACCAGCTGCTCGGGACTGGCCAGCTCCTCCACCAGGCGCTTGAGGATCGGATCGAGCTCGCCGTAGTCGGGCAGCGAATCGCTGTCCCGCTGGTCGGGCCGCAGCTCGGCGCTGGGGGGCTTGGTGCGGATCGCCGTGCCGATCAGCTCCCCCTCGGCCGGCAGCCCCAGGGCGGCGCGGGCCGGGCCGGCGGCGGCGCTGTCGAGCCACGCGCAGAGCGCGAAGACGGTGCTCTTGTACAGGTCGCCGATCACCGCCAGGCCGCCGTTCATGTCGCCGTAGAGGGTGCAGTAGCCCACCGCCAGCTCCGACTTGTTGCCGGTGGAGAGCAGGAGCTGGCCCTGCTCGTTGGCCACCGCCATCAGCAGCGTGCCGCGGATGCGCGATTGCAGGTTCTCGGCGGTGAGCCCGTCGGGCTCTCTGCCCAGGGCCGGGGCCAGGGCGGCGTCGAAGGCCGTCATCAGCGGCGCGATCGGCAGGGTGTGGCGGCCGCCCAGCCCCAGGCGCTCCGCCAGGGCCTCGGCATCCATGAGCGAGCCCGCCGAACTCCACGGGGAGGGCATCAGCAGGGCGTGGACCTGAGCGGCCCCCAGGGCTGCGCTAGCGATGACGGCCACCAGGGCCGAATCGATGCCGCCGCTCAGCCCCAGCAGGGCGCCGCCGAACCCGCATTTGCCGGCGTAATCGCGCACCCCCAGCACCAGGGCGCGTAGCAGTTGCTCCAGCGCCGCCGGCTCGGCCGGCGGGGGGCTGGCCGGGGTCTCGCCGGCCGACCAGAAGCCCAGGGCGGTCTCGGCGCAGGCCAGCTGCAGCAGCGGCGCTCCTGCGGCATCGACCACGAAGCTCGCCCCGTCGAAGACCAGGTCGTCATTGCCGCCCACCTGGTTCACGTAAACCACCGGACAGCCCAGCCGGGCCGACGCCCGCGCTGCCAGCTGGCGCCGTAGTTGCAGCTTGCCCTGGCCGAAGGGGGAGGCGGAGAGGTTCAGCAGCAGGTCGATGGCCTGGGATCCCAGCTCGGCGACCGGATCGGCGCCCGCCAGGCGGTGGCCCTGCAGGTCTTCCTCCACCCAGAGGTCCTCGCAGATCGTGAGGCCCAGGCGCCAGCGGCGGCCGCCGCGCTCCAGCTCCAGCACGGAGGTGCCGGCGCCGGGCATGAAGTAGCGGCGTTCATCGAAGACGTCGTAGCTGGGTAGCAGCCGCTTGCGCGCCACCACCGACCAGCCACCATCAGCCACCAGGGCCAGGGCATTGTGGAGTCGCGGCATGCCGCCGGCAGCGATCGGTTCGGCCACACCCACCAGCAGTGCCAGCCCGGCGGGCAGCGCGGTGGCCAGCCGTTCCAGTTCGCGCTGCTGGCGCTCCAGCAGGGCCTCGCGCAGCAGCAGGTCGCGGGGGGGATAGCCCCAGAGGGAGAGCTCGGGGGTCAGCACCAGATCGGCGCCGGCGGCCTCACGGCAGGCGGATAGGATGAGCGCGCCGTTGCCCTCGAGGTCACCCACCAGGGGATTGAGCTGGGCGAGGGCGAGGCGCATCAGGGCGGAGTGGGGCCGTAGGGATTGTGCTGCAGCAGCACCGGCCAGAGTTCCTCGGGCAGGCTGGCCGGGTCGGGTCGCTGGCGCAGCTGGGAGCTGGCGCTGGCCGGAATCGTCAGTGGCAGCACCTCCACCCGGGCGCCGAGGTGGCGCAGCGCTGCGAGAGCCTGCGGCTGCAGCGGCCAGCCGGCCCGGGGCACGATCGCCAGATGGCTATCGCGGAGCAGCTGCGTGGCCTGGCGCCAGCGAGGAATCTGGGCGGCGAGGTCGCTGCCCACCACGATCACGGGCTCGCGCTCGGGCCAGCGTTGCCGGGCCCGCTCCAGGGTCTCGACCGCCCAGGGGCTGCTGAGCTCCTGTTCCAGACTCAGCCGCGGATCGCCGATGGCGGCCACCATGGTGCGCAGCAGCGCGGTGCGCAGGGCCAGGGGGGCCGCATGCCGCTTCAGCGGATTGTCGCTGGCCCAGGTGGCCACCTGGGGGTAGTGGCGCAGCAACCCCTCCAGCAGGGCCCGGTGGCCGTGGGTGGGCGGATCGGCGCTGGTGCCGAACAGGGCAATGGGGGCGGCGGCGGAGCTCATGGGGCCGGAGCTAGGGCAGCAGCCCGGGGGCGATCTGCTCGGGCCCGGGCCGGGATCTCCCCTGCCGCGGAGCACCCCAGGCGACGCCCGCGAGCCGCTGGCCTTCGCCCAGCCAGCGGCGGGCCTCGGGATCCTGGGCGGCGAGGCGGCGCAATAGGGCCCCGGGCTGGCCCGCCGCCGCCGTGGAGCGCAGCAGTTCGGCCGCCGCCAGGCGACCGGCGCGACGGGTGGTCGCCACCGCCAGGGCCGCCTGGGCCAGGGCGACGGGAGCCGCCGGGGCCAGGCTGAGGCCGCCGCTCAGCGGAGCGGCCAGCAGCAGCAGCTGGCGCAGGGCGCCCAGCAGCGCCTGCAGTCCCAGCTGGACGCCGCCCAGCAGGGCGTTGTGGCCTGAGAGACGGGCCAGCAGCTGGCGGGCACCGCTGCGGGTCATCGGCAGCCCATAGAGCTGGCAGAGCTGCAGCACCAGGGCGCTGTCGCAGGCCAGGCCACCGGCCAGATCGAGCAGTACCAGCGGGTTGGCGGCGACGCCGGTGGCCTTGAGGGCGGCGAAGCGGCCGATCAGCCCCTGGGCCTGGCGGCGTCCGTGCTGCAGGCGGCAGCGGTGCAGCGACTGGCTGAAGCGATCGGCGGCCCGCAGGGCGTTGAGGGCCAGCAGCAGCGGCCCGTGGTTCCCAAGCAGATCGGCCAGCTGCTGCTTCAGGGGCTCGATGCGCGGCGGCTCCACCGTGCTGCGGACCCGGCCATCGTCGAGCAGGTGGGCCCGGCGCGGGGCGGCCGCCACGGTGATCGGCTCCAGCTGGGCCGCGGCCGGTGGCAGGCGGCGGCGGATGCTGGCGCGCAGGGCCTCCAGCTCGACTGGGGGCCAGCCGTCGGCGCGGTTGAGCACCAGCAGCAGCGGTTTGCCGCTGGCCAGCAGGTTGTCCAGGGCCTCCAGTTCCACCCGGGTGAGATCGCCGTCGATCACCAGCAGCACCAGATCAGCCCCGACCGCCACCCGGGCCGCCAGGCGGGCGCGGGCGGCGGCGGCGATCTCGTCGATACCGGGAGTGTCCACCAGATCCACCCCGGCCAGGCCACGGATGGGCCGCCGCCAGGGCCGTTGCTCCTGGTGGCGGGTGCAGCCATGGGCGACATCGGTGGCGAAGTGCGGCTCGCCCAGCAGGGCATTGAGCAGGCTCGACTTACCCACCCCCACCCGGCCGAAGACGGCCACCCGTGCCCGTCGCTCCTCCAGACGCTGGAGCTGGCGGTCGAGCCCGGCCAGTTCCGGCCCCAGCACGCTGCGCTCCCTGGGGCTGAGGCGCAGCTCGCCCCGCCAGCGCTCGAGCAGCAGCCGGCAGCGCTCCGGGGTCGAGGGGGGGGACGTGCCGACGGCGGGGAGGCCGCTCATCCGCAACTCTCCGCTCCGTTCTGGGGGCGGCGCCACCAGCCGGCCAGCACGGCCAGCACGGCCTCGGGGCCGATCACACCCACGAAGCCGCCGAATTCATCCACCACCACCCGCACGCCGGAGCCGTTGCGGCGGAAGCTGGTGAGCAGGCGGTCGGCCCGGATCATCTCCGGCACGAACTCCACCGGTTCGGCCAGCTCGGCGACCCTGGCCCCGCCCTCTCCCTGCAGCAGGGCGGTGAGCAGCCGGTCGCGGCTGGCCACCCCCAGCACCTCGTCCACCTCTTCGCCCAGCACCACCCACCAGGGGGAGTGGTTGGGCAGCAGGGTGGCGCGCTGGCCCTCAAGGGGCTCCTGACCGTCGAGGGTGGGGGCCGAGACCCGCGGCACCATCAGGTCGCGGGCGGTGAGGTCGTTGAGCTGGAACACCTTGGCGATCATCGCCGCCTCATCGGCCTCGATCTGCCCCTTCTGGGAGCCGAGGCGGGCCAGCAGCCGGATCTCCTCCTCATCCGTGCTGATCTCGTTCTCGGCGGTGATCGCCGGCATCAGCCGCTCGAGCACCAGCACCAGCGGCAGCATCAGCCGCTCGAACACGCCCAGGGCCGGGGCGGTGGCCAGGGCTACCGGCAGTGCCAGCTTGCTGCCGATCGCCTTGGGCAGGATTTCCCCCAGCAGGATGACCAGCATCGTCAGGCCGATCGAGAACAGCGGCAGGGCCGGACCGCTGATGCCGTGGCGGGCGAAGGCCTTGGCGGCGAGCCCGCCCACCATCAGGCTGCCGAAGATGTTGAAGACGTTGTTGGCGATCACCAGCACCGCCAGGGTGCGGCCGAGTTTCTGGCGCAGCCGCTCCAGACGCCTGGCACCGCGCACCGGCCGCTCCCGGCTCGCCAGCTCGTGCACCTTGACCGGGTTGACCGTGAGCAGGGCCGCCTCCACGCCGGAGCTCAGGAACGAGCCGATCAGCATCCCGGTGATGGCCAGGGCCAGCAGCAGCAGATCGTTCATCCGGGCATCTGCCCAGGGGTGCGAGAGGGGACGGCGATCATCGGCGGGGGACGGGGCTCGGTGGAGCGGCCTGAACCCCCGTATTCAAGCGGCTGTGCCATCTTCTCGCTGTAGTCAGTCGCTGCGGCGATGCACGAGTCCCTGATCGATGCCGACCTCCTGGCCCGCCGGCGGCAGCGCTTCCTTGAGCAGCTCGGCGGTGCGGCGGCGGTGATTCCGGCGGCTCCGCTGGTGACTCATCACGCCGATGTGGAGCACGCCTTCCGTCAGAACAGTGATTTCTGGTACCTCACCGGTTTTGACGAGCCGGGGGCGGTGGCCCTGTTCCTGCCGCATCGCGACGACCATCCCTTTGTGCTGTTCGTGGAGCCGAAGGACCCCGGCGCCGAGGTCTGGAACGGCTTCCGCTGGGGCTGCGAGGGGGCGGTGGCCCGCTTCGGCGCCGACATCGCCCACCCCCGCGCCGAGCTGGCTGGGCGCCTCGGCGGCTACCTGGAGGGGGCGGAGGGCATCGCCTTCCGGGTGGGTCGCCATCCTGAGGTGGAGCCGCTGGTGCTCAAGGCCTGGGCCCGCCAGCTCGATCGGGCGCCCCGCCACGGCCAGGCGGCCCTGGGGCTGGTGGCCCCCTGTCCGCTGCTGCACGAGCTGCGCCTGCGCAAATCCGCCGAGGAACTCGAGCGGCTGCGCGAGGCGGCTCGCATCTCGGCCGAGGCCCATGAACTGGCGCGTCAGGTGGCCCGTCCCGGCCTCAACGAGCGCCAGGTCCAGGCGGTGATCGAGCAGCACTTTCTGGAGCAGGGGGCCCGCGGGCCGGCCTACGGCTCGATCGTCGCCGGCGGTGACAACGCCTGCGTGCTGCACTACACCGCCAACAGCGCGCCGCTGCGCGACGGCGACCTGCTGTTGATCGATGCGGGCTGCAGCCTGAGCGACTATTACAACGGCGATATCACCCGCACCTTCCCGGTAAACGGCCGCTTCAGCAGCGAGCAGCGGGCGCTCTATGAACTGGTGCTCGCCGCCCAGGAGGCGGCCGTGGCCGTCGTGGCCCCCGGACACACAGCCGAGCAGGTGCACGACACCGCCGTGCGGGTGCTCGTGGAGGGTCTGCTCGATCTGGGCCTGCTCCTGGGCTCGATCGATTCCGTGATCGAGCAGGGGGCCTACCGGCACCTGTACATGCACCGCACCGGCCACTGGCTCGGCCTCGACGTGCATGATGTGGGCGCCTACCGCCTTGGCGAGCACCCCGTCATGCTGGAGCCCGGCATGGTGCTCACGGTCGAGCCGGGCCTCTATGTGAGCGATCGCCTGCCCGTCCCCGAGGGCCAGCCGGCCATCGAGGAGCGCTGGAAGGGCATCGGCATCCGCATCGAGGACGACGTGGCGGTGACGGAGCACGGCCGCGACGTGCTCACCGCCGCCGCCCTCAAGGCCCCGGTGGCGATGGAGCGCTGAGCATGGCTTGCAGGGCCGGCAGCGCCGCTGCGGTGGCCTCAATCACACGATCGGCACCGGCCTGGCGCAGCTGCTGTTCGTAGTGCTGGCGGGCCTGGCGCCGGTCTGGCCCGTGCAGGTGAGGCGGCGCCACCGCCAGGCTCAGCCAGCACTGGGTCGGGGCGGCCTGACGGGCCCGCAGCACCGTGTGCACATCGGCGACGGTATCGCCCAGGTAGGCCACCGGCGGGGCCGCCGCGCCGAGGGGCTGGCCCGCCAGGGCCGCCGCAAGGCGCAGCAACCCGGTGGGATCGGGTTTGTCCGGGGCGTCCCCCATGGCGATCAGGGGTGGTGCGCCCAGGCCGAGACGGCGCTCCAGCACGAAGCGAGCCGAGGGGGGCTCGGCCCCGCTGACGAAGCCCCAGGCG
This sequence comes from uncultured cyanobacterium, assembly GCA_903882285.1. Lineage (GTDB taxonomy): Bacteria > Cyanobacteriota > Cyanobacteriia > PCC-6307 > Cyanobiaceae > Cyanobium. Next base: position 11,477 of record CAIRWM010000025.1, read on the forward strand.
ATGCCGTCGTGAGTCAGGGCTGAGAAGAACTCGGCGCCCACCAGCAGCGGCTCGCTGCCGATGAATCCCCGCCAGAGTTCGGGTTCGCCGTCGGGATCCCCGCCGAAGTAGTGGCCGCTGAACACCGCCACCAGCTCCTCGAAGCGGGGCAGCTCAGCCGGGTTGGCCTGGCGCCGCAGCAGCTCCATCGCGGCTTCCCAGTCGTTGTTCCAGCAGCCTTCGGCCTTGAGGGCGTCGATCGCCTGGGGCTCCGGCCGTTGGCCGCTGTAGTGGTGCACCGTCTCGACGATGGCCCTGCGGTAGCTGCCGCTCACATCACGGATCACGCCGTCGATGTCGAAGAGCAGCACGGCTCTCGGCGGACCGGGCGGAGGCGTCAGGGGGGCGAAGCGACCAGACTGTTAGGTTAGTCCTTTGCCCGTAACCCTTGAGCGCCGATCCTATGACAGCCCCTGAAAGCGCCACCGCGGCGAGCGGGGAGTCCTTCGCCGCTGTGCCCGCCGCCGGCGCGATCGCCGAGCCGACCGAGGGCCGTCCGGTGCTCCGGGGCGGCAGCGCCGCCTTGGCGACCGCCACCATCGACGAGGATGGCGTTCCCTCGGGTTATACCCCCAAGGCCGACGAGGGCCGCTTCCTGCTCAAGATCCTCTGGCTGCCCGACAACGTCGCCCTGGCGGTGGATCAGATCGTTGGTGGCGGCCCAAGCCCCCTCACCGCCTATTTCTTCTGGCCGCGGGAAGACGCCTGGGAGACCCTCAAGAGCGAGCTCGAGGGCAAGAGTTGGATCACCGACAACGAGAGGGTCGAGATCCTCAACAAGGCCACCGAGGTGATCAATTACTGGCAAGAGGAAGGCCGCGGTAAGTCTCTGGAGGAGGCCAAGGTCAAGTTCCCCGACGTCACCTTCTGCGGGACCGCCTGAGTCCGGCGATCCGCGGCCCCAGCCATGCCATCGGCGCCCCGCGGGGCGCCTTTTTTATGGTGGCCGCTTGGTGTGTCTCAGACCTCAGCTCTGGGCATCCCGCTCGAATTGGGCCGCTGCCTCCGCCGTGGTGCGGCTGTCGAGGAGAGCTGCGGCCAGCTCCGGGCTGATCGTGAAACTGCGCAGGCCCGCGGCGGCCAGACGCACCAGATCAGAGGGTTGGCGCAGGCTGGCCACCAGCAGCTGCACACTGGAGCCGAGGCCCTCGAGGCAGCGCTGCATCGCGATCAGTTCGGCGTGGCCGTCCCGCCCCTGGTCGCAGATCCGGCCCAGGTAGGGGGCGATGTAGCGGCTCCCCAGGGCCGCGGCGATCAACACCTGGTGAGCTTCGTAGCAGGCGGTGAAGGTGATCGGCACCTCCTCGTTGATCAGCTGCCGCGCCGCCGCTGTGCCCGCGGCCGTGACGGGCAATTTAACGATCACCCGGCCGGGAGCCAGGGCCGCCAGATCGCGGCCGCAGCTCAGGATCGCCGTTTGGTCTGGCCCCCAGGCCTGCAGATGCAGCTCCTGGGCCCCGAGGGCCAGTACGGCCGCGGTGAGCTGGGCCAGCTGGGGCACGCTGCAGCGGATCCCGGCGCGGCGCAGCAGGGTGGGGTTGGTGGTGACGCCCTGGAACAGCCCCGTACCCAGCCAGGTCTCCCAGGCGGCGGGGTCAGCGGTGTCCAGCAGCAGGCGGAGGCTCATGGCGTTGGTCCCAGAAGCGGGGCCCTGAAGCAAGTCAAAATCCCCTCACGCCTGGCGGCGGAGGGGACCCGGTTCAGGAGGCAGCGGATGTAGACGACGTCAGCGTCTGCTGGGCTGGACGGCTCAGCTGCCGCGAGCGGCGGCGAGGCGGGCGCGGGCACGGCTGAAGGCCTGCTGGGCCTTGACTTTCTCGGTGCTGGCAGCCTGGCCTTCAAAGCCGTTGATCGACTGCTGGGCAGCCTCGAAATCCTTCTCAGCAGCGGCGGCATCGATGCTGCTGCCGAGTTCGGCAGCATTGACAAGCACAGTCACCTCATTGGCTTGCACTTCGGCAAAGCCGCCCATCAGGGCGATGGACTGCCAGCTGTTGCCCTCCCGCACCCGCAGCACACCGCTGTCGAGGGCGGTGAGCAGCGAGACGTGGCCGGTCAGAATGCCCACTTGGCCTGTGGTGCTGGGCAGGATCACTTCGTCGGCATCGCCGTCAAAGACGCTCCGGTCGGGGGCGAGAACGCGCAGGGTGAGCGTCATCGGATCAACCCTTGGCTTCGGAAAGGATCTTCTCAGCCTTGGCCTTGACCTGGTCGATGTTGCCGACGAGGTAGAAGGCGGCTTCGGGCAGATCGTCGAGTTCGCCGGCCAGGATCATGTTGAAGCCCTTGATGGTTTCCTCAAGCTTCACATACTTACCGGACATGCCGGTGAAGATTTCAGCCA
>CAIRWM010000026.1 GCA_903882285.1 uncultured cyanobacterium
CTACGCCATCAGCAACGTCGGTTTCCGTGTGGTCTGCCTCCCCCAGGGCCCTTCCCTTAACGCTTAATCCATCAATCCCTCAACACTGGCTGTTTCCCCCCGGCGCCGTAGGCGCCGCGACGTACAGCTGCGGCACGGGTGTGCACGACAGCCCCAGGGTCGTAGCGAACCTGCACCGCAAAATCGGTGAAGCGGGCGAGTTCGCGATAGGGGGCGATGTCAATGCCGGCCTCTTCCAGCAACTTAAGCAGGGCGACCAGGTCGTGGGTGAAGGGAGGTTCCACGCCAGAGAGGTACAGCCAGGCCTTGAGAGCTTTCTCGATGGTTTGCTGCACCTGAAAGCCCCACACCGCCTCGTGGAACACGAGGGCATCCGTCATCCCCCGCGCGGCGAGCAGATCGCGGCGAGCGATCGCCGCCAGGGCGAGGGCGTCGGCGTCAGCCATCGAGCCGCCACCCATGGATGTAGGCCTGATGGACCACGCTGCTGTGCAGCTGCAGTCGTTGCTCCGCCTGCGAGCGAGAGAACAACAGCAGATCCACTGGTCGGCGGGGCTGGCTCAGGCGCCAGCGCAGGCGATCCAGCACCTCAAAGCGGTTGTGCTGGGCAAGCCAGTCATCCGTCACCGTGATCAGCAGATCGATGTCGGAGTCGGGCCTGGCATCGCCGCGGGCATGGGAGCCGTAGCCGCAGGCTTCTCCGCAGGAGTACAGGCGCACCTCGGCTTCCGGGATCTCCTCGCGGATCTCGGCCGCCATCTGCAGCAGCAGGGCTTCGCCGATGGCAGAGCTGGGAGTTGTGGTCATGGCTGCACCTCCATCCCTCAGGATGCCTCAACCAGTTCCGGAAGAGCTGGGCACAGCAGCTCCAGGGCTTTGGCTTTCAGCCAGGTGCGGTGGTGGGCATAGGCGGGGCAGTGGCATTCCACCAGCTGCCAGAACGCCCGGGAGTGGTTGGGATGCACCAGATGGGCCAGCTCATGGGTCACCACGTAATCCACCACGGGGTGCGGCGCCTTGATGATGGGCCAGTTGAACACCACCTGCCCCTGTTGCGTGCACGAGCCCCAGCGGGAGCGAAAGGCCCGCACGCTCACGCCGGCGGGTGTCACGCCCATCTGCCGGGCATGGCGATCGACCTTCTCCCCCAGGCGTTCGAGAGCCCGGGCGCGATACCAGCGCTCGAGGTATTGGTGGAGGCGGGCGCGACGCTGATCTCCCTGCTCCTGGGGGCGAACGGTGGCCCGCAGGATGCCACCGGAAAGGCACACGCCCACGGCGTGCCCCTCCTGCACCTTGAGGCGGTAGTGGCGACCGAGATAGGGAAACGATTCGCCGCTCACCAGCTCCCGTTGGCGCGGCGGCGGCAGGAGTTGGAGCTGGGCCACCTTGGAGCGGATCCAGGGGCGTTTCTGCTGCAGGATCGCCGCCACCCGCTCATCCCCCAGGTGCTCCGGCACCCGCACCTGCAGCTCCGAGCCCACGATGTGCAGAGCGGCAGTGCGGCGCAGCGAGCGCACCACCTCCACCCGCAGGCCCAGCAGTTCCTGAGGGATGGCGCTCACCGGAAGTGCCTCTGGCCGAGCTCCATGAACCGCTGCGTGACGGCATCCACCAGGCTTTTGCTGGCGAACGGTTGATCGAGGATCGCCCGCTTGATCTGCCGCTTGATGCGGGTGACCTCATCCCACTTGTCGAAGAAGCCGACGATCTGGGTGGCCTGCTCGAACTCCTCTACCAGCTCGCGGGTGAGCGCCAGCACCTGCTCGTGGCTGTGTTCATCGAGCGCCTCGTCGCCGGTGGCTTTGGCGATCTCGGCCAGCAGCACGCCATGGAAGGCGAACTCGGTGTCGTTCAGCCCCAGATCGCTGGCCTGCTGGCTGCGTTGCTGCTCCATGCCATCGCGGAAGAGCAGCAGTTGCTGCACCAATTCCGCCCATTTGTTTTCGTACTTCTGAATGATCTCTTCCAGGCGGCGGGAGAGGGTTTGGTAGTACTCGGGATCATCCTCCAGCTTCAGCTTGAGGTGGGCCTTGATGGCGTGTTCCACCTCGGAGGCCTTGGCCCGATCGCTGGTCTGGGTGGCGAGCAGCTGCTCAAACGCCACATCAAACAGCTTGGTGGGCGGTACGCGGGGATCCACGCCGGGGGCC
>CAIRWM010000027.1 GCA_903882285.1 uncultured cyanobacterium
GTCCTGCGGACGTGCGCGCCGCTGAGGGGCGCGCCGCCGCCGAGCGCGACAAGGCCCTCGGCCTGGTCCTCAACCAGATCGAGCGCAACTTCGGCAAGGGCTCGATCATGCGTCTGGGGGACGCCTCCCGCATGCGGGTGGAGACCATCTCCACCGGCGCCCTCACCCTCGATCTGGCGCTGGGCGGCGGCTATCCCAAGGGGCGGGTCGTCGAGGTCTATGGCCCGGAGAGCTCGGGTAAGACCACTCTCACCCTGCACGCCATCGCCGAGGTGCAGAAGCGCGGTGGCGTGGCCGCCTTCGTGGATGCGGAGCATGCCCTCGATCCGGTCTATGCCGCCTCGCTCGGCGTCGACATCGAGAACCTGCTGGTCTCCCAGCCGGACACCGGCGAGATGGCGCTGGAGATCGTCGACCAGCTGGTGCGCTCCGCCGCCGTCGACATCGTGGTTGTCGACTCGGTGGCCGCGCTCACGCCCCGTGCCGAGATCGAGGGGGAGATGGGCGATCTGGCGGTGGGCAGCCAGGCCCGTCTGATGAGCCAGGCCATGCGCAAGATCACCGGCAACATTGGTAAGTCGGGCTGCACGGTGATCTTCCTCAACCAGTTGCGCCAGAAGATCGGCGTCACCTACGGCAACCCCGAAACCACCACCGGCGGCAATGCCCTCAAGTTCTATGCCTCGGTGCGTCTCGACATCCGCCGCATCCAGACCCTCAAGCGCGGCACGGAGGAATACGGGATCCGCGCCAAGGTGAAGGTCGCCAAGAACAAGGTGGCTCCCCCCTTCCGCATCGCCGAGTTCGATATCCTCTTCGGCCGCGGCATTAGCACCCTGGGCTGCCTGCTCGATCTGGCGGAGGAGACGGGCGTGGTCAGTCGTAAGGGCGCCTGGTACAGCTACGAGGGTGACAACATCGGCCAGGGCCGGGACAACACCATCACCTGGCTGGACCAGAACCCCGAACAGAAGGAGGTGATCGAGCAGATTACGCGCCGCAAGCTCACCGAGGGCTCGGAAGTCACGGCCAATTCGATGAAGCCTCTGGCGGCGGCCGCCAAGCTGGCGGCCGCCAGTGCCGGCGTGGCCGATGAGGCCGAGGCCGTGGTGCCCCTGGAGGTGTTGCCCGCAGCCGGCTGAGTGCCGCCGCCCCGCCAGCTCACGGCTGGCGGGGCGCAAGCTTGCACAGAGGGGCTGGCCGTCAGGCGGCTTCAGGAAGGGATGGGCTGGCGGGGCGGGCGCCGATCCCGTCGCGTTGGCGATCAGCCGGCAGCGACTGCAGCACGATGGCGACTCTCTGCATTTCCTCAATCGCTTCTGCCCCCTCGAGTTTCACGAGTTCGTGGCCATCGCGGGATTCCACCCAGCTGATGCCGAAGTCGGAGACGAGAAAACGCACCATGTGATTCTCCCCCAGGTCGGCGACGAACGAGGCGCCGCGGCCATCGAGACCGTCACCGCAGACGTAGCAGCTGGCCACCAGGCCGCGTTGTTGCAGGCAGCTGGCCAGGGCCTGCAGGCTCATCACCAGGTCGCGCACCACAGCCCGGTACTGCTCAGCCAGACGGGGGAACATGGCGGCTTCGCCAACGGGTTCGATAACAACCTTAGGGTTTTCTTCCGATTTGTGCGGCCAGGGCGGGTCGGGTGAGCAGATCCGCACCGCCAGCTCTGTCGTTCGCCCGCTCAGCCGTCCGCCAGGCTCCACCAGCCGGCTGCGGGGCCGATGAAGCGCACCGTCACCCAGAACAGCACCAGGGCGGCGATGCCGATCCAGGCGCCCCGGGTGGTCAGGGCCACGAAGCGATCGGCCTGGTTGCGGCTGAGGGGCAGCCAGGGGGCGATCCGGGGCGAGGTGTCGACGGCCTTGGCGGGTTTGCTCTGGCGGGGCGGTAGACCCTGGATAGCGCGGCGCTTGGCTTCCCCCATGGGGTTGGGATGCTGGGGCCTGCCCACCGTAGGCACCTTCAGCTGGGCAGCAGTCGGGCCAGCTGCACCCAGGGTTCCAGGGCGCTGAGCACCTGCCGGCCCCAGCTGCGGCTCCTCAGCCGGCCATCCAGCACCGCCAGGCGGCCCCCGTTGCGGCGCAGCCCGGCCAGGCCCCGCTGCAGCAGGTTGAGGGCTTCGGGCAGCAGGAGCTCCCGGAACCAGTCCCGGCCCTGGCGGCGCAGCTCAGCGACGCGGGCGGCGGTAAGCGGATCCTCCAGGCTGGCGATCGGCAGCAGGCCCACCACCACCTGGCGAGGCAGGGGCAGGCGTGCCTGGTGCTCCATCCACCAGCTCCAGCGGCAGCAGATCACGCCGTTGCTGTCCGGAGCGGTGGCCTCATGGCTCACACGGCTGCCGAATTCCGCCGCCAGGCCGCTGGCCAGGCCGCAGCAGAGTGCCGCGTCGTCAATCAGCACCACCGTCAGCCCGCTCTGGCCGAGCACCAGCCGGCGGCCGTGGTCGAGCAGGTGCTCGGCGAAATGGGGGCTGTTGGGCAGGGGCTGGCGCAGCGGCGCATAGACCGGCAGCGGATCGGCCAGGGGCGGGTCGCCCAGCTCCACCGTCACCGTGGGCTTCAGCCCCAGTGGGCCAGCGGCCATGCCGGTGCCCAGGGTCCCGATCAACACGGCCCCCCGCCCCTGCAGCAGGCCCGCGAGCTCCCGTAGAGGTTCGAGAGGTTGCCGATGCAGCTGCCATTGCAGAAGGCTGGGATCGACGCGGGCCCAACTGCTCCAGCCCTCGCCGCCGGCGGCCAGCCAGTCACTCCAGGGGCTGGGAAGGGGCTGCAGCAGGGGCAGCAGATGCCGCAGGGGGGCCTCATCTTCCGGGGCCAGCGGCACTGGCTGGTGGGCGTGGGCCGGATGGGCCAGAATGCGTTTGCCGAGTCGCTGATGCAGGCTCAGCAGGCTCTGTTCGGCCCTGGGGGCGCTGCGGCGCAGGGCATCCCAGTCCGCAGGCTGCAGCCGTACCGCCATGGCCAGCCGCAGCCCGGTTTCCAGGTCTTCGCTCTCGGGGATCACCAGCTGGCGCTCGCCCAGGGTCCCGGACCGCCAGGCCTGCAGGAGTTCGCGGTGGTTCAGCAGCCAGAGTCGGCTGGCGGGGGGAGGTGGGGAGCCTTCCCAGCAGGGTAGTTCCAGGCCCACTTGCCGCAACCGGGGCCATTCGACCTGCAGCAACCGCTGGCGTAGGGCATCGCTGACGACCAGGGCAAGCGGCGCCTCGCTCAGGGCCAGGGGTACCAGTAGGCCGATCCACCAGCTCGGGTCCGTGCCGGGGGCCAGACGTACCAGGGTGTGGTCGCCCCGGCGCAGGCTGCGGGCCACCAGGCGGCTGAGGGTGAGGTGATGGGGCCAGCGCGGATTCCCTTCCCGCTGCAGCAGCGCCTTGAGCTGATGGTGGGCGCTGGCTTCCAACATGGACGAATCGTAGGCAGCGTGCCCCACCGGATCGGCAGCAAGGGCGACAGGGGGAGGCGGGCTGTAGGAAGCTGTCAGCAATGTGTCCGAGTGCCCGATGACGGCCCTGTGGCAGCGGCAGCCGGTGGGGATCGTGGGGTTGGGGCTGATGGGAGGCTCCCTCGGCCTTGACCTGCAGGCCCGCGGCGCCACGGTGCGGGCTTTTGTGCATCGCGAGGAGGCTGCGGAGCGCGCCCGACAGCGGGCCCTGGCCGGCGAAGTCAGCACCGATCCGGCGGTGTTGCGGGATTGCGGCCTGGTGGTGCTGGCCTTGCCGCTGGATCGGCTGCTGGCCCCCGACCCCGGACTGCTGGCGGCCCTGCCTCCGGCGGCGGTGGTCACCGATGTGGGCTCCGTCAAGGCGCCGGTGCTGGCGGTGTGGGAGCCGCTGCTGGGCGGCAGGTTCGTGGCGGGTCACCCGATGGCCGGCACCGCCCAGGCCGGCGTGGAGGCGGGGCTGCGTGGCCTGTTCCAGGGGCGGCCCTGGGTGGCCACGCCCGGCGACGCCACCGATGCTGAGGCGCTGGCGGCCGTGCGGGGTCTGGCGGAGGCGGTCGGGGCGCACTGGCTTACCTGCCTGGCGGCCGACCATGACCGGGCCGTGGCCCTGATCTCCCACCTGCCGGTACTGGTCAGTGCCGCCCTGCTGCAGACCGCCGATCGGGCCGGCGCTGCCCTGCCCCAGCTGGTGCGGGCCCTGGCTTCCAGCGGCTTCGCCGACACCAGCCGGGTCGGCGGCGGCAATCCCGAGCTGGGGGCGCTGATGGCCCGCAGCAACCGCGAGGCCGTGCTGGGGGCCCTGGCGGCCTATCGCCAGGAGATCGATGCCCTGGAGGCCCGGGTGGAGGCGCGGGACTGGGATGGCCTGCAGACGGAGTTGGCCGCCTGCGCGCGGATGCGGCCAGAGTTCCTCTGAGCGGGCGCGAGTTTCCCTGAGCAGCGGTGGCTGCGGGCTCAGTCGTCCAGGTGCAGGGGGCGGCCCCTGGCCTGCAGCAGCTGCCTGGAGGCCATCAGAGCCGACAGGCTGACACCGGCGGTGCCTTCGCCCGGGTGGATCGCGTCTCCGCAGAGCCAGAGGCCGGCCAGGGGCGTGCGGCTGGCCAGGCCGAAAGGGCCGAAGCGGCTGGGGTGCTGTCCCAGCCCGCCCACCCAGCCGAAGGGACGCCCGGTCCAGCCGGCCCAGCCCCGCGGCGTGGCCAGTTCGGCGTGGCACCAGGCGGCGGCCTCGAGGCCCAGCAGCTGATTGAGGCCCGCCTGGATGGCGGCCAAGGCGCGGGCCTTGCGGCGCTGATAGGTGCCCTCCTCCAGGTCGAACCAGGGCCTGGCTGGGGTGAAGACGCTGGCGATCACCGTGGCCTCGCCAGCCGGTGCCCGGCCATCGCCCTCCTGGCTGACGGAGACGAACAGGGGGCCGGGATCGCTGCTGTCGCGCTGCAGATGGGAAGGGCAGTCGGTTGGCAGCTGCTGGCGTGGCACCGCTCCGTAGAACACCAGGGCACCGCTCGGGTCTGGCAGGGCGCTCAGGCGCCGGCGGTAGCCCGCCGGCAGGGCATCGCCCAGCAGGGCTGGCAGGGTCTGGGGCGGCAGGGTGAGCACCACGTCGCGGGGCTGGGCTTGGAAAGGCCGCCCCCCGGGACCCTCGCCGAGCACCTGCCAGAGCCCGGACGTGCCGATCGGGGGCTGGAGGGCAGTGACGCGGTGCCGCCGTCGCAGCGTGCCGCCGGCGAGGTCGAGGCCCCGCTCCAGGGCCTCAGCCAGGCGTTGCATGGAGCCCTGCAGATGCCAGAGCCCCAAGGGTTCCTGCACCATGGCCAACACGGTGGCGCCGTAGAGGGCGGCGGTGCGATCGGCAGGTTCCTGGGAATAGAGCTTGAGCTGCAGGTCGAGGAAGCGGCGCAGCCGCCGGTCGTGGCCGCAGCCGCTGAGGCGCTGCAGGTCGGCCATGGTGGCGGTGGTCAGCAGGCCACTGGCCAGGTTGAGGGGGCCGAGGGCCGCGAGCAGCTGGGCCAGGTCCCAGGCGGAGCGGGGTGGCAGCACCGGATCGCGGCCGGCGAAGGCCCAGTTGGCCTGGTGCACGGCGGCGCAGAGGCTCCAGAAGCGCTCGCTGCCGGGGAACTGGGCCTGCCGCTCTGCCCGCCAGCGGGTGGGATCGCGGTGCAGGCGCACCGGCGGCCGGCCATCGGCCAGGTCGACCACGCAGCCGGGGTCGAGCGCTGCGGCCGCCGGTGGCGCCACCCCCAGATGCCGGAAGATCCGTTGGTGGATGCCGCCGGGCTCCAGGCCCGCCACCTGGGTGGCGCCCACATCAAAGGTGTACGGCCCGCGCTGAAAGGTGCCAGCACAGCCGCCGCTCTGACGGTGGGCCTCCACCAGCTCGACCTGCAGGCCGGCCTTGGCCAGCAGGGCCGCGGCCGTCAGGCCGGCGATGCCTGCCCCCACCACCAGCACGTCGGCGCTGGCGGGGTCGGCGGCTGGGGTTTGCATGGCCGCATGCTGGCAGCAGCGCGGTGTCGGCCGTGGCAGCGTGGGCCTGGCTTGGGCCGGGAGAGTCGGGTGGGGAGCACGGTGCTGATCCTGCTGGCGGTGGTGGCGGGGCTGCTTCTGCTGCGCCTCGCCTTCAAGACGATCGTGGGGCTGCTGCGCTTGCTGCTGCTGCTCGGACTCGGGGGCCTGGCCCTGGTGTGGGCCCTGCGGTTCGGCCAGCCCGGCGGCGCGGGGCTGCCGGCTCCCCCACCAGCGCCACCGGCCTCCACGCCATGAGCGTCGCTGTCCGATGAGCCCCAGCGTCGACGCCCACTCCGATCCGCTGCTTCCCTGGCTGCAGAGTCAGGTCGATGGCGTGCTGCTGGGGCGCCGCAGCGTCAGCGGAGGCTGCATTCATCAGGCCTGGTGTCTGGAGCTGGCCGATGGCCGGCGGCTGTTCGCCAAGACCAATCGAGCCTCGGCCCTGCCGCTGCTGGAGGCGGAAGCCAGCGGCCTGCGTGCCCTGGCCACCGTGGTGGCACGGGGGGACCTACCGCTGGTCATTCCCGCCCCCCTGGCCCTGGGCCAGGTCGGCGAGCAGGCCGTGCTGCTGCTCGAGTGGCTGGATCTGGTCCCGTCAGCGGCGGCGGGACCGGAGGGCTGGCGGGGCTTCGGCCGGGCCCTGGCAGGGCTGCACCGCGCCAGCCTGGAAGCCCCCTGCGGACCGGGTGATCGCCTGGACACCGGCTTCGGCTGGGGGGAGGACAACGTCATCGGGGCCTCGCCCCAACCCAACGGCTGGCTGCCAGATTGGGGCAGCTTTTTCCTGGAGAGGCGCCTGGTTCCCCAGCTAGAGCGGCTGGCCGCCTTGGGCCGGCACCTTGCCGGTGCTGAGCAACTCCTGGCCCTGGCACCCCGCTGGCTGGACAGCCATGGCGCCCAACCCTGCCTGGTGCACGGCGATCTCTGGGGCGGCAATGCCGCCCGACTGAGGGACGGCCGCGGTGCCCTGTTCGATCCGGCAGTTCACCGGGGAGATCGGGAAGTGGATCTGGCGATGGCGCAGCTGTTCGGTGGTTTTCCCACAGGCTTTTTTTCGGGTTATTACGAGGCCTGGCCGCTGCCTCAGGGCCATCGTCGGCGGGTCGCCCTCTACAACCTCTACCACCTGCTCAACCACGCCAACCTGTTCGGTGGCGGTTATGCGGCCCAGGCTCAGAAAGTGATTGAGGAGCTTTTGGCACGACCCTGATGAACGCGGCCATCGGGCCGGTATCTGAGTCGGCCATCGCGGCGGCCGGGATCAGCCCAGATATTCCCTGCGCAGGGTTGAGACCTTGTCGAACACAGCGTTGCGCTTCTCGCCGGTGGTGAGGTTGTCCCAGCTCCACTTGCCCACCACAACGAGGCCGAGCAGCTCGAGCAGGCCGGGCACGATCGGCAGTAGGTTGATGGTGTCAAGGACGCCCTTGATCAGGATCTGGGCGACGATCACCGCCAGCAGGATTCCGGCTGCCTTGCCGACCTTGCCCATCTGGGCCCAGTCCACCTTGTCGAGGGTCTCGTTGACCTTGCCCAGCACCTCGCTATAGCGCTCGCTGAAGTCGAAGCCGTGGTCGGAGTCGCTGCCGGTGGCGCCGCCCTCGGGGCTCTGTACCGCCTCGGTCTCGATGGTCGGGGCTTCGGTGGTTGGGTCGCTCATGGAGCTGGGGCGCTCATGCCTGGAGTTTGCCTAAGGTACCGGTTGTGGCCTTGGACGCGCCAACGCAGCTGCGGATCGGTCGGCAGGCGCTGACCGTGCTCACCCGGGTGTTGGCCGTGGCGGCACCGCAGGAGGGCTGTGCCCTGCTGCTCGGCAGCCGCGGTTTGGAGGGAGTGCTGGATCTCCGCTGGATCTGGCCATGCGTCAATGTTTGGGAGCCCGCCAGCGAGCGCCGGCGACGTTTCCGCATCGATCCACGCGAGCAACTGTTGGCCCAGAAATGGGGGCGGGGTCGCGGCTGGCTGGTGCTGGGCTCCGCTCACAGCCACCCCCGGGGGGTGGAGGAGCCCTCCGCGACGGATCGAGCCCTGGCCTTCGCGCCGACACTGATGCTGATCCTGGCGCCTGGGCTGGGCGGGGGGGCGGCCGATCTGGAGCTCAGCGGCCGCATCGGCTGCTGGTGGCTGCCGGCGCCCGATGACGGAGTGCGCGAAGCTGGCCCCGCGGCGTGCCTGCCCAGGCGGCTGAGGTGGAGAATGGAGGATTGAGGTGCTGGAGGCCGTCAGGGCCCGGCGCCCGGACCACGTCTCCGTTGCCATGCTTCCTCCCGACACCAGCGGCGTTCAGCTCAGCCCCGACGAGGTGGCGCGCTTCTCCCGCCACCTGATTCTGCCCGAGGTGGGTATGGAGGGGCAGAAGCGCCTCAAGGCCGCCAAGGTGCTTTGCGTCGGCACCGGCGGGCTGGGGTCGCCGCTGCTGCTCTATCTCGCCGCGGCCGGGGTGGGCCGGCTCGGCATCGTCGACTTCGACGTGGTGGATCACAGCAACCTGCAGCGCCAGGTGATCCACGGCACCAGCTGGGTGGGCAAGCCTAAGATTGAGTCAGCAAAGGCTCGCATCCTCGAGATCAATCCCCACTGCCAAGTGGATCTCTACGAAACGGCGCTTACCAGCGAGAACGCCCTGAAGATCATCTCTCAGTACGACTTGGTCTGCGACGGCACCGACAACTTCCCCACCCGCTATCTGGTCAACGACGCCTGCGTGCTGCTCGACAAGCCAAACGTCTACGGCTCGATCTTCCGCTTTGAGGGCCAGGCCACTGTTTTCAACTACCAGGGCGGACCCAACTACCGCGACCTCTTCCCCGAGCCGCCGCCGCCGGGCATGGTGCCCTCCTGCGCCGAAGGAGGGGTGGTCGGTGTCCTGCCCGGGATCATCGGCGTGATCCAGGCCACCGAGGCGGTCAAGATCATCACCGGCATCGGCACCACCCTCAGCGGCCGCCTGTTGCTGTTCGATGCCCTCGGCATGAAGTTCCGCGAACTGAAGCTGCGGCCCAATCCCGAGCGGCCGGTGATCGACCAGCTGATCGACTACCAGGAGTTCTGCGGCGTGGGAGGCACCGCTCCTGGCCAGGAGGAGTCGGGCAGCGTGCCCAGCATCACCGTGGCCGAGCTCAGTACCGTGCTCGATGGCGCGGTCGAGGATCTGCTGCTGCTCGACGTGCGCAATCCTCCCGAGGCGGAGATCGCCGTGATCCCCGGTTCGGTGCTGGTGCCCCTCGATCAGATCGAGAGCGGCGTGGCGATCGAGCAGATCCGCGAGCTGGCCCGCGGCAAGAAGCTCTACGTGCACTGCAAGATGGGCGGCCGTTCGGCCAAGGCGCTGATTGCCCTGGGGCGCCACGGCATCGAGGGGGTGAATGTGGCCGGCGGCATCAACGCCTGGAGCCAGGAGGTTGATCCCTCGGTGCCGCTCTACTGAGGGTGCCGCCCTACTTGGATGGTGGGGGGCATCGCCCCCGTGCCTAGTAATCCACGCCCCGCTTGAGATCGACGCCGCGCTCGGCGTAGTGCTTGTGGCACACCATCTCGGAGTGCACGCTGGCCAGATCGAAGTAGGCGGGGCGGCTCTTGCAGCGGCCGGTGATGATGACCTCGGTTTCGGCCGGCTTGCGCAGCAGGGTCTGCACGATCGGATCAACGGGCAGCAGTTCCAGATCCACGGTGGGGTTGAGTTCGTCGAGGATCACGGTCTTGTAGAGGCCGCTGGAGATGGCTGCGCGGGCGATCTCCCAGGCCCGCTCCGCCTCGACGTAATCGATCGGCTGCTGCTGGCCGCGCCAGACAATGGCATCGCGGCCCGAGCGCAGGTGATCGACCAGGTGGGGGTAGCTCTCGCGCAGGGCGGCGATGGCCGCGTCTTCGGTGTAGCCGCTGCCGCCCTTGAGCCACTGCAGGATCAGCACCCGGTGGCTCTTGTCCTGGCTGATGCCGCGGCCGATCGCCTGCAGCGCCTTGCCCAGGGCACTGGTGCTCTTACCCTTGCCCTCGCCGGTGTAGATCTCGATGCCCTCCAGGCCCCGCTCTTGGTCGGCCTCGAGCCCGTCTGCCACCTCACCGTTGGGCCACTGGCGGCGGTGTGCGCGCATCTCCGAGTGCAGATCGGCGAGCTGCACCAGCTGCCGGGGGGCACCGCGGCCCGTGCAGATCACCTCCATGCCATCAGGTTTGGTCGCCAGGATGCGCACCACCTCGTCGACGTCGAGCAGGCCGAGGTCGAGCACCGGGTTGATCTCGTCGAGCACCACCACCGAATACAGGTTGCTGGCGATCGCTCCCTTGGCGATGTCCCAGCCGCGCTGGGCCTCCTGCCGGTCGAATCGGCTGGCCTCCTCGGCGGTGAAGAAGTCACCCCGGCCAGTGCGCACCTGATCGATCAGGTGGGGGAAGCCCTGCTGCAGGGCCTCGATGGCGCCGTCTTCGTCGTAGGTGCGGCCCGGTCCCTTGAGGAAACGCAGCAGCAGCACCCGGGTGCGCTTCTGCTCGCAGATGCCCAGACCGATGGTGCGCAGAACCACGCCGAGGGCGGCCTGGCTCTTGCCCTTGCCGTCGCCGTCATAGACGTGCAGCTGGCCGTGGGCACGCTCGTCACTGCCGGCGGCGGTGCGGATGCCGATGCCCCGACCGGTGCCCCGCTGCGGAGTCTGGGTGGTGCTGGGGGGTGCCATGGCCTGCCGATTCGGCTTGGATGCTACCCAGGCTGGCCCGGACGTTTGCCAGGATCCAGGCCATGGACTTTTCCCTGCTCGAGACGCTGCCCGCGGAGCTGGAGCGCTCGCTCCATGCTGTACGCCAGCGGTTCGATGGTTTCGAGCGGGTGGTGGTGGCCTATTCCGGCGGCGTCGACAGCGCCCTGGTGGCGGCGCTGGCTGCCGAGCGCCTCGGCCCGCGGGCCGAGGCGATCACCGGCGTCTCCCCGGCCCTTGCCCCCCACCTGCGCCAGGAGGCCCGCGATCAGGCCGCCTGGCTGGGGCTGCGGCATCGGGAGCTGCCCACGGCGGAACTCGCCGATCCCGCCTATGCCAGCAACCCCGAGGAGCGCTGCTACGCCTGCAAACGCGAGCTGCACCGGCTGCTGGCGCCGATCGCCATCGCGGCCGGCGGCGCCCAGGTGCTCGATGGCGTGAATCTCGATGATCTGGGCGACCACCGCCCCGGCATCCGCGCCGCCCGCGAGCACGGTGTGTGCTCGCCGCTGGCGGAGGCCGGCATCGACAAGGCGGGGGTGCGCCAGCTCTCCCGCGCCCTGGGGTTGCCCTGGTGGGATAAGCCGGCCCAGCCGTGCCTGGCCTCCCGCTTCCCCTACGGCGAGCCGATCACGGCGGCCCGGTTGCAGCGGGTGGCGGCGGCGGAGCAGTGGCTGCGGCAGCAGGGTTTCGTCGAGCTGCGCGTGCGCAGCCAGGGGGAGACAGCGCGGATCGAGCTGCCTGCCGCCGCCCTGCCTGCGCTGTTGCGGCGCCTGGCCGAAGACGGGCACCGCCAGGCCCTGATGGCCGCCTTCGCCGCCCAGGGGTTCCAGGCGGTCGCCCTGGATCTGGAGGGGCTGGTGAGCGGCAAGCTCAATCGTGCGCTGGCCGGGCAGGACCAGGCGTCATAAAGAAGCCCCTTAACGGCACGCCGTTAAGGGGCTGGGCTTCAGGCGGCCGCGTGGGCAGCGCCGCAGCTGGAGAGGGCCGGATCGCGGTCGGCGCCCTCGATGCTCATCGGCGTTTCCCGACGGAAGCTGGTGAGCTTGTGACGGCCCGCTCCCAGTTCCTCCCAGAGGATCTGGCAGGCTTTCTCGGGCATCGTGTGGTCGCCGCAGGTGAAGACATCCACCGCGGCATAGCCCGATTCAGGCCAGGTGTGAATCGAGATGTGGGATTCGGCCAGCAGGGCCAACCCTGTCACGCCTTGGGGTTCGAAGCGGTGGGTGATGAGGTTGAGCAGGGTGGCACCAGCACGTTTCGCTGCTGAGGTGATGGTGTCCCTGAGAAAAGCTTCGTCGTCGAGCCGCGAACTGTCGCAGTCGTAGAGCTCGAGGATGCAGTGTTTCCCGACCGCGTCGGTGACGTTGGCGTTGGGGGGGGTGGAGGGGTGCTGGATGGCGGCTCCGATCCATCCCGGGTTGGGGTGGAGGCAGGGCAGGCTCTGGTTCATCAGGGATCTAGGCAAATAGCAACTAACCATACGTGTCGGTGGTCGGCCCCCCAGAGCCGGATCTCCGGCCTGTGGCTCATTCCGGACAGAGTTGCCCCTGATCCATGCGCACCACCTGGGCGGCATCCCGCCAGCCGCCGCCGAAGGCGCCCAGGTGGGTGGCGCTCACCAGGCACTGGTGTCCCTCGCCCACCGCTTCGAGCAACAGCTGCTGGCGGCGAGGGTCGAGTTCCGCCAGTACGTCGTCGAGAAGCAGTAGGGGTGGGGCTCCCACCACCTGCCGTACCAGCTCCAGTTCCGCGAGTTTCAGGGCCAGCACCAGGGTGCGTTGCTGTCCCGCCGAGCCGTAGCGCCGCGCCGGCTGGCCGGCAAGCAGCAGGGCGATCTCGTCGCGGTGCGGACCGGCCAGGCACTGGTTGAGCCGTTCCTCCTCAGGACGCTGCTCGCGCAGTTGTCGCTCCAGGGCCAGGCGCCACGTCTCTTCGTCGTCGTGGCGCGCATCGTCGAGCTGCGGGTTGTCGTCCGCACCCAGCACGGTGCCGCTGCGGTAGGCGATGGTCAGGGGTTCGTCGCGGCCACCGATGCGTTCCTGCCAGGCCGCCGCCAGCGGCTCCAGGCGGCGCAGGGCCCGCCAGCGGCGGCGGTGCAGGCGTGTGCCGATCACCGCCATCTGCTGGTCGAAGGCATCGAGCAGGGCGCCCCGCTGCTGCGGCGCCAGGCCTCGCCGCAACAGCTGGCTTCGCTGGCGCAGCAGGCGGCCGTAGCGGCTCAGCAGCTCCGCGTAGAGGGGTTCCAGCTGCAGTACCACCCGGTCGAGCCACTGACGCCGCTGGGCAGGTTCGCCCCGCACCAGCTCCAGGTCGAGGGCGCTGAAGCCGACACAGCGCAGCGGACCGATCAGATCCAGCTGCCGCTCCAGCGTCCTGCCGTTGCGCAGGGCCACCCGACCGCCGCTGCGGCGCAGCTGCAGCCCCAGCCGGTCCCCCTCGTCGGTGTGGGCGCAGAGGCGGCTTTCGCTCTGGCCGTGGGCGATCAGGTCGCGGTCGCTGCTGCAGCGGTGCGAGCGCAGGCTGGTGAGCAGCTCCACGGCCTCCAGCAGGTTCGACTTGCCTTCGCCGTTGGCGCCGACCACCA
Organism: uncultured cyanobacterium; assembly: GCA_903882285.1. Taxonomy (GTDB): domain Bacteria; phylum Cyanobacteriota; class Cyanobacteriia; order PCC-6307; family Cyanobiaceae; genus Cyanobium. The sequence continues at coordinate 13,229 of CAIRWM010000027.1, forward strand.
GCAACCGAGGCGCCTCCAGCTGCAGCTGCAGGCCGGCGAGGTTGCGGAAGTGCAGCAACTCCAGGCGATGCAGCCGGATGGGTCTGGCGCGGTGTGCGGTTAAGGTAGGCCCATCAGGCACCGGCGTTCCCGCCACCGCCCTGATCGTGGGCCCGTCGCCTGCGTTGGGCATGTAGCTCAGTTGGATAGAGCATCAGATTCCGGTTCTGAGGGTCGGGGGTTCGAGTCCCTCCATGCTCGTTTTCTCTTCTGTCGCCGGAACGGCGGAGAGACAGCCCCGCAACGGCATCGTTGCCGGCCTCAGTTTTGGCGCAGTCGCCGTCCCATCGCCCGGATCCCGCCCGGATCCACCACAAAGCCGGCCCGCACCACCGCCTCGAGGGCTTCCGGTGGTGCCGACAGGGAGATGCTGCAGCCCCCAAGCTCGCGGCGTAGCCGCGCCAGGGCGGCCTGCACCAGGGCCAGCAGCACTTCGTTGCGGCCGCCATCATCGGGGTCGGTCAGCAGATCCCAGAGGTTGGCGTTCAGGGCCTGATCGCTGGTGGCGCGTACGAAGCCCACCAGGGTGCCAGCGCCGTCGCGTACGCCCAGATACCAGGCGCTGCGCTCCAGCGCCCGCTGCCAGCGCTCGGCGCTGCGGGGGCGATCACCGCAGAGAGCCAGCAGCTGGTTGAGTTCCGCCGCAGTTACCTCCGGCTGGCTGAGCAGCTGGTAGCCCTCCCGCAGGCGGGGGGGAGGCGGTTGGCTGCGGAAGGGGATCAAGAGCGACGAGAACGGGACCAACGGCGGCAGACGCTGGGCTCAGCCGGTGTTGCGCATGCCGGCGGCGATGCCGTTGATCGTAAGCAGGGCCCCCTGCAGCAGGTCGCTGCGGCTGTAGGTGCGGCCGTCGCTGGCGCGGGCCTCGCTCATCGGTGGCTGGCGGCTCTGGTCGCGCAGCAGGCGCAGCAGGGCGACCTGCAGATAGCCCAGTGGAATGATCGTACGGTTGCGCAGTTCCACCGAGAGCTGCAGGGCGGGGTCGCCGTCGAGCAGCCGCTCGTGGCCGCTGATCGCAAGGACCAGATCGCGGGTGAGATGGAATTCGCGGGCGATGGTGGCGTAGATCGCCTCGAAGGCCTCGCGGTTCTCCGGCCGGCCGAGGGAGCGCACGTAGTGCCCGGCCAGGTCGATGTCGACTTTCGAGAGAGTCATCTCCACCTTGGAGATCAGCATCCGGAAGAAGGGCCAGCGCTGGTAGAGCAGCTGCAGGAGTTCCATCTGGCAGGCGTCCGGCTCCACCTCTGCCTGCAGGGCCGTGCCCACGCCGTACCAGCTGGGCAGCAGGAAGCGGCTCTGGGTCCAGCCGAACACCCAGGGGATGGCGCGCAGGCTGGAGAGGTCGCGGGCGCCGCTCTTGCGCCGTGCCGGGCGGCTGGAGATCTGCAGCTTGCTGATCTCCTCGATCGGGGTGACCTGCTGGAAGAAGGCAACCAGATCGGGGTTGTCATGCACCAGCGCGCGGTAGTGATCGCGGGAGCGCCCCGCCAGGCGCTCCATCAGCACGTTCCAGCTGGGTGTGTCGTCGAGGGGGGTGGTGACCATGCTGTTCTGCAGCACGGCGGTGCTCACGGTCTCGAGGTTGTAGAGGGCCAGCTCGGGCAGGGAGTACTTCGAGGCAAGCACCTCCCCCTGTTCGGTGATCTTGATGCGTCCCTTCAGGGTGCCGCTGGGCTGGGCCAGGATCGCCTGGTAGGCCGGTCCGCCGCCGCGGCCCACGGAGCCGCCGCGGCCGTGGAACAGGCGGAGGGCGATGGCGTGTTCGTCGGCGAGGCGCTGCAGGGCGATCTGGGCGCGGTGGATCTCCCAGTTGCTGGAGAGGAAGCCGGAGTCCTTGTTGCTGTCGGAGTAACCGAGCATCACCTCCTGCAGGGGCTGGCCGGTGTCGCTCTGGCTGGTGAGCAGCTCGCGGTAGAAGGGGTCGGCGAACAGCCGTCCCATCACGGCCGGGGCCCCCTGGAGGTCTTCCACCGTTTCGAACAGGGGGATGACCAGCAGCTCGGAGCGCCGGGCCATCGGATCCACCAGGCCGGCCTCCTTGGCCAGCAGCATCACCTCCAGCAGGTCGGAGACCGTGTGACTCATCGAGATCACGTAGGTGTGGCAGATGCGCGGACCGAATTCCTGCTGCAGCCGCTGCAGCATTCGGAAGACCGCGAAGGTCTCGGCGCTGGCCTGGCTCCAGCGGGCCGCCGGCGGCAGCAGCGGTCGGCGGGTCTGCAGCTCGGCCAGCAGCCAGCCGACCCGCTGTTCCTCGTCCATGTCGCCGTAGGCGACGGGCAGCTGCAGATAGCGGCTGAGTTCGTCGATGGCGTCACTGTGGCGGGTGCTCTCCTGGCGGATGTCGAGGCTGGCCAGGTGGAAGGCGAAGATGTGCACCTGGCTGAGCAGGTCGCGCAGGGCTTCGCACTTCAGCCCGGTGGCGTCGAGGCTCTGCTTGAGCAGCTCGAGGTCGTTGCGGAAGTCTTCCGCTGAGCGGTAGTGGAGCTCCTGGCTGCCGGGGCTCGTGGGCAGCCCGATCACCCCACCACCACCCGCGCCGTCGCAGGGGGATTCCCAGCCGGCGTCGGCGAGCTGGTCGTTGCGCTGCTTGCTGAGGTGCAGCCGCTCAAGAATGTAGGTCAGCTTGAGGCGGTAGGGCTCCTTGCGGTAGCTGGTGGAGCGCTCCTCGTAGATCTCCGGAAAGCGCAGGCGGTCCATCTCCAGCGACTCCAGCAGGGCCTTGCTGGGAGGGCTCCACTGCATCGAGATGCTGAGCTGGTCGCGCAGGTCTTCGATGGAACGGATGTAGCGCTTCAGCATCAACTGGCGCTGATAGCAGGCCGTGCGCCAGGTGATCTCCGGCGTCACCGAGGGGTTGCCGTCGCGGTCGGAGCCGACCCAGGAGCCGAACGTACAGAAGGCGTCGCGGGGGGGGGCCACATCGGGGTAGCTGATCGCCAGGGCACTGCGCATGCGCTGGCGCAGCTGCGGCATCGCCTCGAACAGCACCTGCTGGAAGTAGTGCAGGGCGTAGTCGACCTCGTTGATCACCGACGGCTTGAACTGGTGCAGTTCGTCGGTGCGCCACCAGAGGCGGATCTCCTCCTCCAGCTGCTGGCGCAGCCGAGCCCGTTCGTCGGGGTTGAGCGCGGGGCTGAGTTGCAGCTTCTGGATCAGGGCCGCCACGCGCCGCTGCTTGTGCCGCACCGTGTGCCGCACGATCTCGGTGGGATGGGCGGTGAACACCAGGCGGATATCGAGCTCGCGCAGCAGGTTCTCCAGCTGGGCCGGCGGCACGTTGAGGGCACGCAGGCGCTCGAACAGCTGGCGGAAGGTGGCCGGATCGCTCTGGCTTGCCAGCGGCGGCAGGAAGGGGTCGCTGCTGGCTGGGGCCGGGGCCGACTGCAGGCTCTCGAGGTAGCTGTCCTCTTCGATGTGCTGCTCGAGGATGTTGACGAGCTGGAAATAAAGGGAGAAGGCGCGGGCTGCGGCGATGCCGTCGGCCAGGTCCATCTCCTTGATCAGCTCGACGATCCCCTCGGTGTCGACGCGGTTTTCATCGGCCAGCTCACTCGGGGTCACCGGACCGCTCAGCTGCTTGAGGCGCAGCAGGCGCTCCACCCGCTCCGGCGGACACTCGCTGCGCAGCACCGACTGCCAGAGGTCTTCCACGAGCGCGAGGCGTTCGCCCAGCAGGCGGATCACCCGTGGGGGTGGTTCCGGGCTGGGGGGCACCGGGGTGGCCTCGGAACGGGCTGACGTCACGGCCATGGGCGCTGCGGAGGGCTGCCGCATGGGGGCAGACGGGACGGAGACAGATCCATGATCATCCCAAAGCGTGGGATGCGTCTGTCGCAAGCCATGCCGCCTGGAGCATCTCCTGCTCCGCAAGGGCCGCCGCCTCGGCGCTGATGATCGATGCGACGCTCTCCCCGCCACGGTGGCGCTCCAGCCAGCGCATCGCGACGTTGCCCTCCGCGAGAAGGGGCTGCAGCGGCGCCAGCACCTCGTCCAGGCCCAGCTCCGCCGCCAGGGGCGCCATCGCCACCAGCTCCCGCTCCAGCCACTGGCGGGCCTCGATCGGCCGGCCGGTGCGCCAGTCGAGCAGGGTGCCGCTCAGGCTGCTGCGGGCCGCAACCCGGTCGTTGGCGTCGGCCAGGTCAGCCAGGGCCTCGGCTCCGAGCCGGCTGGCGCGCAGGGGATCGTGGCGCTCTGGCTCGGCCAGCAGCTGGTGCAGGCGCAGCTCGGCGAAGGCCGTGACGGCCAGCAGCAGGCGCGGGTCGGCGATCAGATCGCAGATGCGGATCTCGATGCGGTTGAGGTCGTGGGGCCGGTCATCTCCGTTGGGCCGCACCGAAGTCCAGAGGTGGCGCACGTTGAACATCGAGCCGGCGGCCAATTGCTCATCCATCCAGGCCACGTAGTGGCCATGGCTGCCGAACAGCGGCACCCGCGGGGGAGTCAGCGGGAACTGGAGCCAGCGCTGGGAATGGGCACCGCTGATCTCGCCGTCGATAAAGGGGGAGCTGGCGCTCATGGCCAGCAGCAGGGCCGCTTCACAGCGCAGCAGCCGCAGGCCGGCGAACAGCGGCTCCATGGCGCTCATGCCGAGGTTGATGTGCACGCTGGCGGTGACGACCCGGGTGCCGTAGGCCGCCTCGATTGTGTCGTGGTATGCGTTGGCGGGATCCGAGCGCTCGAAGCGGTGGCTGTCCCCCATGCTCAGGGTGCTGCCCGGCAGCAGGGTCAGGCCGCGGGGGGTGAGCCAGGAGCGCAGGCGCTGGCGCGGTTCGAGCAGCAGCTCCAGCTGCCGCCGGTAGCTGGCTTCCGGCGGGGTGGTGTACTCGAGGTTGCGGTTGTCCGGCTCGGTGACGAAGTCGGCGAGCTCCCGGGCCGCCTCGGCGGCAACACCCACCACCATGCCGTTCGGCTTGCCGGTGTACATCTCCACCTCGAATCCCTTGAGCATCAGGGGGGTGCTCATCGAGGCAGCAGACAGGCCAGGGCTTTGAGCATGCCGCGGGCCTTGTTGAGGGTTTCCTGGTACTCGAGATCGGGCTTCGAGTCGGCCACGATGCCGGCACCGGCCTGCACCTGTACCCGTCGGCCCAGGCCGTCGTGGCCCTGCAGCACAACCATCGTGCGGATCGTGATCGCGGTGTTGAGCGCGCCGTTGAGATCGACGGCGCCATAGACGCCCGAATAGGGGCCGCGGGCATCGGGCTCGTAGGCGTGGATCAGCTGCATCGCCCGGATCTTCGGCGCTCCGCTGACCGTGCCGGCGGGGAAGCAGGCCATCAGCAGGTCCCAGATGTCGTGGCGCGGATCCAGCAGCCCTTCCACCTCGCTGACGATGTGCATCACATGCGAGTAGCGCTCGATCACCATCAGCTCAGCGACGGCCACCGTTCCCGGCTGGCAGACGCGGCCCAGGTCATTGCGGCCCAGATCCACCAGCATCACGTGCTCGGCCCGCTCCTTGGGATCGGCGAGCAGCTCCTCGGCCAGGGCCTGATCCTCGCGCTCGTCGGCGCCGCGCGGGCGGGTGCCGGCGATCGGCCGCAGCGAGGCCCGGATGCCCCCTTCCGGCAGTGGTTCAGCTTTGACCATCACCTCGGGGCTGGAGCCGATCAGCTGCCAGTCGCCGAAGTCGAAGAAGGCCATGTACGGCGAGGGGTTGACCATCCGCAGGCTGCGGTAGAGGTCGAAGGGATCCCGGTCGACGCGGGCCTCGAGGCGCTGGCTAAGCACCAGCTGGAAGACGTCGCCGGCTTCGATGTTGGCCTCGCCTAGGCGGACGGCGTTCTCGAAGGCTTCGCGGCCCACATTGCTGCGGGTGACGAGCCGCTCGCTCACCTCTGCGGCGCTGGCCTCATGCCAGCGGAGGGGGGTGACGCTGCCCGGCAGCGGCTCCTGCATGCGGGCCTCCAGGGTGGCGATGCGGCCAGCGGCGTGGTTCCAGGCCTGCTCGGGATCGGGGAAGGCCCCACCCGGAGCGGCCGTCAGGTCGAGGTAGGCCACCGCCGTGATCTGGCGCCGCACCTGGTCGAAGACCAGCAGGCTGTCCGCCTGCATCCAGCAGCCGTCGGGGGGGCCGGCCGGGTCGCAGGCGTGCACGGGCACGCTCGGCTCGATCCAGCGGATCAGCTCGTAGCCCCAGAAGCCGAACAGCTGGCCCACCGGCGGCAGGCCCGGCACCGGCGCTGGCCGCAGCGGGGCGAGGCACTGACGCAGCAGGGCGAAGGGATTGCCCACGAGGTCGTCGTGGCGGCCGTCCCTCCAGCGGCGCTCGGCCCGCTCGCCGCGGCAGGTGAGGGTCCAGAGCGGCTCGGTGACCACGAAGCTCCAGCGACCCACCCGTTCGCCCCCCTCCACCGACTCCAGCAGCACGCCATGGCCGTGGCCGGCCCCCACCTTCAGCCAGGTGGTCAGGGGCGTCTCCAGGTCGGCGGGCCAGGTCTTCCAGAGGGGGATCAGGTTGTGGCCGCCGAAGGCTGTATCGCCGAAAGACGTGTTGCCGAAAGACGTGGCATCGCCCGCCTGGGCGCGTGCGGCTTCGGCGAGGAAGGCCTCGCGATCAAGGGGATGGTCAGCAGGACCCGGCATCGCGGCGGCGGACAGAAAAAAAGCGGGGCACCCGGCCCCGCCATTAAAGGGGTTCGACGATCCGGTTCAGGCGTCGAAGGTGTTCTTGCCGCTGAACTTGAGGCTGGAGGGGTTGGGGTTGGCGCCGATGCGACGGGGATTGTGACCCACCATGACCCGACCTTCGTTGACTTTCTCGGGGAAGACGCCGTCTTTGGGGTGCAGGAATTCGGTGTCGCCACCGGGGAAGATCCGATAGATCTTGTAGTCCTCGATGCGGGGCTTGAACTTGGTGCGCAGCTGGGTGCCGAGAGCCAGGCACTGCTCCTTGCGGGCGAAGTACATGAGGTTTTCGCCCTCATTCATCTCGGCGGCGCCACCCGTGGGGAGTTCAAACACCTGGGCCTTGGGGCTCGTCCAGGTGATGGCGTATTTCTCCTCGGTTTCGGCGGCATTCAGCAGGCCACCGGTGCTGCCGATGTACTTGGGAAGTTGACCCTGGAGGGCAGTCGCAGGCATGGCGCGAAGACCGTTTCAGGCGGAAGCTAGCACCGTGATTTCGGCCCCCCAGCCGCCGGCGTCCCACTCTTCACACCCGTCAACAAAGCCGCCCTCTCAGGCGATGCGCTCCGCCAGGGGGAAGAACACCGTGAGGCTGCTGCCGCCGCGCTCGGTGAGTCGGCCGCCGAGGCGGTGAAACAGCTGGCGAGTGGCCTGGCGGCTGAGCTGCAGGCTGCCCGTGCCGGGGTTCCAGCTGAGCACCGGCCCTATCCGCTCGCTGGCCCCGTCGCTGGCCCCGTCGCTGTCGCGGTGGCGGCCCTCGGGCTCCTGGCTGCTGAGCTGCAGCTTCAGCCGCGGGCCGGCCGCCTGCAGGGCGAGACGCACCAGGGTGCCGCTGGGCAGACCGCGGCTGAAGCGGTCCATCAGGCCGCCGAGCATGGTCTCGAGCCGTGCCGGGTCGCTGAGCACCGGCGGCAGGTCGGGTGCGATGTCGAGCGCCAGCTGCAGGCTGCGGCGGCTGAGCTGGCGCTGCCACAGCTCCTCGAGCTGGCGCAGCAGCTGGCTGAGATCGGTGCGGGCCAGTTCACTGGCGGCCAGGGGCTGGCCGCTGCCGGGCTGGCGCTGCAGTTCGGCCGCCAGGAAGATCAGACCGAAGCGGTCGATCTGTTCGCTGCATTCGCCGTCGATCTGCTCGAGCCGCTGGCGCACCAGGGGGGTGAGCTCGCCACGGCGCAGCAGCGAGCGGATCAGGGTGCGGATCGTGGCCAGGGGGGTGCGCACCTCGTGGGTGAGGGCCTCAAGCAGGGCCAGCTCGCCGCTCGCATCCGGTGGCGCGGCAGGTTCCTGGGGGCCCGCCGGCGTGGCGAGCGGCTGCAGGGTGACGCTGGCGGCCATGCTGGCGAGCCGCTGGGCGAGCAGGGGCCAGAAGCGCAGACCCAGCTCGGGATCGTTGTGCAGGGTGCCCAGATCCTGCAGGGCCTGGCGCAGTCGGTTCGCGGCCTGGGGGTCGTCGTGCTGGAGCCGGCGGTCGAGCAGCTGCAGGGCGCTGGAGAGGGCCTGGGCGTCGAAGCGCACCAGCAGGCGGCGAGCCTCGGGGGGGCCGTCGAGGGCGAGGGCCACCTGCAGTCGCGGTGTGATCAGCACCAGCAGCGGATCGGTGCCGTCGCCGTCGCGCAGGGCCAGCCGCTGGAAGCCGCTGCCCGCAGTCGTCGGGGCGCTGGCGCGGCTGCCGGGCAGCAGCGCCGGGGTGGGCAGGAGGGCCTCCAGGCCGGCCGGAGCCCAGACCCAGCCCTGCAGCCGCTGCAGCAGGGCCGGTTCGTAGAGGGCCGGCAGGGGGGAGGCCAGCCAGAACCCCCCCTGGGGTAGCCCCGGCATCAGCAGGTCCTCCTGGAGGGTGGCCAGGGCCGCCCACCACTGGCGCCGCACACTGTCCTCATCCCCCCTGGCGGCGGGCACCTCCTCCGCCAGGACGCGGCGCAGCTCCTGCAGGCTCACCACCATCGCTGGCTCGCATGGTTGCGACGGGACACCGAGGCGCAGAGGCCGAGGGCGATGAAGTTGACCAGCATGGCCGAGCGGCCGTAGCTCAGCCAGGGCAGGGGGATGCCGGTGATCGGGCCGAGGCCGATGGTCATGTTGATGTTCACCACCACCTGAAACATCAACATCGTGCCGATGCCGATCACCACCAGCGATTCGTAATCACTGCGGGCCTGACCGGCAATCCGCAGCAGCCGGGCCATCAGCAGGGCAAAAGAGGCCACCACGAGCGTTGAGCCGAGGAAGCCGGTTTCCTCGCCGAGAGCGCTGAAGATGAAGTCGGTGTGCTGTTCGGGGATGAAGCGCAGCTTGGTGAGCAGCCCCTGCATCAGGCCCGTGCCCCACAGGCCACCTGAGCCGATCCCCACCGTGCTCTGCAACAGGTGATAGCCCCCTCCCAGTGGATCCTGGGAGGGATCGAGAAACATCGTCAGCCGCTCGCGCTGGTGCGGTTTGAGCCCGTGCTCCCACAGCCATGGGGTGGCGATGGCAAAGATCGCCTGCACCGCCAGCACGATCGTCAGGCCGATGCGCTGCCAGGGCAGGGAGCGCCAGGCCAGCAGGCCCATCAGGGGAATCCAGAGCAGCAGGGCCCAGGGCAGGACGCCCGCCACGATCGCCGTGACCACGGGGGAGAGCAGCAGGACCAGCCAGGGCAGCGGCATTCCGGCCCAGAAGAGCATCACCAGCAGCATCGCCCCGAACACCAGCGAGGTGCCCAGGTCGGGCTGGACGAACACCAGCAGCCAGGGCAGGCCGATCACCGCCACGGGCCTCACCAGATCCACGGGGCGCTCCACCGGATAGCGCGACAGCACGCTGGCCAGCAGCAGGATGGCGCCGATCTTGGCGAACTCTGAGGGCTGGACGTAGAAGCCACCGATGTTGATCCAGCTCTGGGCCCCGAGGGCCGAGGTGCCCACCAGGCGCACGGCGATCAGGCTGATCACCATGGCGGTGTAGATCGGCCACTGCCAGCTGCGGTAGCGCTCCAGCGGCACGCGGGCCAGGCCCAGGGCCACCACCATGCCGACCGCGGCGGTGACCCAGTGCTGGTACCAGTCGGCGTAGTTCGCCTGGCGCTGGGTGCTGGCGATCAGGATCCCGGCGATCAGGGTGAGCCCGAGCGGCACGCCCCAGAGGATCCAGTCGATGTCGGCGAACCGATGGCGCCGCCTCAGCAGTCCCCGGCCGGCGAAGCCGCCCCGCCGCGTCCGGGGGCTCAGCACCGCCATCGGCTCAGGCCATCGCCGGCGTGGGCGTGGCGCTGCTCAGGGCGAGGGCCAGGGTCTGGAAGGCCTGGGCGCTGGCGGACTCGGGGGCGGACAGCACGACGGGCCTGCCGTCATCGCCACCTTCGCGGATCGCCAGCTCCAGCGGCAGCTGGGCCAGCAGCGGAACGCCGGCCTCGTCGGCGAGTCGCCGACCGCCACCGCTGCCGAAGAGCTCATAGCGCTTCTCGGGGGCATCCGGCGGGATGAACCAGCTCATGTTCTCCACCACGCCCAGCACGGGAACGCCCATCTGCAGGAACATCGCCAGGCCGCGGCGAGCGTCCTGGAGCGAGACCTGCTGGGGGGTGGTGACCACAATCACGCCGGCCATCGGCACGGCCTGGGCCAGGCTGAGCTGGGCATCGCCGGTGCCGGGGGGCAGGTCCACCACCAGCACATCGCGCTCGCCCCAGTCGACCTGATAAAGGAACTGGCGGATGATGCCGTTGAGCATCGGCCCGCGCCAGATCACCGGCTGGTTCTCCTGGATCAGCAGGCCCATCGACACCATGGCGATGCCGCAGCTCTCGATCGGCGTGAGCACCTGCGCGTTGCCGCTGCCCTGCACCTCCGGCGTGCGATCGGCCACGCCGAGCATGGTCGGGGCGTTGGGGCCATAGATGTCGGCGTCGAGCAGCCCCACCTTCAGGCCGGAGGCGGCCAGGGCGCAGGCCAGGTTGACGGCCACGGTGCTTTTGCCCACGCCGCCCTTGCCGCTGCTCACGGCGATCACCCGGCCCACGCCGGGAATGGGCTGGCGCTCCGGTAGCTGGCCGTGTCCGCCCGGGCCATGCCCGCCCGAGCCGTGCCCGGCCGCCCCGATCGGACCGCTGGAGGGTGGGTCGGCCAGTTCGATCTGGACGTTGTCGATGCCGGGGGCGGCCAGCAGGGCCTCGCGGGCCGCGGCGGCGAGGCGATCGCGCTGGCTGGCGGCGAAGCCCGGCAGGGCAAGCTGCAGGATCGCCCGCGAGCCCTGCTGGCGCACCTGGCGGATCCAGCCCAGCTCCACCACGCTGCGGCCACTACCGGCGTCGCGGAGCTCGCTGAGCCGGGCGCTCAGGCCAGCTGAATCCTGGCTGGAGGGGGTCTGGGCTTCGGGGGGCATCCGGGGCTGTGCCACTGCGTCGGAGCCGGATCCTAGGGGGGGTTGGCCCTCATGACAGTGGCTCTCGAACCCTTGTGTGGGGGGGGCATGGCCTGAAAACCTGAACGGCGACGCCACACGGTTTCAGGTCCATGGAGATGCCCCCAGTCGATTCCCGCGCCCGGGCCAAGGCCCTGCTGATGGGGCTGCAGGACTCGATCTGTGCCGGTCTCGAGCAGCTCGATGGCCAGGGTCACTTCCAGGAGGAGAGCTGGGAGCGGCCCGAGGGCGGGGGCGGCCGCTCTCGGGTGATGAAGGGCGGCCGCGTCTTCGAACAGGGCGGCGTCAACTTCTCCGAGGTGGAGGGGGAGCAGCTGCCACCGTCGATTCTCAGTCAGCGGCCCGAGGCCGAGGGGCAGCGCTGGTTCGCCACCGGCACGTCGATGGTGCTGCACCCGCGCAATCCCTACGTGCCCACGGTGCACCTCAATTACCGCTATTTCGAGGCCGGGCCGGTCTGGTGGTTTGGCGGTGGAGCCGACCTCACCCCCTATTACCCCTTCCTGGCGGACGCCCAGCACTTCCACCGCAGCCTCAAGGGCGCCTGCGACAGCGTGCACCCGGCTTACTTCCAGGTGTTCAAGCCCTGGTGCGACGAGTACTTCTTTCTGAAGCACCGCGGCGAGACGCGCGGTGTGGGCGGCATCTTCTATGACTACCAGGATCCGGCCGGGGTGCTTTACAAGGGCCAGGACCCCCAGGGGCCGGCCGCGGCGGCCAGCCGGGCGATCGGACCGATCGAGCAGACCTGGGAGCAGCTGTTCCGCCTGGCCACCGCCTGTGGCAACGCTTTTCTGCCCAGCTATGTGCCGATCGTGGAACGCCGTCAGGACACCCCCTACGGCGAGCGGGAGCGTGACTTCCAGCTGTACCGCCGTGGCCGCTACGTGGAGTTCAACCTGGTGTTCGACCGGGGCACGATCTTCGGTCTGCAGACCAATGGCCGCACGGAGTCGATCCTGATGTCGCTGCCGCCCCTGGTGCGCTGGGAGTACGGCTACACGCCGGAGGCGGGCAGTCGCGAGGCCCTGCTCACCGAGCTCTTCACCCGACCCCAGAACTGGCTGGACGATGCCGCTCTGGCGGAGCGCTGCCGGCCGCACCAGGCGGTGGGCTGAGGGGCGGTGGGCTGAGGAGCCGGCTCAGCGGAGACGGCCCTGGGCGGTGCGGGAGGGCACGGTGGCAGCCCCCGGGTTGCGGCCGAGGCCGAGCTCGAGGGCGGTGACCACCCGATTGGCAATGGTCATCACCGTTTGCTGGCGGGTGCGGGGATCCCGCAGGGAAGCCTCCAGATTTCCCTGGAGCTGGCCGATCTCCAGCAGACCGATACCGCGGCGCGGCCCGCCGAGCACCTGGCGGAAGGCCATGGGATAGCTGCCGAATTCCTGGGCCAGGGCTTCATCGACGCGGCTGAAGGGCCGGTGCACCGGAGGGATCAGCCCCGAGCCCACGCCCGAGGGGCCATAGGCGTCGAAGTGGATCTCCATGGCGTAGCCGCCGGCGGCGGCGTGGTCGCGGCCCACGCTCCAGTTGGTGCCGGGCTCATCCTCGTCGATGATCGTGCGGAACGGTGGGCGGTAGTAGCGGATATCGAGGCCCCGCTGGCGCCCCACCGCCACCACGGCCTGGGCGATGACCATGTTCCAGTAGAGCTCGTCGCTGATGCCGGGATACATCGGTGCCGCCCCGCCGAGGGCCACCGCTTCGCCGGCGGTGCCGGAGCCGGCGATGTTCTGGGAATCGGCGTGGCCGGCCATCACCAGGATCGGCGTGGTGCTGGGCAGGCTCCGCAGGCCGATCCAGTCGCGGGTGAGGCGGCTGCGGGGGCCGAGCAGGGGGTCGATGGAACCGGGGGGCCAGGCTGCGCGGCTGCTCAGCACCGGCGCCGAGAGAGATCCGGTGGCCAGCGGCCCGGTCGCTGGGGCCACGGTGGGCAGGAAGGTCTGGGCCTGCACCGGGGTGTTGAGGCCCGTGCCGGAGCCGAGCAGCAGGCCGGTGAGCAGGAGGGAGCGCAGTCGCATGAGAATGGGATCAGATGGGGGAGCTGAGCAGGGCGCCATCACTGGCGAGCTGGAGGCGGGGTCCGAGTTCCCGTTCCATGGCGATCAGTTCGTCGCGGTGGGCGCGCAGCCGCAGGGTGCTGCCGGGGCTGTCGGGGCTGTTGAGCAGGCGGAGTTCGAGCTCTTCGGGGCGGGCGGCCCTGCGGCGATAAAGCAGACCGGCGGCGGGGCCGACCAGGGCCAGCAGCAGGGGCCACCAGCCCAGCATGGGCAGCAGCTGGCGCAGGACCAGTCCGAGGCAGGCCGCTCCGACGCCCCCCAACAGGGAGAGCAGCAGCGCCAGAGCGGAGCTCGCCTGCACCTGGCCGCTGAAGCGCAGCAGCTGGCGTTCGGCGTCGCCATCTTCCGTGCGCCAGCCGCGCTGGCTCAGCCAGCTGGTGAGGCCCTCGAGCACCTCCAGGGCGGGCCGGGGAGAGTGCACCTCCACCACAGTGGTGCGGTCTTTGCTGGCGGCCCGCAGGAAGAACACCAGGCCGATCGCCATCAGCAGGGTGAGCAGCAGGGTCGAACCCAGGGTGGGCATCGGCGGGCTCTCGGCGTGGGTGGGGCGTGCATTCTCCCCCATGCCCCCGAGCGCCGCCGTGACGTGGGCCACGATGGGAGCCTTGTCCGTCGTCGCGCCGCTCGCCATGGCCCAGGCCTCCCCCGCCACCCCCTCGAGCGCCAACGCCTCCAGTTCCGCGGCCCCCTCCGTGCCGCCGGTCCGTTTTGCCGTCTTCGATGGCGACCTCGACACCGACTGGCTGGCGCTCTACGCAGGGACGCGGGCCCTGGCGATCGACACCGAGGCGATGGGGTTAATGCACGGCCGCGACCGGCTCTGTCTGGTGCAGATCTGCGACGCCGCCGACAACGTGTGCTGCATCCGCCTGGCCCGGGGCCAGCAGGCGGCACCGCAGCTGCAGCAGCTGCTGGAAAACCCGGCGATCGAAAAGGTGTTCCATTTCGCCCGCTTCGATGTGGCGGCCCTGGCCGAAAATCTCGGCATCGCCGTGGCGCCGATTTTCTGCACCAAGATCGCCAGCCGGCTGGCCCGCACCTACAGCCCGCGCCATGGCCTCAAGGACGTGGTCAACGAGCTGGTGGGGGTGGAGCTCGACAAGCAGGCCCAGAGCTCCGACTGGGGCCGGGTGGAGGAGCTCAGCGAGGCCCAGCTGGCCTATGCGGCAGGCGATGTGCGCTGGCTGCTGCCGGCGCGGGACCGGCTTGAGGCGATGCTGCGCCGCGAGCAGCGCTGGGAGCTGGCCCAGCGCTGTTTCGACTGTGTGCCGGTGTTCGCGGCCCTCGATCGCCAGCGCTTCGGCCAGATCTTCGAGCACTGAAGTCCCTGGGGGGCGCCTCAGTCTTCGAGCATGAAGTAGTCGTCGTTGCCGACGGTGCCCAGCTGGGCGCTGAGCAGGGCTCCGTGGTCGAGACCGCTGCTGCTGGCCTCCTCGAGCATCTCGACGGCCAGGGCGCGCTTACCGGCGGTGTCGCGGATCTCCGCCTGGGCGGCGCGGATGTCGACCCGGCGGCGGGCGGCCGAGAGGCTGATCCCCAGGTGGGTGGCCAGACGACCGCAGGCGGTGTTGTACTCGCGGTCGGGGATGGCGGGCATCGGCGGCGGAACCTGCGGAAGGGGGCTGGAGCCGGCTGCGTCAGCCTGCTTCAGACCATCATCCCTCCCCCCGGTCCCTGGCGTTGCCGAGCAGCCGGCGCTCGATCAGGGTCGCGAGCTGTTCGCTGCCACCGGCGACCCCCATGCGGCGGCGGCCGATGGCACCGAGGCGCTGGCATTCTGTGGGGTCGTCCAGCAGGTGCAGCAGCCGTTGGCGTAGCACCAGGGCCGAGGCGCAGGGCTGCACCGCCCCCCCGAGCAGGCGGCTCTGGCGGCGGGCGAAGCCGGCCTTGAACTGGGGGCCGGGGCCGGGCAGGGACAGGGCCGGGACCCCCAGCCCCACCAGCTGTTCGGTGGCGGTGCCGGCCGTGGCCAGGCCCAGCTCGGCCCAGGGGGCCCAGCGGGCGAACTGCCCCGGCCCGATCAGCAGCTCCAGCCCTTCGCGGCCCCAGGTGGCGGCGGCGCCCCAGGCGCGCTGAGGCTCCAGTGGGGAGAAGCCAGCAGACCGCAGCGCCGCCGCCAGTTCGGCCGGCTCCGGACGGGAGCCGGTGGGCACCAGCACCGTGATCGGTGCCGGGCTGGCGCTGGCCTCGGGCAGGGCCTGCAGCAGGCGGCGCAGATTGACCAGGGCCTCAGGCATGCGGCTGCCCGCCAGCAGCAGCAGGCGCCGCCGCCCGGTCAGCTCCCCGGGCAAGGCTGAGTCGGCCAGCCCGTCCATCATCGGGTTGCCCGCAGCGATGGCCGCCACACCCCTACGGCGCAGCCCCCGGGTTGTGAGCGCATCGCGCACCGCCACCAGGCGGCAGCGCCGGTGGCGCATCAGCGCCCATTCCCAGGGGTCCCACTCGCTGCCCTTGGCGCGGTGGTAGCCATCCGCCAGTGGCGAGCGTCCCCAGCCGGCGGGGGGGGCGCTTGCCCAGGTGTAGTCGCTTTTGGGGGTGCCGATGAAGCCATAGGGACCGCCGGCGGCCCAGGCCAGGACCAGGGGCAGCAGGTCGCCTACGGCCAGCACCGGATCACCCTGACGGCCCCAGCGGCGCACCAGGCGCCACTGCCGCCAGCTGAGCAGGGGCAGGCCGGCAGCCAGATCGCGCAGCAGACCCCCCAGGCTCTGATTGCTGAAGCCGCCGCTGGGCAGCTGGCGGCGCTTCCCCACCCGCTGCAGCAGGCCCCGGGCTTCGGCGCCCGCATAGGCCTGGCCCAGCCCCACCAGGGGCAGCACGGCCACCTCGAGATCGGGGCGCCGCCGCCGCAGGGCCTCGATCAGGCGCAGGGCGATCAGGTCTTCCCCATGGCCGTTGCTCAACACCAGCAGGCGGTTCAGCGGCGGAGAGGGCATGCCATGGCTGATACGATCCGCACATGGGAGTTTGCTCCCCGGCCGGCGGCATGGCCAAGTGGTAAGGCA
>CAIRWM010000028.1 GCA_903882285.1 uncultured cyanobacterium
CCCTTACCCACCGGATACCGGTCTCCTTCAACGGCGACCGCTTGTTTCGAGGCAGAACTGCATGAGCATCGTCTCCAACTCGATCATCAACGCGGACGCCGAAGCCCGCTACCTCAGCCCTGGCGAACTCGACCAGATCAAATCGTTCGTGGCGGGCGGCCAACGCCGCCTCCGCGTCGCCCAGGTCTTGGCCGAAAGTCGCGAGCGCATTGTGAAGCAGGCCGGCGGTCAGCTCTTCCAGAAGCGCCCTGACGTCATCTCCCCCGGCGGCAACGCCTACGGCGAGGAGATGACAGCGAGTTGCCTGCGCGACATGGACTACTACCTGCGCCTGGTCACCTACGGCGTCGTCGCGGGCGACGTGACTCCGATCGAAGAGATCGGTGTCATCGGCGCCCGCGAGATGTATCGCGCGCTGGGCACTCCGCTGGAAGCGATGGCGGAAGCCGTACGCGAGATGAAGTCTGTGGCCACCAGCATCCTCACCGGCGCTGACGCCGAGGAAGCCGGCTTCTACTTCGACTACGTCGTCGGCGCCCTCTCCTGAGGCCCTTTCCCTCTCCGTTCATCGCCATCCCTCTCAGGATCCATGCAAGACGCCATCACCAACGTCATCAATCAATCCGATGTCCAGGGTCTCTACCTGGACACCGGGGCCATGGGCAGGCTCGAGCAGTACTTCGCCAGTGGTGAGCTGCGCGTCCGTGCCGCCGCCACCATCAGTGCTAACGCCTCCGCGATCATCAAGGAAGCCGTGGCCAAGGCCCTGCTGTACTCGGACATCACCCGTCCGGGCGGCAACATGTACACCACCCGTCGCTATGCGGCCTGCATCCGCGACCTCGACTACTACCTGCGCTACGCCACCTACGCCATGCTGGCCGGTGACACGTCGATTCTCGACGAGCGGGTGCTGAACGGCCTCAAGGAGACCTACAACTCCCTGGGGGTGCCCATCGGCGCCACCGTGCAGTCCATCCAGGCGATGAAGGAATCCACCGCCTCCCTGGTCGGCCCCGATGCCGGTCGTGAGATGGGTGTCTACTTCGACTACATCTGCTCGGGTCTGGGCTGATCCCAGCCGTCTCGCACCGGAGAGGATCCCCCATGCGTCTGTTCAAGATCACGGCCTGCATCCCCTGCCCCGAAAAGGCACGCAGCCAACGGGAACTGCAGAACACCTACTTCACCAAGTGGGTGCCCTACGAAAGTTGGTTCGCTGAACAGCAGCGGATCATGAAGCAGGGGGGAAAGATCCTGAAGGTGGAACTGGCCACCGGCCGCCGCCAGCAGAGCTGCGGCAACTGAACGTTCCCGCGTCAACCCCTGCTTGAGCCCGGCCTTGGCCGGGCTTTTTTGATGGCTCCGTGATCGAGCGGGATGGATCGGGGCGGACGGGCAACGGATTGGCTTGCAGCTCTCGACAAACCCGGCACCTTCACGGCCTAATGGGCCATCCGAAGCGCAGATCACCGCGGCTTTGACCCGAATCTCGACCCGATCATCCCGCTCCCGGGGCACTCCCGATGCCCCAGGCGGCGGTCCTGGGGCCGGCCGCCAGGGTCTGCTGCCTCTGCCCTGGCAGGCGTGGCCCGCCGAAGCCCGCTTGCTGGTGGGTCTGGTGGCGCTCTGGAGCCTGTTCGGGCTGCTGGTGCTCACCTCCGCCAGCTGGTTCGTCGCGGAGCGCGAGATGGGCGACGCGGCCTACTACCTCAAGCGCCAAGCCCTCTGGATGGTGGCCAGCTGGGGCCTGTTCCTGCTGGCGATCCGCACCAACATGCGCCGCTGGTTGCACCTGGCCAGCACCGCCCTGATCCTGGGCGGCCTGCTGATCGCCGCCACCCTAGTGATCGGCTCCACCGTGAACGGGGCCAGCCGCTGGCTAGTGCTCGGGCCGATCCAGGTGCAGCCCACCGAACTGGTCAAACCCTTCGTGGTGCTCCAGGGGGCCGTGCTGTTTTCCCACTGGCGCCGCATCGGCAACGATCAAAAACTGCTCTGGCTGGCGATCTTCGGCGGTGTCATCCTGCTGATCCTCAAGCAGCCCAACCTCAGCACCGCGGCACTGATGGGCCTGCTGCTATGGCTGATGGCCCTGGCCGGCGGCCTGCCGCTGCTGCTGCTGGCCGGAGCGGCCGGAGCCGGTGGCCTGCTCGGCACAGCCAGCATCTTCCTCAACGAGTACCAGCGCCTGCGCGTCACCTCCTTCCTCAATCCCTGGGTCGATGCCCAAGGCGACGGCTACCAGCTGGTGCAGAGCCTGCTGGCGATCGGCTCGGGGGGCTTCCTGGGCGAGGGCCTCGGCCTTTCCACCCAGAAACTCCAGTACCTGCCCATCCAGACCACAGACTTCATCTTCGCGGTGTTCGCCGAGGAATTCGGCTTCATCGGCTCGGTGATGCTGCTGCTGTTTCTGGCAGTGTTCGGGTTCGTGGGCCTGCGGGTGGCCATGGGCTGCCGCAGCAACCAGCACCGCCTGGTGGCGATGGGGGCCACCACGCTGCTGGTGGGCCAGTCGATCCTCAACATCGCCGTGGCCAGCGGCGCGATGCCCACCACCGGCCTGCCGCTGCCACTGGTGAGTTACGGCGGCAATTCCCTGCTCAGCAGCTTGTTCGTGGCCGGCCTCCTGGTGCGCTGCTCGCTCGAATCCACCGGGCTCGAAACGAGCCGCCCGCGCCTGCGACGCTCCCCCCCGGCCCCGATAGGCTGACCTCCCCGACCGTTCTCCCCGGTCCATGACCAGCCCCGCCCTGCTGCTGGCCGACTGGGCCCGCAGCAGCGAACAGTTGCTGCAGTCCTCGCTTGCCCATCCCGGCCCGCTGACGCTGGGCTTGGTATTCACGGGCGGCGTGCTGACCAGCCTCGGTCCCTGTTCGCTGTCGCTGCTGCCGGTGACGCTGGCCTACCTGGCCGGCTTCAGCGGCGAGCCCGGGCGGCTGCCCTGGCAGCGCAGCCTCAGCTTTGCTGCCGGCATCGTCGCCTCCCTGGTGCTGCTAGGCCTGGCCAGCGGCCTGATGGGCCGGCTCTACGGCAGCCTGCCCAGCCAGGTCCCCCTGCTCGTGGCCGTGGTGGCCGTGGTGATGGGGCTCAATCTGCTGGGCCTGCTGCGCCTCCCCCTGCCGGCCGGACCCGATCCGGAAGCCTGGCGGCGCCGCGTGCCGGCGCCCCTGGCCCCCCTGGCGGCGGGCCTGGCCTTTGGCCTGGCCGCCACCCCCTGCACCACCCCGGTGCTGGCGGTGCTGCTTGCCTGGATGGCCCAGAGCGGTCGGCCCCTGGTGGGCGGCCTGCTGCTCACCAGCTTCGGCGCCGGCCAGGTGCTGCCCCTGCTGCTGGCGGGCACGGCGGCGGCCAGCCTGCCCTCGCTGCTGCAGCTGCGCCGCGTCGGCCAGTGGATTCCGCCGATCAGCGGCGTGGTGCTGCTCACCACCGGCGCGCTCACCCTGCTGGCCCAGGTCGCATGACGGCGGCCCCCTCGGCGCTGCAGCGCCCGCTGCTGCGGTTGCTCGGCTGGATCTCCGACCTGCGCCTGGCGATCGGCCTGCTGCTGCTGATCGCCCTGGCCAGCGGCGTCGGCACGGCCATCCCCCAGAAGGAGAGCGCAACCTTCTATCACCAGCGCTACGACCCCTCCCCCTGGCTGGGCCTGCTGCGCGGCGACGGGGTGCTGGCGCTGCAGCTCGATCACGTTTATTCCAGTGGCTGGTTCCTGGCCCTGCTCGCCTGGCTGGGGGTCGCCCTGCTGCTGTGCAGCTGGCGACGCCAGTGGCCGGCGCTGCAGGCCTCCCTGCGCTGGATCGACTACCGCTCCCCCCGCCAGCTGAGCAAGCTGAGCGTGGCCGAAACCCTGCTTAGCCCAAGCCCGGAGCTCCTGTTGCTGCAGCTGGAGCAGGAGCTGCAGCGCGGCGGCTGGCAGGTCAGGAGCCAACCGGGCCGCCTGGCCGCCCGCCGCGGTGTGGCCGGCCGCGTCGGTCCCCTGCTGGTGCATGCCGGCCTGGTGGTGCTGATGGTGGGGGCCGCCTGGGGGGCCCTGGGCGGCCAGCGCCTCGAGCGCTTCCTAGCCCCCGGTCGGGAGCTGGAGCTGCTCGACAGCCGCGGCGCCACCCAGGTCACGGTGGCGCTCGACGCCTTTGCGATCCAGCGCGATCCAGCCGGCCGGCCCGAGCAGTTCACCTCCCAGCTGCGGCTCATCCCGCCGGTTGGCACGGCGTCAGCCGAGGCCGCCGCCAGCGGCCAGAAGGCCGAGATCAGCGTCAACCATCCACTGCGCTACCACGGCATGACCCTCTACCAGGCCGACTGGGCCCTGGCGGCGGTCGACGTGCAGCTGGGCCGCAGCCCGGTGCTGCAGCTGCCGCTGCAGAGCTTTCCCCAGCTGGGGGAGCAGATCTGGGGGCTGGTGCTGCCGACACGTCCCGATGGCAGTGAGCCGGTGTTCCTGAGCCTGAGCAGCGAGCAGGGGCCGGTGGAGATCTACGGCCCCGACGGCCAGGCCCTGGCGCGCCTCACCCCTGGCGGGGAAGCGGTGGAGGTGCGCGGCCTGCCGATCCGGGTGGCCGGAGTATTGCCCGCCAGCGGCATCCTGCTCAAACGCGACCCTGGGGTGCCGCTCGTGTACACGGGCTTCGCCATCGCCCTGCTCGGCGGCGGGCTCAGCCTGATGGCCACCCGCCAGCTGTGGGCGATCAGCGAAGCCTCAGAGGGCGAGGCCTCAGAGGGCGAAGCCGCCCAGGGTCGCCTGCACGTGGCCGGGCTCTGCAACCGCAACCTCACCGCCTTCGCCCAGGAGCTGCCGGCCCTGCTGCAGCGGATTCAGCAGGGCTGACGGCTGCCGTGGCTGACGCGCACCAAGGTATGCACGTTGCCGCGGGGGTGGAAGTCGGCCACGAGCTCAACCCAGACCGGATCACAGGCCTCGACCACGTCATCGAGGATGCGGTTGGCCACCTCCTCATGGGAGATGCTGCGGTCGCGGTAGCTGTTGACGTAGAGCTTCAGGGCCTTGAGCTCCATCACGCGGGGGCCGGGCTGGTAGAGCAGCCGCAGCACGGCGAAGTCGGGATAGCCGGAGAAAGGACACTTGCAGGTGAATTCCGGCAGTTCGATCGACACCTCATAGGGGCGCCCGGGCCGGGGGTTGTCGAAGCAGATCAGCTCGGCCTCGGCGATCGCCCGTTCGCCGTAGAGCGGTGTGAGGGTGGACTCCGGGGAGGGAGAAGCGATGGCCATGGTGCCTGGGCAGCTCTGCTGATCTCGAAGGTACAAGCCGGACCAGCCGGCCCGCCGCCGGCGAGCCCCCCGGCCGGGCCGTAACAACCGTTACGACGTGGGCCGCATGGCTCCGGTGTGATGGAGTTGTCTCTCGTCAGATGGTTTCCCCAGAGATCGCTGACGTCTGAGAGACTTGCCATGGTCCCGTCCAGGACCCCACTGAGCCCCGCTGCCATCAGAGCGCTGCATCCATGAAGAAAATCGAGGCCATCATCCGTCCGTTCAAGCTTGAGGATGTCAAGATCGCCCTCGTCAATGCCGGCATCGTCGGCATGACCGTGAGCGAAGTGCGCGGCTTCGGACGTCAGAAAGGCCAGGTGGAGCGCTATCGCGGCTCGGAATTCACTGTGGAGTTTCTGCAGAAACTCAAATTGGAGATCGTGGTCGACGACGATCGCGTCGACACCGTGGTGAATGCCATTCAAGACGCGGCCCGCACCGGTGAAATCGGCGACGGCAAGATCTTCATCAGCGGCATCGATTCGGTGCTGCGCATCCGCACCGGCGATCGCGACAGCAGCGCCATCTGAAGCCAGGTTCAGCCCGGCGCCAGGGTGGTGCGCACCAGCTCATGGATGCCGGCGGTCGTCACCGGCCACAACACCCCAGCTGAGCCGCCG
>CAIRWM010000029.1 GCA_903882285.1 uncultured cyanobacterium
CCCCCGGGCCAGCCGCAGGCCGTAGCGCCGGCACTGCTCCGCCTGGGGAGTGCTGCGCTGGCTGGCATCAAGCGGCAGGCCCAGCACCAGCGCCTGCACGCGCCGCTGGCGCACCAGGGCGCCCAGCTGGTCCAGATCCTCAAGAAAGGGGCCGCGTCGCAGCGCTGGCAGCGGCGTGACGGTGAGCCCAAGCGCATCACAGCCAGCCAGGCCGACACGCCGGCGGCCGATATCCAGGGCCAGGGCCGAGCGGGGCGGGGGAGCGGGCATTCAGATTCGCTGGATTGGTGCCGGCATCGGCCCGACGGGGGTGGGCAGCGGCCGGCGACGTGGCTGGAGCTGCTCGAGCACGGCCTCGAGGCCGCGGGCCGCGCGATGGGTCACCGGGCCCTCCTGGCGGCGCCAGACGCTGCGGGCCATCAGCACCTGCTCCCCCTGCGGTTCGGCCCCGAGCCGGCTGAGCCAGTCGTGGCGGGCGAGGTCGCCCACTTCGCTGTGCAGCCAGAGGGTCTCTTCGCCATCGGCGAGCCGACGCAGCAGCAGCTCCGTGGCCGGTCCGAGCAGGTGGGACCAACCGGGATGCAGGCTCAGCTCCACCAGGTGGCCGCCAGCGGGATGGTCGGAGAGCCAGCGGACTCCAGCGACCGCCTCGTTGCGGTTGGGGTCGACCAACATCCAGCCGCGCCCGTGGCTCTGATCGAACAAATCCTCGATGCGGCGATCGAGCAGCTGACGTAGCTGGGCGGGGCAGGCAGCCTGCTCGAGGTGCCAGAGCAGGACGGCGTTGCGGCGGTTGAGGGCCCGCAGCTGCAGTTCCCCCGGCAGGGGTGGCAGCGGCTGGCCAGCGCTGCAGCGCCAGCGCCAGAAGCGATCCGTGCGCTGCGGCTGGAAGCCCTGTTCGCGCAGCAGGGCCAGTCGGGTGCCATCAAGGCTGGAGGTGAAGGCGATCCAGCTGGTGGCTCCACGGGCCCGCTGGATCGCCTCGCGTAGCAGGGCGGTCGCCACCAGCCGCGGGCTGGGCAGGCCGGGATCCGGCCGGCCTGTCTCGGCCAGGGCGAGATGGTCGACCTGCCAGCAGGAGCCGCTGCGATTGAGGCGGCGGCAGACGATCAGACCGAGCAGTTCAGGCCGCCCGGCGGGCGGCCGGTTCACCGCCACCAGTACCTGGGAGGCCAGCGGCTGGCGGGCGGCGAAGGCGGTGAGCAACCGCTCGGGGACCGCCAGCAGCAGCGATCGCTGCAGCAGGGGCTGCATCGGCACGAAGGCCGGGGCATCAAGCAGGGGAAGATGCCATCCCTGCAGTGGTTCCACCTGCCAAGACCCCGCAGCGGCCCCACCGTTGGGCGGGGGGCCAGCCGCCGATAGGCCAGGCTGCAGACCGGTGGGGGGTGCGGAAGGGGGCAAGGAAGCGGAGGTGAACCGTAGTTGTGGGCTCGGCGATGGCTTCGGATGGATATTAGGCCGGACGCACCAGCACCAGAGGAGTTCGCTCGTTGGCGTTTCCGGCCGGATTGGGACGCAGGGCCCGCTGCAGCAGCTCCTCGTCGCAGCCGCGGCTGGAGGCCAGCACCTTGACCCGGCCCAGGTCGTTGACGTCGACCACGGCCACGGCGACGCCGAGGGCGCTGGCCATCCGGTTGCAGAACGCCTCGGGGGCGTTGGGTCCCAGCACCAGGGTCTGGTCGTAGGGCGGCGTGGTGCCGGTGACGTCGTCGATCAGACGGGCCTGCTCACCGGCGAGGCGGTAGAAGCCGCCCTTGATCCTGGCGAACTTCATGGCGCTGCCGGCCAGCCAGGCACAGAGCACCCGGGCCGGTCCGACGATGTTGATCAGGGTCTGCAGGCCGCAGGCGGTAGCCAGGCTGCTGGTGGGGTGGAAGACGCGGCAGAGCAGGCGCGACAGCATCGAAGGCTCCACCGTGGAGGGGTGGTGGTAACGGCCCTGCATCACCGCCAGGGGGGTTTCGCCGATCGTGAGCACGTCGCCGGGCTGCAGCACGGCACCGCTGTAGCGCTCGAGCACCTCAAGGGGCTCATCCAACACACCTAGCAGGTGGGTCTTAACCGGCAGCACGCGGCAGCGCTCGCCTTCGCGCCAGGTGGCGGCGGAGGTATTGGCGGGCTCGGGCTTCTGGACCGGCACCAGGATGCCGTCGCGGTGCTCCAGACGGCCGAAGGGGCCGTAGTTGATCCAGCGCACATCGAGCCAGATCGTGTCGATCAGGCTCTCCAGGTCACTGCCTGAGGGGCCGTTCAGGTTGATGCGGATGTGGGCGCCGGTGCTCTTACGTCCCTTGACGATGTAGGCGGCCCAGTAGCCGTCCGGACGGGCCTCCTCATCCGGATGCAGGGGCGTGATCCGCACCTCGGAGCGCACCTCCGTGAGATCGGTCCGGCCCAGGAATACCGGATCGATGTGGATCTCGGGCACGAAGACCTCCATCGTGGGATGGGGATTGCGGATCGTGACCTCGCCGCTGAGCTCGAGGCCCTGGGCCTTGCGCTTCACCTGGAAGGAGCCCGGGATCAGCCGCAGCGGCGAGGCGGGCCGCAGGCGGTGGCGCAGCTCCAGCCACAGCAGGCTGAGGCCGAACAGCAACAGAAGGACCAGAAAGAGTGAGATCGGGAGCGGCAAGCCTGAAACCCAACGGGGCGCGAACGGGCGGAGCGTAGAGGCAGAGATGGCCCTAGGTTCCCCCCTATGGCACCGGCACGGTCACTGGCATGCGCAAGACCTTCGTCCTGGATACCAATGTCCTGCTGCACGATCCCAACGCCCTAAACCGGTTCCAGGACAACCTGGTGGTGGTGCCGATTGAGGTGGTGGAGGAGATCGACCGCTTTAAGCGCGATCCCTCCGAGAAGGGCCGCAACGCCCGTCAGATCTCGCGGCTGCTCGACGAACTGCGCCAGAAGGGCAATCTCGCCGAAGGGGTGCCGATTGATGACACGGGCGGCGGCACCCTGAAGGTGGTGTTCTGCCGGGCCGAGACCTTGGCCCAGCTGCCGCCGGAACTGAAGAGCGGCAACGGCGACAACAACATCCTGGCCGTGGCCCTGGAGCAGCGGCTGCAGGAGGTGATGGGCTCCCAGCCGCCGGTGGTGCTGGTCACTAAGGACACCAACCTGCGCATCAAGGCCGATGCGGTGGGCCTGATCGCTCAGGACTACACCACCGACAAGGTGGACATCGCCGATCTCTATCCCGGCTTCTGCGAGGCCTGGGTCAGCGCCGAGCTGATGGACCGAGTGAAAGAGGCGGCGGGCCTGCCGCTGGCGGCCCTTCCGGAGGGATGCGGAGGGGCCGCCGGCCTGCAGGCCAATGAGGGCGTCACCCTGGTGGACCAGGCCCAGCCCACCCACACCCTGCTGGCGCGCTTCAGTACCAGGAGCGCCGCCCTGCACCCGCTGCAGCGGGCCCAAAAGGCCAAGCTGGGCCGTATCCAGCCGCGCAACCGCGAACAGACCTTCGCCCTCGACCTGCTGCTGGATCCCGACATCCAACTGATCACCCTGGTGGGCAAGGCGGGCACCGGCAAGACCCTGCTGGCCCTGGCCGCGGGCCTCAACCAGGTGGCCGATGAGCGGCTCTACGAGCGGCTGCTGGTGACGCGGCCGGTGATTCCCTTGGGCAAGGACATCGGCTTTCTGCCGGGTGATCTCGAGGAGAAGATGGGCCCCTGGATGCAGCCGATCATTGACAACCTCGATTTTCTGCTCGGCGGCGGTGACGAGGGCCATCCGCAGCGGGGCGGTCAGCGGGCGCCGCGTAACAGCTGGACCGATCTCAAGGGCATGGGCCTGCTGGAGGTGGAGGCGATCAGCTACATCCGTGGCCGTTCAATTCCGTGTCAGTACATGGTGGTCGATGAGGCGCAGAACCTCACACCCCATGAGGTCAAGACGATCGTTACGCGTGTGGGTCAGGGCACCAAGATTGTGCTGACGGGCGATCCTTACCAGATTGATAATCCCTATGTGGATGCTGAGAGCAACGGCCTCACCTGGTTGGTGGAACGCTTCAAGGGACAGCCCCTGGCCGGCCACGTCAGCCTGAGCCGCGGCGAGCGCTCCGAACTGGCAGAACTGGCGGCGAATCTGCTCTGACGTTGATGGCATTCGTGCCGCGCCGCAACCGAATCCGGCGGCCCGCGTCCTGCGTCCATCTACCCAGTCCTGGCGAGAATATCGTCTACATCCTGGCGGTTGCCATCTCGCCAATTCTGAACTTCTTCGTGCAGCAGCATCTACTGCCCGGTTTCCACCCCGGCAACCTGGCCTCCTTGCTGCCGAAGCAGCGCGAGAGCTCTATAGTTCTCGCCTACGGGCTAATGTTCAGCCTGGTGCTGCTGGTCCTGCTATACCTGATTGTGCGGACCTCCATTCATCGGGTGCCCCATGTGCGGCCGGTGCTCGGAGCGTTCGGGTTGGCCTGCAGCATTGATCTGTTGATCAACTTCTTGATCCTCAATGCCGCCATTGTTCACCTGAAGATGCAGTCTTATCAGCTCTTGCTTGAGGCGGTGGTTTTTTATGTGTCTCTCAACCTGGTGTTCTTCTTCTGGTACTGGTATATCGATTACCCTGAGCAGTTGTGCGCGTGCCGTCAGCCGAATCATCGGCCCAGCATCCAGTTCCCCGAGCATGCGGAGGGCCTGCTGCCGGGCTGGCTTCCCGGGCCGGTGGACTATCTGTTCTTCACGGCGCTCTCAAGCAACACGCTCGGACCACCGGAAGGGCACCCGCTGTTGGGCCACCGCGCCAAGCTCGTACAGATTGTGCACACGGGCTCGGCGCTGTTCATCTTCGTGATTCTGGTGGCCCGGGCGATCAACACCCTTGGCTGAGTCGCGACGGCAGCAGCCAGGCGTGGCAAGCTGCCGGCATTGTCTCTGGGTGTGTTGATGGGGTCCGGACTGCTGCGTCGCTGCACCGTGGCGGCCTCCCTGGCTGCGGGCCTGCTGCTGCCCGCCCTGCCCATTCCCGCTGCACCTGCCCCGGCGGCGCCTGCCGCGGCCCAGGCCGACGCCAGCCCCCAGAGCCAGGCGGTGGTGGATCTGGTGGAGGCCGCGGCCCAGGAGGTGAAGCGCCGCGGCGAAGCCGCTTTCGCCGACTTCCGCGTCCCGGGGTCCCGCTGGTATCAGGGCGAGCGCTACGTGTTCGTGGTGCAGCCCGATGGTCAGCGACTGGTCTATCCGCCGGATCCGGCCCATGAGCAGAGCAATATCCTGAAGTTTCAGGATGTCGGCGGCAAGACCTTTGCCCGGTTGATAATCGAGCAGGCTGCCGAGGGGCGGGGTCGGGGCTGGGTGCACTATCAGTGGACGCGCCCCAATCCCCACGACCGGCGCCCGGTCTGGAAGAGCACTTACGTGGTGCGGGTCACCGCCCCTTCCGGCCGCACTTACCTGGTAGCCAGTGGCACCTATGACGGCCCCACAGAGAAGGCCTTCATCGTTGAGGAGGTGGAGGCTGCGGCAGCCCTGCTGCAGCGCCAGGGGCGAGCGGCCTTCCCGCAGCTGCGCGATCCTACGGGGCGCTTCCTATTCCGCGACACCTATGTCTTCGTGGACACCCCGGCCGGGGTGGAGCTGGTCAATCCCGCCTTCCCCGAGCTGGAGGGCCGCAACCTCAGCGACCTGCGCGATGCCAGCGGCAAGATGCCGGTGCGGGAGTACATCGCCAAGGCGCTGGCCGACGGCTCCGGCTGGACCCAGTACTACTGGCTGCGGCCCGGCGGCTCGAAGCTGCAGACCCTCAAGAGCACCTACGTGCGCAAGGTGGTGCTGCCCGATGGCGAAACCCTGATCGTGGGCTCCGGTCTCTACGAGCCCTGAGTCCTGGCTTCTGATCGGTGAGCCCTGGGTCTGGAGCCCTCAGATCATCTTCTCGGGCCGCACGCAGGCATCGAAGTCCTCGGCACTGATCTGTCCGAGCACCAGGGCAGCCTCGCGCAGGCTGAGGCGGTGCTCGTGAGCGTGTTTGGCGATGGCGCAGGCGCGGTCGTAGCCGATCACCGGCGTCAGCGCCGTGACCAGCATCAAGCTCTGGTCCACCAGGGCGTCGATGCGGGCGCGGTCGGCGCGCAGGCCCTCGATGCAGTGCTCGCGGAAGCCCTGGCAGGCGCCGCTCAGCAGGGCGATGCTCTCCAGCAGGTTGTGGGCGATCAGGGGCTTGAACACATTGAGCTCAAAGTTGCCCTGGCTGGCGGCCATCTGCACGGCGGTGTTATTGCCCATCACCTGCAGCGCCACCATGGTCAGGCTCTCGCACTGGGTGGGGTTCACCTTGCCCGGCATGATGCTGGAACCCGGTTCATTCTCCGGCAGGATCAGTTCGCCCAGGCCGCAGCGGGGGCCGCTGCCGAGCCAGCGGATGTCGTTGGCGATCTTCATCAGGCTGCCGGCCAGCACCGTGAGCGCCCCGTGGGCGGTGGCCAGGGGTTCATGGCCCGCCAGCGCCTGAAACTTGTTGGGCGCACTGGTGAAGGGCAGGCCGATTCGCTCCGCCAGCCGCGCTGCCACCGCCTCGCCAAAACCGGCGGGGGCATTCAGGCCGGTGCCCACGGCCGTGCCGCCGATCGCCAGCTGGCGTACCTGGGGCAGGGTCTGGAGGAGGCTCTCGCTGGCCAGCTCCAGCTGGGCCACGTAGCCGCCGAACTCCTGGCCGAGGCTGAGCGGCACCGCGTCCTGCAGGTGCGTGCGGCCGATCTTGATCACCGCCGCGAACTCTTCGGCCCGCTGGCGAAGGGTCGCCTTGAGGGCGGAGACGGCGGGCAGCAGGCGGCGCTCGAGCTCGATCCCCACCGCCAGGTGCATGGCGGTGGGGAAGGTGTCGTTGCTCGACTGGCTGAGGTTGACGTGGTCGTTGGGATGGATCGGGCTCTTGCTGCCGAGGCTGCCGCCGCAGGCCTCGATGGCGCGGTTGGCGATCACCTCGTTGACGTTCATGTTCGTCTGGGTGCCGGAGCCGGTCTGCCAGATGCGCAGAGGGAACTCGCCGGCCAGCTGGCCCGCCGCCACCTCTTCGGCGGCCGCCACGATCCGGTCTGCCAGCATGAAGTCAAGGAGGCCCAGGCGGGCGTTCACCTCGGCGCAAGCGGCCTTGAGCTGACCAAAGGCGTGGATGATCGCATCCGGCATCGCCTGGCCGTAGGGAAAGTGGTGCAGCGACCGCTGGGTCTGGGCGCCCCAGTAGTGCTCGGCCGGCACCGCCACCGCTCCGAGGCTGTCGCTTTCGAGCCGCTCCTGCCGCTCCGGGCTCTGGTGTTCGGGGGCTGCCATCAACGGGAGGAAACCACTTCGCTGTTGAGTTCGTTGAAGCTGACGGTGGCGCTGTTGCCGGCACCGGGGGCCAGCGGAATGCCGGTGGCCTGGCTCACGGCAGTATTGATGGCATCCACGTCCACCTGGCCGCTGGCGTCGAATACGACCACACCCTGCCGATCGAAGACCACCACCTGGGGAATCAACCCCTTCCAGTAGCGGGCTGGGTCATTGACGCCGCCGATGGGGCGATCCTGCAGGGGATCGCTCACCAGGGGAATCAGTTCGATCGCCTGGCCCCAGAGGCGCTGCAGTTCCGAGACCACCGGCGAGAAGCGCTTGCTGACGGAGCTGTCGTCGAGGTAGTAGATGACCACGGCGACGCGATGGTCGGCCATCGCCTGGGCCAGGCTGCTGCGCGGTGGCACCAGTGAGCCGTTACCGGCGTAGAGGGCAAAAATATTGCCGTCGTAGCGGTCGTTGTCCAGGCTGGCCTTGGCGGGGGCTGCCCCCCAGCTGAGGCCGGCGATCCACAGGAGCACCGCCAGGCAACAGCCAAGCCAGCGCCGCAGGGCCGGACGGGTTGGGTGCAGGGACCGCAGGGGCACGCGCTCAGGTTCAAGGCTGGAGCCATTGTGCCGTGGGCCGGCTCAGCCGCGACCGACGCTGCGGCCCATGCCCTGCAGGATGCCGCGGCCCACCAGACCGATCGCCTTGCCCACCACCTGGGTGAGCAGCAGCACCAGCAGATCGCCCAGGCTCCGCACCAGGTTCTGCAGCTGTGGGGCCAGGGCATCGCGGGCCTCCAGGGCCAGGGTGACGGCCTGCTGCAGCAAGCCGAGCTGGCGTAGCTCGCCGTCGCGCGGTTCGGTGAGGTCGACTCTGTCGATGTTGCCCGCCTCCAGGCGATAGAGGGGCCGCCGGCTCTCGAACAGCTGGATCGGCCGCTCGAACCAGCTGCTCCAGCGCTGCTGGGTATTGAGGCGGTTGCGGAGACGCTCGAGGTTGCGGGTGGGCAGCAGGTCGGGACGCAGCAGGTAGCGCCGCAGTTCGGGCCAGTCGGCGCAGGCGGCGAGCACCTCGGCGCTGATCAGCTCGGCGCTGCGCACCAACCAGTTGCTGAGCAGCAGTTCGAGGTAGAGCAGCGCCTGGGGCTCATCGGGGGCTAGTAGGCGCCCCTCCACCAGCAGTGGCCTGGCCTGGATCAAGGTGCCGAGCATCGGCACCGGGTCCGGCAGCTCTGGATCGACCAGGGCGAGGTCGCTGCTCTGCAGCAGGCTTTCGGCCACGGGCCGCAGGCCTCCTTGGGAGGGGAGCTGCACGTAGGAGCCGGCGAGCTGGCGCAGGGCCTGCTGCCGCAGTTCCGGCTGGAGCTCCTGCCAGCGGCCCAGCAGTGCTTCACCGCTGAGCCCATCGGCGCTGAGGCGGCGGCGCAGCGTTTCGAACTGCTCCAGCAGGGCGAGCAGTAGATCGCGCCGCCGCTCGGGTAGCAATCCCTCGAGGGCCAACAGCTGCCCACTGTGGTTGGCGGGCCCGGCCTCGGCCGAGCGCCGCAGCCGTTCGTGGAGCGCCTCCCAGAGGCCCTCGGCGGTGCGCTGCCGCAGGGTGATGGCGACGCCGCGCCGCGCCGGGGGGCGGGCCGTGAGAGCCAGTGGGGTGGCGGTGGCCTCCGTGTTGCGGCTGGGCTCTGGGTTGGGGTCGAGCTCGGCCAAGGGGAGACTCCAGGCCAGGGAGGCCGGTCCCCAGAGCCACAGCAGCAGCTGCCGGGCGACGTGGAGCTCCCGCAGGCGTCCCTGCAGCAGTAGCTGGGCCAGCAAGGATTCGGGGGCGGGGTCGAGCAACCGCAGGCAGACGCGGCGCTCGGCATCGATCTGCTGCAGACCACTGATCAGCAGCCACTGGCCCAGCCCGAGGGCGGGCCGTTCGGCGGCCTCACCGCGGGCCATCGCGGCGGCGATCTCGATCACCCGGCCCCCCTCGAGCAGGGTGCTGACCGTGGCGCGCAGCCCGGAGGCCTTCGGCCCCTCCAGTAGGCCCTGCAAGGGCAGCTGCAGCAGAAATTCGGTGCTGTAGGGGTGTGTGGCGGGCAGCAGCAAGAGCAGCGGCGCCGGCTGCCAGCGCTCCTGGAGGCGCTCCAGCTCCGCCAGCAGGGTGGCGGCCACGGGGGGGGCGGACAGGCTCCAGATCACCAGCTGGGGAGCACCATCGAGCTGCTCTGGGTCGCTGACGGGCCGCCACGGCTGAGGACCTTCGCTGAGCCAGCGGCTGAGGCCCTCGCGCTGCAGCGGGTCCGCGAACAGCAGCAGCTGGGGGCGGGGCTGCGTCGCACGGCGTGCCAAGGAGCCGGAGCAAGATATCTCATGTTAACGGCGCTGAACGGACAGTCCAGTGCTGCTGCCTCAGCTGGCCTTGGGGCGGCCCGACAGGTGCAGGGTATAGGACTCGATCGTGTAGCCAGTGAGGGCCTCGATCCGGCGCAGCAGCTCCTCCGGCAGGGTGACATCGAGATCCTGGATGGAGCCCGACTCCGCGCAGGTGAGATGGCTGTGGGCGTCGGCCCGGTAACCGTAGAGGCGGCCGCTGGCGCGATCGAGGCACTCGATCACCCCGGCGGACTGAAGCGCCTCGAGGTTCTGGTACACCGAGGTGTGGCCGATGTTGCGGCCGAGATCGTTGAGCTTTTCGAAGATGTCGCGGGCGCTGAGGTGGCTCTTCTCGCTCCAGAGCAGATCGAGCACCATGCGCCGCTGCCGACTGAGGCGCATGCCGAGCTCGCGGCAGCGGCGGTAGACGTCATCGACGCTGCCGAGAGCGGCGGCGGTGCTCTCCGGGCTGGAGTGCACCGTCTGGATTTCCTCGGCGGGGGGAGGCTCGGACGACCGGGGAGGTGCGGACGACCGGGACAGTGGGGTAGCGGTGGCAGCGGCCACGCTTAATAAGTCAGGGATTTGAATCTGTTATAGGGCAATCGTTCAGCCGCCGCTTGGGGCGGTCAGGGGCGTCAGGCGATCGACAGCGGGCCGGGATCCTGGAGCCGCTCCGGCCCGATCGCCTGCAGGGCTTCGGCCAGGTCGACGCGGCCGTCGTAGAGGGCGCGCCCCACGATCACCCCCTCCACCCCCAGGGGCGCCAGGGCCAGCAGGCTGAGCAGATCGTCGAGGCAGCCGATGCCACCAGAGGCGATCACAGGGATCGTGCTGGCCTCGGCCATCGCCCGCAGAAAAGCCAGGTTCGGACCTGTCAGAGTGCCGTCGGTGGCGATGTCGGTGGTGATCAGCGCAGCGACGCCGCTGCCCTCGAAGCGACGGGCCAGGGCGGTGGCCTCCACCGTGCTCTCCTCCAGCCAGCCGCGGGTGGCCACCCTGCCATCGCGGGCGTCGATGCCGACCACGATCCGGCCGGGATGGCGCCGGGCCAGCTCCCGCACCACGTCGGGCTCTTCCAGGGCCACGGTGCCCAGGATCACCCGGTCGAGGCCGCAGGCCAGAAGCTCCTCGGCCCGCTCTGCCGTGCGCACCCCACCACCCAGCTGCACGGGAATCCCCAGCGCGGCGGTGATGGCACGGACCACGGCGTCGTTCACCGGTTCGCCGCGGCGGGCGCCGTCGAGGTCGACCAGGTGCAGGCGCTGGGCCCCCTGCCGCTGCCAGTCCAGGGCCTGGGCCACCGGATCGGCGCTGAAGCGGGTCACCTGGTCGTAATCCCCCTGATGCAGGCGCACGCACTGACCGTCGAGCAGGTCGATGGCGGGGATGACGTGCATGGCCGGCGCAGCGGGTGGGGAAGCTGCCGCCATCTTCCGATCTGGGCCGCCGTTTCTAGGGTTGGATGTCATGTCTCATTCCTCCGTGAAGGGATTGCCGCTGCCGCTATTGCTGTTGCTGCCGACGCTCCTCGCCGAGCGGGTCAGCGCCGCTCCTCTCGCCCCGTCCCCAGCTCCTGCCTCGGTGGCGGATCGGGATCTGGAGGCGGCCCTGCGCCGCCGGTTGTTTGAGACACGGGCGGCGACCCCGGTTCAGGCGCTGGCGGGTGCCGACCCCGACAGCACCGAGTGGGAGCAGGCCCGGGCCAGCGGCCAGCAGCCGCCCTGCGTTGAGGTGGGCCCGCTGCGCTACGTCGCCAGCCGCTTCGATCTCGATGGCGACGGCCGGCCGGAGCGCCTCGCCCTGGTGGTCGGCTCCTTCGCCTGCGGCAGCCGCGGCTGTTCCTTGTTCATTTTCCGCCAGGGGAGTTCGGGCCTTGAGCCCGTGGCCGAGAACGGCCTGTTCCAGACCCCCCTGCGCCTAGGCGCCGGGCGCAGCGCCGGCTGGTGGGACCTCCGCCTCAGCGGCACCGATGCCGGCGTTCCGGCCGGTGTGATGGACCTGCGCTTCGACGGCCGCACCTATCGCGACAGCCCCGGCGTGGCCAACCCAGGTGGGGCCCTGGCCGCAGGGCCGGAGCTGCTTGCGATGCCGGCGCTGCCCTTCGAGGCGATCGGTCAGCCGCTGGCCTGTGAGGCCGCCTCGCCCTGATCCTGTGGCAGATCAGGCGGATCCTGTGGCAGGCGCAGCCAGCCGCTCTGCCAGTGCTCGCGGTTGGCGAGTTCCGCCGGGGGGAGCACCAGACGGAAGCTGCGCTGCAACACCGCCTCCAGTTCGATCCGGCGCCCCTCTCCTTGGCCCCACTCCCTGACCAGGGCGAAGTGGCGAAAGCCGCCGCTGCGTTCCAAGGCGGCCGGCTGCGCCGTCCAGGTGCGGGGACGTTTGCGGTTCACGGGTTTGAATGGCGGCCAATGACGCGGCAGAACGGATGAAGATTCTGGTGATGGGCGGCACCCGCTTCGTGGGCCGGCCGCTGGTGGCGCGCCTGCTGGCCTGCGGCCATGACCTCACGCTGTTCACGCGCGGCCGCCAGCCGGTGCCCGCCGGCGTAGAGCATCTGGCCGGTGACCGGGCCACGGATGAGGGTCTGGAGCCCCTGCGGGGCCGCAGCTTCGAGGTGATCATCGACAGTTCCGGCCGCAGCCTGGAGGACACCCGCCGTGTCGTCGACGCCGCCGGCGTCCCCTCGCAGCGTCTCGTCTATGTGAGTTCGGCCGGCGTCTACGCCGATAGCGAGCAGTGGCCCCTCGACGAGGACGCCGCCACGGATCCCGCCAGCCGCCATGCCGGCAAGGCCGAGACCGAGGCCTGGCTGCGCCAGCAGGGCATCCCCTTCACCAGTTTCCGGCCCACCTACATCGTCGGTCCCGGCAACTACAACCCGGTGGAGAGCTGGTTCTTCGACCGGATTGTGCACGGCCAGCCGGTGCCCCTGCCCGGTGACGGCAGCACGATCACCCAGCTGGGCCACGTCGATGACCTGGCGGCCGCCATGGCGCGCTGCATCGAGGTGGAGGCCGCCACGAACCGCATCTACAACTGCACCGGCAGCCAGGGCGTGACCTTCCGGGGGCTGGTGGCCGCCGCCGCCCGGGCCTGCGGCCAGGATCCCGCCGCCGTGGCGATCCGCAGTTTTGATTCCGCCGGGCTGGATAAGAAGGCCCGCAAGGCCTTCCCGCTGCGGCTGGCCCACTTCCTCACCGACACCCATCGGGTGCGGCGCGAGCTGGCCTGGAGCCCGGCCTTCGACCTCGAGACCACCCTGGCGGACAGCTACGCCAACGACTACGCCAAGCGTGGACCCACCAGCCCCGACTTCAGCGCTGATGCGGCGCTGCTCTGAGGTAGCCGAGGGCTGAGCTGAGGGCGAGCAGCAGGGACGGCCAGAACAATCCGTAGCCGAGCTGGCGCAGTCCCTGCACGGCGGCCTCACTGCCCCAGCCCGCCGGCCAGAGCAGCAGCAGCAGGGCGGCGAACTGCAGGATCGTCTTGGCCTTGCCGGAGCGGGAGGCTGGGCCGCCGCTGTCCTGGCCGGCGCGCCAGCCGGAAATCAGCAGCTCGCGGGCAAGCAGCAGCCAGACGGCCCATAGCGGCAGGCGCTGCGCCGCGGCCAGCCAGAGCAGCGGGGCGCTGATCAGGATCTTGTCGGTGAGGGGGTCGAGCCGGGCGCCCCAGACCGAACCGCCGCCGCTGCGCCGGGCCAGCCAGCCATCGGCGGCGTCACTGAGCCCCCCCAGCAGCAGCAGCAGCCAGGCGACGACCTGGGCGTCGGCGCTGAGGGCCAGCAGCAACGGGAGGCCCAGCACGGCGCGGGCGATCGTGAGCCAGTCGGCGAGGCGGCGCAGGGGTGACTCCGGGGTGCGGATGCTCCATTCTCATCGCCTGAGCTCCGCTGATGTCCCCGCTTTCTTGATGCTGCCTCCCGCCCATCGCCTGCGGTTGCTGCTGATCTGCCTCGTGCCCGCCGTGACGCTGATGCTTCTGGCCGGCCCCTTCACCCAGATCGGCATCGCCCAGCTCGGCCTGCCTGCCAGCATGGTGGGCGGCCTGGTGGCGCTGCATCCGCTCACTGCCGTCGTGCGGCCCATCCTTGGTCGCCTCAGCGACCGCCGCCCGCTGCTGGGCTATCGCCGCAGTGGCTACCTGGCCGTGGGGGTGGTGTGGGTGTGGCTGATGCAGCCCCTGCCCCTGCTGGGTCTGCTGCTGCTGGGTCACCACTGGCCCCAGCTCGACGGACTGGCTCGCCTCGGGGCCGTGCTGGCGGAGGCGGCGACCATGGTGCTGCTGGGCCTGGGCAGCCAGCTCACCCAGACGATGCTCTGCGCCCTGCTCCTCGACACCGCGCCGCCGCCGCAGCGGGGACGGGCGATCGCCGAACTGTTTCTGGTGCAGATCACCCTGCTGGTGGTGGTGTCGCTGGCCAGCAGCCAGCTGCTGCGGCTCGGCGCCTTCCTGCCCCTGGCGACGCGGCTGCTGGGGCTCTGGTTGGTGTGGCTGGTCGTGGCGCTGCCGCTGGTGCTCGTCTGCCTGCGGCGGCTTGAAGTCCGGATCGCGACCCGCCCTGGGCCGGCCCCTGCAGCTGGGCTGGGGCCGATTGGGACCATGGCGGTCGCAGGGGCAGGGACGCCGTCCCAGGACGTCGGGGGGGGTCCGAGCCCGGTGCGGGTCGATCGCGCTCTGCTGGGGTTTCTGCTGATCGCCTATCCGGCCCTGTTCGTGCAGGAGGTGCTTCTCGATCCTTACGCCAGTCGCCTGTTCGGCTGGAGCCTGGCCTCCACCACCGCCCTGGGAGGGCTGTGGGCCCTCGGCGCCGTCGCCGGCCTGCTGCTAGGCCGCGTTTGTGGCTGGCAGCGGGCCCTCAGTGGAGGTCTGGCCACGATGGCGGCCTACGTCCTGCTGGCGCTGGGGGGCCTGAGGCCGATGATCCTGCCTCTGCCTCTGCCTGTACTGCTGCTGGGCGCGGGCGCGGGCCTCACCCAGGCCTGGCTGGCGGAGCAGATCGCCCGGCGCTGCAATGGCCAGCGCCTCGGCGAACAGGCCGGCGGTTGGAGTGCGGCGGTGGTGCTCTCCCGCTGTCTGGGTCTTGCTCTGGCGGGCCCGCTGCTGGATCTGTCCCTGCATGTCTTCGACCTGCCCCAGGGCAGGGCCTACGCCCTGGCCTTCGGTCTGGCCGCTGCATTCTCTGCCGCTGGTCTAGCCCTTGTTCCGCGGGTGGAGCGCGGCGCCTTCGGGCGCATGCCGCCGCACAATGGGGGCACCTGGAAGACCCCCGCATGGTTGTCGAGCGCTCCGTGGCCGAGGCGATGAGCACCCCTGTAATCCTTGTCCGCAAGGACACCCCCCTGCAGGAGGCGGTTCAGCTGATGAGCGAGCACCACATCTCCGGGCTGCCGGTGGTTGACGAGAACGGCGTGCTGGTGGGCGAGCTCACCGAGCAGGACCTGATGGTGCGGGAGAGCGGCTTCGAAGCCGGTCCCTACGTGATGTTCCTCGATGCGGTGATCTATCTGCGCAATCCGCTCGAATGGGACAAGCAGGTGCATCAGGTGCTGGGCAGCACGGTGGCCGAGGTGATGCGTGCCAGACCCCACACCTGCAGCGGCACCACCACCCTGCCCGCCGCGGCCAAGCAATTGCACGAGAGCAGCATCCAGCGCCTGTTCGTGCTCGATGAGGAGCACCACCCGATCGGGGTGCTGACCCGCGGCGATGTGGTGCGGGCCCTGGCGGCGGCCGGCTGAGCGACCGGGCTGAGGGGCCGGGGTCAGGGCAGAGGGGGGGGTGGAGCCATGGGTGTGGGTGGCGTCAGGATAGGCGGGCTAAGCGTTGGCGGCGCCGGCGACACGGCGGGCCTGGCCGCTCCCTGCTGGGCCATCGGCCGGGGCGGCTTGCAGCACTGCATCCTCGGGCGGCGCGGGGGTGGCGGCGGTGCGATGGCGATCAGGGCGGCGCCGATCCCCAGCAGCGTCAGCCAGCGCTTGTGCAGCCGCGGCGGGCGGGGGCGCCGTCTCAGCCGCCGCAGCTGGTGGACGGGGGGCTGGGCCAGGCGGATGTGCCTGGGGGCCGGTCGATTCGGCGGGGTTCTCGTGTCCAAGGAACGATGGCCCCCTCGGCCACCAGCCAGATCCGATGACCATGCTCACAGGGGTGTCCGCCGGTCAGTTCGCCGAACGACGGCAGCAGCAGTTGCTCGCGGCTGGCGTCGTAGGCGAAGCAGGGCAGCCGCAGACGATCGGCGCCTCGTCCGACCAGGGCGACGGGGTGGCAGTGGCCGCAGAGGTTGAGGTGGCCGGCCCGCGCTTTCGGCTCATGGCTGAGCCACAGGGGCCCGAACGCCTGGGATGGCTCGAGCGGCAGGCCCTCCAGCCAGCTACCCCGCTCGTGGTTGCCGCCGATCAGCCGCAGCGGACAGCCCAGCAGCTCCGGAAGGGCCTGCAGCTTGGCGCGCAGCTCGGCGCCCAGGCCGAGGCGGCCATGGATCAGATCGCCAAGCACAACCACCTGGCGAGGCCGCCAGCGACCGGCGAGCTCCAGCAGGGCATTGAGAGTGCCGGCATCGCCGTCACTGGGCAGGGGGATGCCGTGGGCCTGGAAGATCTCGGCCTTGCCAAGGTGCAGATCGGCGACCAGCAGCAGTCCTTGGCCGGGATCCCACACCGCCTTGCCTGCCAGCAGGGTGAGCAGGTGGCCGCGCCAGTGGAAGGTGGCGCTCTCCGCGCCCCCGGAGGGCATCAGCTCCCCCCCATCGCCAGCTGGTCGTGCGGCCGCTGGCGGGCGGTGCCATCGAGCTGCAGGGACATCGGCGTCGGGCGGGCGGTTCCCATCATCGACAAGGCCCAACTCAGAATCGGAGCAGTCGTGCCGCGCACGTCACCCCTCATCCGCCTGAGCCCACGGCGGCCTGCCTACTGCGGCTGGCGCCCTTCAATGGGGCCCTGCTGCGCGCCGATGGCGCCGAGTTGTTCGGTCGCGGCAACGATGGCGAGCCGTCGTTGCCCGACTGCCTGGGGACGGGGTCGCTGCTGACCGAACAGCTGGATCTGGCGGATTCGGCCCTGCGGCCCACCCTGCTGCAGCTGGCCCGCGACGGCCGCTGCAGCGAGCCGGGACATCCGGAGCGACAGTATCGCTTCGGGGGCCGGCTGTTCTTCACCAGCGACAAGGCGGTGTCGGAGTTCGATCGGGTCTGCCAGCTGATCAGGGTGCCGCCGCTGCGGGTTCGGCTCCAGGATCTGGGCATGTGGATCCGCCACGGCGTGCGCCAAAAGGCCCTCAGCCTCGGCTGGGCTGCGCCACCGGGGGTCAGTGACGAGATGGTGAAGCGCCTGCAGTCCTACAGTTTCTTTGGCAATGTGAGCGAACTGCTGGAGCTGATCGAGCGGGCCTTCCGCTATTGCGCCGCCAGCCATCCGGCGATATTGCCCGACGACGTCTTCTGGACCTCGCGGCGCGGGCCACGCGAGCCTGCTTTTATCTCTGGCGCTGGAAGCCGCTGCTGCAGGACCTGATGCGCTCGCCTCGGTTCTGGAATGGCCTGCTGTTCGGCCTGGTGCAGCTGGGTGTTCGTGCTGGTGAACCTCTGGCTGTGGCTCGGGCCGCAGGACCCCCAGCACAACAGCGCCCTCAACCTCTTCTGGGCCTGGTGGTAGCCCTTGATCCTGCTGGCCTATCCCTTGGTGGGCCGCCTCTGGTGCTCCTTCTGCCCGTTCATGGTCTGGGGCAAGATCGCCCAGGGTCTGGGTCGCCGTCTCGGGCTTCAACCCCAGTGCTGGCCTCGGGGGGAGAGCGACCGCTGGGCGCCGCCGCTGGTGGCGGCTTGATCAGCGCCGTTCGCCGCAGACGCGCAGCAGGTCGCTTTCGGCGTAGAGGGCGACCGGAGCCTGGTCAGGGCTGACCTGCAGCCGCTTCATCTTGGTGAGGTAGTGGGTGGTCCCGATCGCATTGCCGCGGCGGATGCGCATCTCACCGTGGCTGCGCTGCCAGGCGAGGCAGTCGCTGCGGCTGTCATCGACGCGGGCGCCGTCGGCGCGGGCGGGGGGCCAGGCCAGGCCGGCGCTGAGCAGCAGCCAGGCCAGGGGCAGGAGCACCAACAGCGGTTCCGGCCAGTAGCCCGAGGCGAGGCGGGGCGCATGGCGCACCTGGCGCGGCCGGCCCAGATACACCCAGGCGCGGCGGCCGTCGGCCAGGAACAGCACGCGGCGGTCGTAGAGGCGCGGGTAGCCCTCGAGCCGGTCGAGTCGCTCCAGAGCGGGCCCATCGATCACGTAGACCTCCCCGTGCACGCCTCCGGGGGTGGCGCTGTCGGGGGAGCTGACAGCAGCGGCGGCGATCACCATCGGGAAGGGCCCCATGTCGTGCAGAGTGGCACCGGCCAGCTGCGTCTCTCCGGCGAAGCTGGCCCCCTCCAGCCAGTGGTGGTTGGCCTGGCCGCGCTTGAGGGTGCCGTACACGAACACCAGCTTGCACATCAACACCGGGCTGCTCTGCTCTCCCATCCGGCGGCTCCGGCGACTGGGGCCATGATCAGCCAGAATCCCATTGGTGTCTTGCCTGTCCCGATGACCATCGCCCTGCTGATCGCCCTCGCCGGTTCGCTTGTGCTCATGGCCGTCATCGTCAAGCGCCTCGAAAAGGTGTCGTGATGGCCTGATGGCCTGTTCTCAGGGCTGGGCCAGAGGCTGAGC
>CAIRWM010000030.1 GCA_903882285.1 uncultured cyanobacterium
CGACACGCTCACCATTCAGGACAGCGATGGCAGGATGACTACCGTTCAGGCCCAGGCTGGCTACCAGTGGAAGCAGGCAGACATCTTCTTCGTGGTGTGATTTCCGGACCGACAACTGAATCCCAGGTCTGCCTGGCTGGAGTGAGCTCTTGAGCGATCTCCGCCAGGCTGTCTGGCTGGAAGGCACGATCCGGGTGGATCAGGATCCCCGGGGTCTGCCCCTGCTGCTGCGGCTTCAGCAGGACGACGGCCAGTGGATCGACCAGACGCTGCGGCTCGGAGCCGGGGCCTGCAGCGGCCTGGTGGTGTTGCCCCTCGCCAGCGATCCGGTGGCGGTGGAGCTCAGCCTGCCGGCCCTGCCGGAGGCGGTGCTCAGCCTCCAATGGCGCCGGCTTTCGGCCCGCACCGCCCTGCTCAGCATGGCGCGCCAGCTCTGCCTCGAGGATCCGGCCACCCTGTTTGACGATCCGCTCGAGTTGCATCGCCAGCTGGAGCGCATCGAGGCCGGTGCCGCCCTGGGGCGGCTGTGGTGCCGCTACCGCTGCTGGCTGGCCGAGCGGCCCCGGCCGCTGCTGGCGTCGCGGGCCCTGGAGGCCCATCCCTTCGCCGATGGTCTGTTCGAGCCGCCACCGGCGGCGGTTTTGATCGCCACCCTGCGGCGGCTCTGGCCGCTGGTGCGGGAGCGGGGCCGCCCTGATCGAAGCGTCAGCGTGGTGGTGCCGGTGTACGGCCAAGAGGAGGTGACCCTGCGCTGCCTAGTGAGCCTGCTGCAGGAACAGCTGCGACTGGCCGAGCCCTGCGCCCGGCTCGAGATCGTGGTGGTGGATGACTGCTCCCCCGCCGGCTCCCTCGACCAGCTCGCCGCCGTGATGGCCGAGCTCGACAGTGAGGCCCTGCAGCTGGTGCGGCAGCCCGAGAACCTGGGGTATCTGCGCAGCTGCAACCGCGGTGCTGCCCTGGCCCGCGGCCAGCTGCTCTGCTTCCTCAACAACGACACGGTGGTGACCGAAGGCTGGCTGGAGGAACTGGTGGCCAGCCTCGATGGCTTCCCCGAAGCCGGCCTGGTGGGCCCGATGCTGCTCTACCCGGATGGGCGCCTGCAGGAGGCGGGCGGCATTGTCTGGCGCGATGGCAGCGCCTGGAATTACGGCCGCGACGGAGATGCCGCCGATCCCGCCTATGCCTTCTGCCGCGATGTGGATTACGTGTCGGGGGCCTGCCTGCTGATGGAAACCGAGCTTTTCCGGCGCATCGGAGGCTTCGACAGCCGCTACGCCCCCGCCTACTACGAGGACACCGACCTGGCCCAGGCGGTGCAGGACCTGGGCTACCGGGTGCTGATGCAGCCCCTTTCGCGGGTGATCCATTACGAGGGGGTGTCCAGCGGCCGCGACGAGGAGAGCGGGGCCAAGCGCTTCCAGGCCCGCAATGCCGAGCTTTTCCGCAGCAAGTGGCAGCGGCGGCTCGAGAGCCATGGCGCCAACGGCACCGATGTCTGGCGGGAGCGGAACCGCGGCCGGGTGGGGCGGATTCTGGTGATGGAGGCCAGCCTGCCCACGCCCGATCGGGATGCCGGCTCCCTCTACGTGCTCAACCTGCTCACCGACCTTCTGGCTCTCGGCTGGGATGTGAGCTTCCTGCCCGCCGACAACCTGCTCTGGCAGCCGGATTACGGCACCGCCCTGCAGCGTTTGGGGGTGGAGGTGCTGGTGCACCCGTGGGTGCGGTCGGTGGAGCAGCTGCTGGAGGAGCGGGGCGACCACTACGAGGCGATCCTGCTGGCCCGGCCGGAGGTGGCCCAGCGCTGGCTGGAGGCGATCAAGACCCACGCGCCGCTGGCGCGGTTGCTGTACTACACCCACGACTTGCACCATCTGCGCATGGAGCGCCAGCGCAGCATCGATCCGGGCTCGGTGTCGGCGGAGGAGATCGAGCGGATGCGCACGCTCGAGAAGCGGATCCTCGATGTGGTGGATGGGGTGCTGTATCTCAGCGAGGACGAACAGCGTCAGGCCCAGGAGCGTCTCAAGCCCCGGGCCGCCGGTTTCGTGCTGCCGCCGCGGGTGCGTCGCGAGGCTTCCGGTCGGCCGTTCGCCGAGCGCCAGGGGGTGGTGTTTCTCGGTGGCTTCGGCCATCCGCCCAATGCCGATGCGGTGCTCTGGTACGTGCAGGAGGTGATGCCCGCCCTGCAGCAGCTCGGTGGCGTGCCCCAGTTGCACGTGGTGGGGGCCGATCCACCGCCGCAGATTCAGGCTCTGGCGGGGGACACGGTCACGGTGCATGGCTACGTGGCCGATCTGGCGCCGTTGCTGGGGCGGATGCGGATCTGCGTGGCGCCGTTGCGCTTCGGGGCCGGGGTGAAGGGCAAGATGCTCACAGCGATGGCGGCGGGCCTGCCGGTGGTGGCCACCGCCGTGGCGGCGGAAGGGCTGGGCCTGCGCCATGGCATCACCGCCCGGCTGGCGGACGAGCCCGAGGCCTTTGCGCGCGAGGTGCTGGCCCTG
The DNA here is from genome assembly GCA_903882285.1 of uncultured cyanobacterium. Lineage (GTDB taxonomy): Bacteria > Cyanobacteriota > Cyanobacteriia > PCC-6307 > Cyanobiaceae > Cyanobium. The sequence goes on from CAIRWM010000030.1 coordinate 2,505, forward strand.
CACGATTCGGTCGAGCTGTGGCAGCGGCAGGTGGAAGCGGCCAGCGCCCATCTCGAGGCCGGCTGGGGCGAGGTGGTGGTGCGCGAACGGCTGGCGGCGGCCCTGCAGGGGTTGGGTCTGCCGGTGGCGCCGGTGGCCCGGCCGCTGCCGGAAGCCTTCTGGCCCCTGCCCACCGGTGCCGGCGCCGAGGGGCTGCTCGGCTTCTATAACCTCACCCTGCAGCCCCGCTGATGGCCGAATTAGCTGCCGGAGTCTGGATCGAGCTGGAGCGGTTGCTGGCCCTGCCGCTGCCAGCCGAGGCGCTGGCTTCCCTGTGGCGGGAGCTGCTGCGGGGCCTGCCGGAGGGGGCCAGCGAGGAGCGGACCGCCCTGGCGGCGGCCCTCGAGGCCCATGAGCTAAGGCGGATCGAGGCGCTCTGTCTCGGCTCCGGCCTTGAGGAGGGGTTGCTCAGGCTGGAGGGGCTGGCGCCGGCCCTGGAACCGGAGCGGCTGGCGGCCCTGCTGCTGCGGGTGCTGCCCGAACTGCACCGCCAGCTGGTGGATGCTGCCGGTGCGGATCCGGCCCCGGCGGTGGTGGCCGATCCGCAGCGGGCCGAAAGGCTCTGGCAGGCCGATCGCTGGATGCGGCGCCTGGAGACCCTGCCCCACGCGCCAGCGGTTGCCCTGGGGATGATGGCCGAGCATATCTGCCGCTACGGGGCGATCGCCTGGATGGCCCAGCCCGGCGCCTTGGCGCGCCAGAGGTCGGTGGCGCTGCTGCAACGGCTGCTGGTGCTGCTGCCGGAGGCCCGCAGCTGGATCGTGCCGGCGATCCGGGATCGGCTGCAGCAGGGCCTGGATGAGCTGGGGCAGGGGGGCGAGCTGGTGGACCCCGGCCAGCTCGCCGACCTGTTCGAGGCCTGTGCGGCGATGGGTGAGGACGGGGGCCTGCCGGAGCAGGCGCGCCAGGCGCTGCAGCTGGCCGTGTTCCGCGGCCGCGCCACTCTGGAGGTGTGGAACAGCCTGGCCGGGGGCTGAGCCGCTTCAGGTCGCCGGCGGGGCCGGCGGTTGGTGCTGGTCGGGTGGGACCTGGAGCTGTTGGATGGCCTGCCGGAGTTCCTGCAGGGCGCAGGTCTGGAGCGCCTGCTCCAGCTGCTCGCCTTCGGCGCCATCGCGGCGGGCCTGCAGCAGGGCCAGGGCGGCCTGCTGCTGCAGCACCTGGCCCTGCATGCCGGGGCTTGCCCGGTGCAGGTGGTGGATCGCCTGGTCAATCCAGGGCTGGCCGGCCATCCTGATCCGCGGTTGCCTGGAGCCTAGGCCCGGTTCGCCGGCCGGAAGGCGGAGCGGGCCAGGGGGGCGAGGTAGGGATTGAGGCGGTGTTCGCCGCGGTGGCCGCTGTAGCCGCAGCAGAGGTCGATCACGCTGCCGATGTCGATCGCCACGGCCCCGCGGGCCTGGAGAGCTCCCACGTAGAGCTTGCCGAGCAGACCGCCGCCCACCAGCACCAGCTGGCCCGGACCCGCCTCGCTCTGGATCCACTGCAGAACCTGGCAGAACACGATCGGGTAGTGGGCATGGGGGGGCGCCATCGCGCTCCAGTGGGGGTCCTCCCCGGGCAGCTGCAGGAAGGTCACGCCGCTGCCCTGCAGCTGGGGGGGCAGGGCCGGGGCGATCACGGCCGTGATCCGGTCGAAGGGGGGGCGGTGGAAGGCGCCGTGCAGCAGCAACTGGGTATGCAGATGCCAGCCTCCAGGCAGCATCGCTGCCGGCTCGGTCTCCAGCCGGGCCGCCACCTGGTAGGTCTGCTCCGGTCCCTGCAGGCATTGCCAGAGGTCGGGGATGCCCACCACATCGGCCCGCTGCACCACCTCCCGGAAGCGATTCATCAGCAGCCCATACTCCTCCGGGGCAAGCTCGCCGCCGCGGGCCTCCAGCTCGGCATCACGGGCGCTGCCGTTGCGGATGGCCCCCTCGAGGTCGGGGCGCTGGCCGGCCAGCAGCAGGCCCTCGCCGTCGCCGAGGCGCAGCAGCCCGAAGCCCCGGCCCTCGCGGCGGGCTGTGGCCAGTCGCTCCACCAGGGCATCGAGGCGGGAGGCGTCGGCCACCTGGGGGTTGTCCCAGCTCTGGAAAGGGCGCCGCAGGCTCGGGCCCAGGCGGCTGTAGAGCCTGGCGGCGCGGCTCCGTTCCTCATCGCTGGCGCCAGCGCGCTGCTGAAGCAGGGCGGCGATGGCGGCTTCCCGGGCCGGATCGCTGTCCCTGCCTTCCTGCGGCTGCAGCACCGCCAAGGCTTCCGGGGACAGTTCCGGCAGCAGGGTGGCCGGCAGGTCGGGGCTGAGCAGGCTGGCCAGCAGCTGGCGGCTGCCGGCATCGAGGGCCTGGGCCTGGGGCAGCAGGGCCCGGGCCGTGGCCCTCTGGCGCTCCAGTGGTTCGTTGCGGGCGATCTGCAGCCGCAGGCTGTAGACCAGGGTCCAGAGTTCGTCGGCCGGCAGCCGCCCCAGCTGCTCGGCGGCAGCCTCCAGCAGCCCGGGGTTGCGGGTGAGGCAGGCGGCGTCGCAGAGCTCGAACAGGTTGCTGCGGCTGCCATCGGCGGCGAGCAGTCGCTGGCGGCCCAGGGCGGTGAGGGCCGCCAGCGGCTCGGCGGAGGCCCACACGGCCGTCACCACGTCGGGCGGCACGTCGGGCGGGGGCGGCGGCGGGGGCG
>CAIRWM010000031.1 GCA_903882285.1 uncultured cyanobacterium
CGCAATCGCCGCCTGGAAGCATTCGGCCTCCTGCTGGCTCCAGGTGCCGGCCAAGGCATCGAGCATCGAAGGGCCAGCGATCGCCGCGGCCGGGGGCTGATCGACCAGGCGCCGCAGGGCGAGGCGATTCATGCTGATGCCTTCGTGTTCGGCCGCTTGCTTCAGGGCCGCCAGGTCGTCGCCCCCCAGCCCCCGCACCGTGATGGTCGCCATCCATGCCAGCTGATTGTGCTGGTATGCTAGCATCGGCGCTGGCATGATTGTTGTTGTGCCGCAGCAGCAACCACCCCTGGTGCTCCTGCGCCGCCCGCCCGCCTCCGGCAGCATGCTGCAGGCCCCCGTCGTCTGGCCGCCATGGCTCCCCCCTCCCGATCCGCCCGTGGTTTCGGCGCCGATGCCAGTGGCACGGTGTGGGAGGTGGGGCTGGTGACGATGCCGGCTTTTGTGGCCCAGGAGGATGGCAGCACGGTGCGCCCCCTGATCGCCCTGGTGGTGGAGGCCGGTGGTGCCATCCGCAGCTCGACCGTGGGCGCGGCCGATCAGCCGCTGGCGGTGCTGGAGCCGGCGATCGCCAATGCCCTCCACGACCCCGAGGCCCCCTGCCGGCCCGGCTCGCCGCGGCGGGTGGTGGTGAACCGGGCCGACCTGCTCGAGCTGTTGCCGCCGCTGCTGCCGGAGGCGGTGATCAGCCAGGGCGCCACCCCCCAGCTCGACCGGGCCGTGAAGCTGATGCGCCAGGAGCTCGCGGGCGGCGAGGATCTGCTGGGCACGCAGGCGCTCTCCACCTACCTCCCTGGCGACATCGGCCCGGAGGCGGTGGCGCGTTTTTTTGAAGCGGCCGCCGCCCTCTATCAACGCCGCCCCTGGGAGCGGATCCCCGGCGATGGTCACCTCTTCCAGCTGAGCTGCCGCGCCCTGGCGATCCAGGGCTGGGTGGGATGCGTGATCGGCCAGCAGCGCGAGCACTACGGCGTGATCCTGTTCCAGTCGCTGCGGGATTACGAGCATTACGTGGAACTGGGCGAACGCTTCGAGGCGGGCGATCGCGACGCCATGGACGCCGCGCCGTCCCATCGCGCCATCAACTTCGAGGCCAGGGCCGCCATGCCGGCGCCGCTGCTGCAGGAGATCAGGCGCTACGGCTGGCCGGTGGCCCCCGGCGACGCCTACCCCACCGTGATGCTGATCGAGCCGCCGCAGGTGCTCAAACCACCCCGCCGCGCCGATCTCCAGCAGCTGGAGGCGGTGGCCCTGGCGCTGGTGGCCTGGATCGAGGCCGAACCCCAGATCGCCCGCCTGTGGCAGCAGCCGTCGCCGAAACGGCGCCGCTTCCAGGTGGAGGTGGGCGGTGCGCGGGTGCCGGTCAGCATCGGTGCGGTGGCGATGGAGGAGCCCTTGGCCGAACCGCAGCCGGCTGCAGCGGCACCCCCCAGGCAGCCCGCCGCCCTCAAGGTGCCCGCCGCCCTCCGCGAGACGGTGGACAGGCTGTTGCTGCGCATCGACCCCTTCTGCGCCCGCCACCTCGACGACGACTACCGCGCCCTGATCCACGAGGCGGTGGCCGCCCTGGCCCGCAAGCGTCCGTCGCCGCTGCTCACGGGGCGCGACGCCTCCTGGTGCGCCGGCGTGGTGCACGCCATCGGTTCCGCCAACTTCCTCTTCGATGCCACCCAGAGCCCCCACTGCAGCGCTGCCACGATCGCCGCTCACTTCGGCGTGGCCACCAGCACCTCCCACAACCACGCCAAAAAGGTGCGCGACCTGCTGAAGATCACCCCCTTCAGCTCGCGCTGGTGCCTGCCCAGCCTGCTCGAAGCCTCCCAGATCCCCTGGATCCTGGAGGTGGATGGGTTCCTGCGCGACATCCGCAGCCTGCCGATCGAGGTCCAGCTGCAGGCCGCCGCCAAGGGCTTGATTCCCTACGTGCCGGCGCTGCGGGGGCTGCCGCGCGGCAGGGCCTAGCGCCGGTGGCTGGGGCCTTGGAACACCGGCTCGACGACTCGCCCAGCCAGCACCGCATCGAGCGGCTGGCGGCGGTGCTGGTGGCGGCGGGCCGGGTGACGCCAGCCCTGGACACCGACGGCGCTGGCGGCCTGGTGGCCCGCTGGTGGCCGCTGCCGGCGCTGGAGGATCGGCCCTGGTTGGAAGCTCTCCTGCCCGACGACGGGCCCGCCAGCCAGCACCGCCTGGCCGAGGCCCTGGCGGCCGCCGTCGACCGGCTGGTGCGGCAGCGGTTGCGGGCTGCACCCGGCGCGCTGGGGTCGACCCCCAAACCCACCCCGGCGACGGCCCCGTTGGCGCAGGCCTGGCTGAGGGCCCTGGCGGCCGACGACCCCCGGCTGCCGGCGTCTCTGGCCGCCCCGGCGGACTCCAGCGCCGAGCAGGTGGCCAGCTGGGTGCGCCAGGCGGTGGCCCCCGGCGGTGATCTGCGCCTGGCCCTGCGTTGCCACGAACCGGCCGATGGCCGCCGCCGCCGCTGGACCATCGAGCTGCTGCTGGGGCCCGCCGCCGATCCCAGCCTGCTGCTGCCCCTGGCCGATTTCTGGGCCGGCGCCACCCCGTTTGCGTCCAGCGCCTTCGAGGCGGTGTTGCAGCAGCTGGGCCTGCTCACGCGCCTGGCACCGGAGCTGGCGGCGCTGCTGCGGCAGGCGGCGCCCGCCCAGCTGGAGCTGGAGGAAGGGGAGTTGGTGAGCCTGGTGAGCGGCCGGGCGGCCCTGCTGGCGGAGGCCGGCTTCGGCCTGCTGCTGCCCAGCGGCCTGCGGCAGGTGTCGCGGTTGGGGCTGCGGGCCCAGATCCCGGCCGCCAGGGGCAAGGGCGGCAAGGCGGCCCCGGCCGGCTCCGGCGGCGGCCTGGATCTGGCCCGGTTGTTCCAGTTCGAGTGGCAGGCGGTGCTGGGCGATCAGCCGCTCAGCCAGGCCGACCTGGAGGCCCTGCAGCGGGCCGCTGCCCTGAAGCGGCCGCTGGTGCGCCTGCGCGGCCAGTGGACCCTGGTGGATGCCGCCGCCGTGGCGGGATTGCTGCGCCTGGCGGGCCAGCCGGGGGAGGCCAGCGGCGCCGAGCTGCTGCGTGGCGGCCTCGGCCTGGAGCGGCTGGGCGTGCCGGCGGAGCTGGAGCTGGCGGGGGTGGAGGCGCCCGGGCCCCTGGGCACCCTGCTCGCCGGCGATCTGCACAGCCGGGCGCAGGCCCTGCCCAGCCCCGCTGGTTTCGCGGGTGAGCTGCGCCCCTATCAGCAGCGGGGCCTGGGCTGGCTGGTGTTCCTCGGCCAGCTGGGGTTGGGGGCCTGTCTGGCCGACGACATGGGCCTGGGCAAGACCGCCCAGCTGATCGCCTCCCTGCTGGCCGATCCGCTCGCAGCCCCCACCCTGGTGATGGCGCCGGTGTCGCTGCTGGGCAACTGGCAACGGGAGCTGGAGCGCTTCGCGCCGGACCTGAAGCTGGCCCTGCACCACGGCCCGGAGCGGCCCCGCACCCTGTCGGCCCTGCGCCGCGCCCTCAAGGCCCTCGGGCCCGGCGGCGTGCTGATCGCCAGCTATGGCGTGCTCAGCCGGGACGTGGCCCTGCTGGCGAAACTGGAGTGGGGCCGGCTGGTGTTCGATGAGGCCCAGCAGCTCAAGAACCCCTACACCGCCGTGTCGCGGGCCGCCGCCGGGCTGCGGGCCGAGCGGCGCATCGCCCTCACCGGCACGCCCGTGGAAAACCGCCTGCTGGAGCTGTGGGCCCTGCTGCAGCTGCTCAATCCCGGTTTGCTTGGCAGCCTCTCCCAGTTCCGCCAGCGCTTCGCGTTGCCGATCGAGCGCGACCACGACCCCGAGGCGGCGGAGCGGCTGCGGCGGCTCACGGCACCGTTTCTGTTGCGGCGCCTCAAGAGCGATCCGGCGATCCTGCCCGACCTGCCGGGCCGCATCGAGCAGAGCGAGCTGTGCACGCTCAGCGAGGAGCAGGCCACGCTGTATCAGGCGGTGGCCGACGAGCTGCTGGAGCAGGCGGAGCAGAGCGAGGGCATCGCCCGCCAGGGGCTGGTGCTGGCGGGCCTCACCCGGCTCAAGCAGGTGTGCAACCACCCCGCCCACTACCTGGGCGACGGCTCGGCGCTGCAGGGCCGCTCCGGCAAGCTCAACCGCTGCGAGCAACTGCTGGCGGCGATCCTCGAGGCCGGCGAAAAGGCGCTGATCTTCACCCAGTACACCAGCTGGGGCGAGCGGCTGGCCCGCCATCTGAGCCGTTGCTGCGGCGAGGAGCTGCTTTGGTTGCACGGCGGCCTGAGCCGGGCGCGGCGCGAGCAGCTGGTGGCACGCTTCAGTGAGCCCGAGGGGCCGCCGGTGTTTCTGCTCTCCATCAAGGCCGGCGGCACCGGCCTCAACCTCACCGCCGCCTCCCATGTGATCCACTACGACCGCTGGTGGAATCCGGCGGTGGAAGACCAGGCCACCGACCGGGCCCATCGCCTCGGCCAGCGGCGCACGGTGCATGTGCACAAGCTGGTGTGCGGCGGCACGGTGGAGGAGGGCATCGATGCGCTGATCCGCGGCAAGCGGGAGCTGGCCGAGCGGGTGGTGGGCAGCGGCGAGCAGGCCCTCAGCCAGCTCTCCACCGACGCGCTGCGCCGGTTGATTCAGCTGCGTGAGCCGGGGGGGGAGCGATGAGCAGACGGGCGGCGCCGCTGGCGAATCAGTGGTGGTCGCAGCGGTTCACGGCGGTGCTGGAGGGCTATGGGCTGGGGCCGCGCATGGAGCGGGGCCGCCGCTATGCCCGTGGCGGCCGGGTGCAGGAGCTGCTGGTGAAGGCGGGCCGGCTGGAGGCCCGGGTGCAGGGCTCAAGGGCCACGCCCTATCGGGTGAGCGTGCGCAGCACCGCCCCCAGCAAGGCGCACCCCAGCAAAGCCCAGTGGAAGGCGCTGGAGCAGGCGATGGCCGCCCGCCTGGGCTGGACCGCCCAGCTGCTCAATGGCGACGTGCCCCGCGATCTGGAGGAGCCGTTCGAGGCGGTGGGGGTGCCGTTGTTTCCGCGCCGCTGGGACGATCTGCAGGTGCGCTGCGGCTGCCCGGACGACGCCGTGCCCTGCAAGCACATCGCCGCCGTGCTGTACGTGTTCGCCCAGCTGCTGGATGAGGATCCCTGGCTGCTGCTGGCCTGGCATGGCCGCGACCGCGACAGCCTGCTGGCCAGCCTGCGCCGCGATGCTCCCGAACCGGCCAACGCCGAGGGCCTGCCGCCCTGGTGGCCCGTGGGCCTGCGGGCCCGCCCGGCGCCACGCCTGCAGCCCCCCGACCCGCTGCCACCCGATCCACCGGAGCGGGCGCTGCAACGGCTGGGCCCGCTGGAGCTGCCGGGGATGGAGGCCGAGGAATTGGAGCGGCGCCTGGCGGGGTTGTACCGGCAGGTGCTGGAGGGGGAAGGGGAGCTGAGGTGAGCGCCAGTTTTGGGGCTGCGCCTTGCGCACTATCACCCCTGCAGCTGCGCCAACTGAATGGCTTCAGTCACCCGGTCAACCGCCTCCCCAACCTTGGTTTCCGAGTCTCGCCCTCTCCCCTGCGCTGGGGCCAGGTTTGGAACCCCACCGTTGTGGCACAGCTCTGGGGCGGCTGTGTGCGGAGCTCGATGTGCGGGTGGTGCTGGTTTTCGGGTCGCGAGCACGGGGGGAGGCGCGGCTCGATTCCGATCTTGATCTGGCGGTGATCGTGCACCAGCCCCAGCTCACGCCAGCCGAGAAGATGGCGTGCTGGAGGCGCTTCCATGGGGTGCTGTATGTCGCCCGTTGAGGACGCGCTGCTGCTCCTGGCGATCGTGCGTCGCCATCTGCGCAGCCTTCGCCTCAGCCTTGATGCGGCCTATCCCGAAGAGGATTGGGGCTTCACTGCCCAGCAGACCGTGGAAAAACTGCTCAAAGCCTGGATTGTGGTGGCGGACCGGCGGCCACCACGGGTGCATGACCTGGAAGATCTGGCGGCACTGTCAGGCCAACCGGTGGATCCCAGGCTGATGGAGCTGGCCGACTTGGCCGACTTGGCGGACTGAACGGCCGCTGGCCGAATGGGTGAGCTGCTCGATTAAGGGAGCACTGCTTGCTCAATAGCACTTGTGCCGGGCCGGCGCTCGGCTGGGTTGGGTGCGGACCCACCAACAGCCGCACGCGAGGCGGTACATGCTGACCCCACGCCGTGATCGTCGCCATAGGGCTGAACCGTTCAGCTTGTACAAAAGCCTGGAAGCCATAACCTGAGTATCTACGGCCCTGTTTCGCCCGCCATGGCCAGCGCCAGCCCGCCGCCGCCGCAGGCGGTTCCCGCCGAACCCTGGCGGATCCTGCGCTGGCGCAGCCGCCACCTGGCCCACCGCGAGCAGCTGGCGAAAGAGGTGGCGCTCACGATGCTGCGCATCCCGGCGGGGAGTTTTTTGATGGGAGCAGCGGAGACGGAAGCAGACAGCCGCGACAACGAGCGGCCCGTGCATCGGGTGACTTTGGGGGAGTTTCTGCTGGCGCAAACGCCGGTGACCCAGGCCCAGTGGCGGGCGGTGGCGCAATGGCAGCGGCCGGAGCCGGATGGCGCTGAAGAGTGGCCTCAAACGCTGGATCCCGATCCGGTGGGGAAACTTCAGGATGCAGAGCGGTTTCGGGGCGACCAGCGCCCGGTGGTGAATGTGAGCTGGAACGAGGCGATGGCCTTCTGCCAGCGGCTGCGGCTGCGCACGGGCAAAAATTACACGTTGCCCAGCGAAGCGCAGTGGGAATACGCCTGCCGGGCGGGAACTACCACGCCGTTTCATTTTGGCGAAACGATCAGCAGTGAGCTGGCCAATTACAACGGCACGGAAACCTACGGAGATGGCCCTAAAGGAGAGGTTCGAGAGCAGACAACGGATGTGGGGACCTTCCCACCCAATGCTTGGGGTCTGTACGACACGCACGGCAATGTGTGGGAATGGTGCGCCGATCATTGGCATCCCAACTATGAAGGAGCCCCAGCAGATGGGCGCCCTTGGCTGGATGCGAATGAGAAGGCAAGTGAATCCAGGCTGCTGCGCGGCGGCTCCTGGTACCACGGCCCCGGGAGCTGCCGCTCGGCCCTCCGCAACCACATCCTGCCCGGCTTCGCCCTCAGCGATGTCGGTTTCCGTGTGGTCTGCCTCCCCCAGGGCCCTTCCCTTAACCCTTAATCCATCAATCCTTCAACACTGGCTGTTGCTTAACCCTGGCTGTTGGATTGTGGCTGTTGGCTGTTATCCTCAAGCCTTGGGCATCGGCACTACGGGCACCGCCATGGAGCAATAGATGCACCTGCCGGCCGCCAGTGCGCGCCAGA
>CAIRWM010000032.1 GCA_903882285.1 uncultured cyanobacterium
CCATTGAGATCGAGCGTGCTCAGCAGCTCCTTGAGGGCATCGGCGCCGGAAGCTACCACTCCGTACTCCAGCTCAGCAGCGGTGATCGCCGAGATCAATACTTCCCCGACCCTGCAAGCGGAAATGCGCTCCGCCACCTGCGGAGGCTGGTGCTTCATCAGGTAGATGCAGATGTTGGTATCGAGCAGGTAGCGAGGCCTCAGGCTCACAGCGACTCCCTCTCCTGTTGCACGCCCTGCTCGCGCCCATCTGCCAGAAACGAGGGCGAGAACGCGGCCAGAGCCTCCAGGGCGCCGGTGATGGGGCGACCAGCCGGCCTGATACGCAGTTCATCGCCGCAACGCTCGATCTCCAGCTCCAGATCACTGCGCTCGTAGGCCAGCTCCGCGGGGATGCGCACCGCCTGGGAATCGCCGTTGCGGAAGAGCCGTGTCGTCGTCAGGACATCTAGGATGTGCCGGTACATCCTAGATGTCCTGATCAGCGGAGCTCTTGAGCTCTTATTCAAGGATGTAGGGAGAACTTTGAATGAGCCCTGGGCTTGTTCAAGGTTGGGACAAGGGCTGAGCAACCGCCGCAGGGCTCCGGTCGGATTCGCTGAGCGCACCTATCGATGCGACAGCGGCCGTCCTCCGCTCCGGGGCCGGTATGGGTGTGGCAGGCAGGGCCGCTCTCCCGCGGCTGCGGTGGCCAGGCCTTCGCCCGCGTTGATGGGGCAGGAGAAGCTGCAGGTTTCCTCGCGCGGCTGCGCGTCCAGCTGGGCATTCAGTGCTGAATCTGGCGGTCTTGCCTATAAGTTTTTATGGCCGCCATCTGATGGCTATGCTTTGTGCAGATCTATTGCCCCACAGCGACTCTGCCCGCTGCTCAGTGCGTTTGTACTGGTAGAATAAGGGCTGCGCCAAAGGCCACGAGCCCATCGCCTGCGGCAACGAAATTCTCTGACAACTTGCCCCATTCGCTTGCTCTATAGCCCATGAGCTTGTCCTCTGCTGCAGTGGCCCAGGCCGCTGCATTGCCTCCCTTTGGCCTCATGCCGCCGCCGGCGTTGGCCCATCGCTCGCTCGTCATCGTCGCGGCCGGTGGCCGTGATCTCGTCTGGCCCCAGGCGCGCATCGCCTCCGCCCTGCTTCAGCGTTCTGGCGGCAGGTCTGTCCATCTGCTGCTGCATGGCGGGGCCCGTGGCGCTGATCGCGCCATCGGCCGTGCCGCCCAGCAGCTCGGCTGGCGGGTCTTGGCCCTCGCTGCGGATTAGCGCCGCTATGGCCGCAGTGCCGGCCCCATGCAAGGCAGCACCGATAGGTGCGCGCAGCAAGGCAGCACCAAGAGCAGTCAACGCTCAAAAAGGTAGCAGAAGAGTGCTAAAAAGGTATAGATTCAGGGTCGAAATGGAGTTTGCGTTCGACCCTGCCAAAAGCGCCGCCAACCTGCGAAAGCACGGCATCGATTTTTTGGCAGCCCAGGCTCTCTGGCGGGACCCATCCCTGCTTGAGATTCCAGCCCGGACCAGCGATGAGGAGAGGTTTCTGGTGATCGCCCGTCTCCAGGGCAAGCACTGGTCCGCCGTCATCACCTACCGGCAGCAGGTCATCCGTCTGATCTCCGTACGCCGGTCCCGTCCAGAAGAGGTGCAGCTCTATGAACAGCTCTGAGTTCGATCAACGCTTTGACCACGGGGAGTCTGTGCTTGAGGCCCTGGATCTGTCCGCAGCGCGGCGCCCACGGCTCGAGCAGAAGCGCGTCAATGTCGACTTTCCCCTTTGGATGGTTGAGCAACTCGATCAGGAGGCCTCACGGCTGGGGGTAACCCGGCAGTCGATCATCAAGGTGTGGCTCGCTGAGCGGCTTGAGCACCGCGCCGACGCCAGCGCAAGCAGGCTCACAGCTCCGTGATGCAGCTGTTGCACTCCAGAAGGTCTGATCACACCTGACTGCCGCCAGTTTCTCGGCGGCCAGCCTCAACCGGACGCCCCTTTCCTCTCACCCCAGCCATGCGCCATTCCCTCGGCCGCGTCGTCGCCACCGCCGCTGTCGCGGCCTCCGTGCCTGAGGAGGTGATCATCGGCCTGCTCGATCGCCATGCCGCCGGCGACTGGGGCGATCTCGATGGCGAAGACAAGGCCGCCAACGATACCGACCACAGCCATGCAGAAGGCCGGCTCTTCTCCAGCTACGAGAGCGAGGAGCACGGCACCATCTGGGTGATCACAGAAGACCTGCGCGGTGAGGGCGGCGGGCCGATCACGACGGTGCTATTTCCGGCGGACTATTGAGGTGGCCTGGGCCAGGGTCCCAGAGCCCAGCCCCGTCTGCCAGCTGGAGCATCTGCGACCAGACTGAAAGGCAATCCACACGCCTCTGATCAGCTGCGGTGCCGAACGCCAAGGGCCAGCCAACGGTCTACGTCTCCTCCACCTTCATCGACCTGGAGGCCCACCGCGCGGCGCTCAAGAGCGCCCTGGAGAAGGCGCGCTACGACGTGGAGTGCATGGAGAAGTACACGGCCTTTGTTGAACGGCCGTTGGCGCGTTGCCTGGCGGATGTGGCAGCGACGGATGTGTATGTGCTGCTGATCGCCCACCGCTACGGCTGCCGGCCGGCAGAGGACAACCCAGAGCGGCGCTCAATCACCCACCTGGAATACGAGGAGGCGAGCCGCCACAGCAAGCCGCGGCTGGTGTTCACGGTCGATCACGATCACGACTGGAAGCCGAGATGGATCGACCGGCACAACGAAGACGCCGAGGATCTGGCTGCCTTCCGTGCCGAGGTGGAGAAGAACCACGGCGTCAACCGTTTCACTACACCAGATCAGCTCGCCAGCCTGGTGCTCCAGGCCCTGCAGGCGCACAGACCGCCCTCTGGAGAGGTCAGTGCACCGCGAGCCCGCACCTACACCCCCACCGAGCTACAGGCCTGGGTGGAGCACCACCAGTCCCAGCTCACCGCCGCCTTCCTGGGCCTGCCGTCGGTGCAGGCCCGCCAGGTGCACGTGCCTCTGGATGTGTGCCTCATCCCAGCGGGTGCGGCGGCCACCGAGGGCCCACGGCTGCTGCGCCCTGAGGATCTGGAGCCGCTGCTGGCGGCAGGGGGCAGCCAGGTGCTGCTGCTCAGCGGCGACGGCGGCGCGGGCAAGACAAGCCTGGCCTTTGCCATCGCCC
>CAIRWM010000033.1 GCA_903882285.1 uncultured cyanobacterium
CCAACAACCTAGGCGTGGCGATTGCCCAGAGCACCTACGCCACCGATGCCGGCGGTGAGATCGCGGCCTTGCGCCAGCTACTGGATCGGGTGGAGCTCGAGGGGCTGCTGGTGCAGGCGGACGCGCTGCATGCGAACCGCCTTCTTTCCCCTACCTCAAGGAGCGCGGTGCCGACTTCCTGATCGCAGTGAAACACAGCCGCCGCAAACGGTTTCGGGTGATCAGAGGAGCTCCCCCCTAAATCATTGAGCGCTGGATCGTCATTGGACTCTCCCGCCCGTTTTGGCTTGCCCCTGGCTGCCTTCGGGCCGCAGAGGTCTTCCGTCGTCAGGTCTGGATGTCCCGCTCGATCGCGGCGATGGCGATGCGCGTGCGCACCACGGCATCGGGGTTGAGGCTGATCGAGTCGATCCCATGCTCCACCAGGAAGCGCGCGAAGTCTGGGTAGTCGCTCGGGGCCTGGCCGCAGATGCCGATCTTGCGCCCGCAACGCCGGGCCTTCTCGATCGCCAGGGCGATCATGGCCTTGACCGTGGCGTGGCGCTCGTCAAATAGGTCGGCCACCAAGGCCGAATCCCTGTCCAGCCCTAGGGTGAGCTGGGTGAGGTCGTTGGAGCCGATCGAGAAGCCGTCGAAGCGCTCCGCGAAGGCCTCGGCGCCGATCACGTTGCTGGGCAGCTCGCACATGACAAAGATCTCCAGGCCGTTGACGCCGCGGACCAGGCCGGCCCGGGCCATCTCCGCCAGCACCCGATCGCCCTCCTCCGGCGTGCGGCAGAAGGGCACCATCGGGATCACGTTGACCAATCCCATGGCCGCGCGCACCCTTGCCAGGGCGCGGCATTCAAGGGCGAAGGCCTCGCGGAAGTCGGCAGCGTAGTAGCGGGAGGCGCCCCGCCAGCCGATCATCGGGTTCTCCTCGCTGGGCTCGAAGCCGCTGCCGCCGAGCAGCCTGGCGTACTCGTTGCTCTTGAAATCGGAGAAGCGCAGAATCACTGGCCGGGGGAAGAAGGCCGCCGCGATCCGTGCCATGCCCTGGCTCAGCAGGTCGATGTAGTAGTCGGCTGGTTCCGCGTAGGCCCGGGTAAGCGCCTGGATCGTGCGCCGCTGTTCGGCATCGGCGACTTGCTCCGGATGGAGCAGGGCCATCGGATGCACCTTGATGTGATTGGCGATGATGAATTCCAGGCGGGCCAGCCCGACGCCATCGCAGGGGATGCGCGCCAGCGTGAAGGCCTCCTCGGGATTGCCCACGTTCATCAGGATCCGGGTGCGCGTGGCGGGCAGATCGTCGAGCTGCTGTTCGTCGACGTGAAACGGCAGGGCCCCCTCGTAGACGCGGCCCACATCCCCCTCGCAGCAACTCACCGTGATCGCCTCGCCATCGGCGATCCGGCGGGTGCCGTCGCCGGTGCCGACGATCGCAGTGATCCCCATCTCCCGGGCGATGATCGCCGCATGGCAGGTGCGTCCCCCCTGGTCGGTCACAACGCCGCTGGCTTTCTTGAGGATCGGTTCCCAGTCGGGGTCGGTGCGGCGCGTCACCAGTAGGTCGCCCGACTCGAACCTCCCAATCTCCGAGGGGTCGTGGATCACGCGGGCCTGGCCGCTGCTGATCGAGGCTCCGATCGCTCGGCCCTGGGCGAGTTCTCTGGCGTTGTGGGGGTCCAGGTGCCAGCTGCGCAACACCGCTCCGCTCTGCCGGGACTGCACGGTCTCCGGTCGGGCCTGGAGGATGAACAGCTCGCCACTCTCGCCATCCTTCGCCCACTCGATGTCCATGGGAGTGGCGCTGCCGCGCCGCTCGCTGTAGTGCCGCTCGATGCGGCAGGCCCAGCGGGCCAAGGTGAGACTCTCTGCGTCCGTGAGGGCAAAGCGATTCCGCTCCTCCTGCGGCACAACGACATTGCGCACGGTCTGTCCCTTGGCGCTTGCGGCGTAGACCATGCGGATCGCCTTGCTGCCCAGGCGCCGGCTAAGGATCGGCGTATGGCCGCTCTCCAGCGTGGGCTTGAAGATCAGCAGCTCATCGGGGTTCACCGCCCCCTGTACCACGTTCTCGCCCAGGCCGTAGGCGGCGGTGAGCAGCACCGCATCGCGGAAGCCCGTCTCGGTGTCGATGCTGAACATCACGCCGGCGCAGGCCA
>CAIRWM010000034.1 GCA_903882285.1 uncultured cyanobacterium
GAGTCATGGCCGTGCTCGGGAGAGGAGCGATCCTGGAGGCGATCGAGCAGGGCGCGATCACGATCACGCCCTTCGATCCCGAGCTGGTGGGCCCCGCCTCGGTGGACCTCACCCTGGCCCCCAGCTTCCGCGTGTTCCGCAAGGTGCATGCGGTGATCGAAGTGCGCGAGGACACCGACTACCGGCAGCTCACCGACAAGATCACCGTGCCCGACGGCGGCCACATCCTGATCATGCCGGGCGAAACGGTGCTGGGCATCACCCGCGAGCGCCTGCGCCTGGGCCCCGGCTTATGCGGCTGGCTCGAAGGTCGCAGCCGCTTCGCGCGGCTGGGCCTGATGGTGCACATCAGCGCTCCCTTCATGGGACCGGGGATCGACAGCCAGCAGGTGCTGGAGATGAGCAACTTCGGCCCCGCTCCCCTGGCCGTGCACTCCGGCACCGCCATCTGCCAGTTCGTGTTCCAGAAGCTGGAGGGCACGGAAAGCTACGCCGGCCGCTTCGCCGGTCAGACGGAAGACTCCTTCTGAGCGGCGCGCCAGCCCCAGCAAGCGACCTCAGCCGTCCAGCCGCAACCAGGTGACCGCATCGCGGGCCGCCTTCTCCTGGCCCTGGCAGTGCCCGAGGGCAAAACAGCCGGAGGCCATCAGCACCAGCGCCAGGGGCACGGTGCTGTGGCTGTCATCCCGCGGCCCTCCAGCCCCCAGCGGCGCCTGGGGAACCCAGAGGGAACTGGCCACCGTGACCAGCAGGAAGGCCCCGATCGCCTGGGTGGTGAGGCCGTAAAGGAAGGGGATCAGGGTGCGGTGCCGCCGGCCGTGCCACACCAGCAGGGGCAGCCCCAGCACCGGCAGAGCGCAGCCGGCGGCCCAGAGCCAGCGGCGGCCGGAAGCCTCGCTGAGCCGCAGACGCATGGTGGCCTCCTTGCGGGCCCGCAGCGTGGGAGGACGACGGGAGGTCATCGCTCACTCCCGCCGGGGGGCGCCGCGCCGCGCCGCCAGCACCGCCTGCACCTGGCGCCACTCCACACCGTGGTGGGGCAGGGCCACCTGCAGATGAAACACCAGATCGGCCGCCTCACCGGCGATCTCGCCGGGGTCTTGGTGGTACTGCCGGGCTCGGGCTGGTCGCGCCGGGCCTCGATCACCCGCATCAGCTCCGTGCAGGCGTCGGCGGGAGGGGGGATCGGCGCCGGGGCCGCCGGCACTGGGGCTGGGGCCCTGGTCGTAGAAGCAGCTGCGGGCGCCGGTGTGGCAGGCCACCTCGCCCACCTGCTCCACGCTGAGCAACAGCAGGTCGGCGTTGCAGCCATAGCGGGTGATGCCGTTGAAGGTGAACCTTGCCCACCAGGCGCGGCGGTTCCGGCGGGCCACGTCTTGCGCCGGGGGCGGGCTGGCTGTTGCCTGGCCAATCCGCGTCCCAGGAGCTCCATGAGCATCAGGGGTTGGTCAACATGGATCATGTGCATGCGCTTGGCGATGGTGTCGCGAGGCGCTCGTAGGTGGGGGAGGGGGTTGGGGGC
>CAIRWM010000035.1 GCA_903882285.1 uncultured cyanobacterium
CTCATCGGCTCCTCCCCCTCGATCCCGTACCGCATCTTCAGCACCTTCCCCTGCAGCTCAGGCAGCTGGTCCAGCAGCGCCCGCAGATCACCCTTCAGGCACTCCCCATCCACCATCTCCGCCGGCAGCACCCCATCCCCCGCCAGCAGATCCAGAAGCTCGGTGTCCTCACCATCCCCAACCTTCGTCTCCAGGCTCACCGGCTGACGCGCACGGCACAGCAGGTCCTTCACCTCCTCCTCAGGCAGCTCCACATACCCAGCCAGCTCCGTCACCGTGGGGGTGCGGCCCAGCTCCTGGCTCAGTTCCCGCTGCCCCTTCTTCAACTTGTTCAGCGTTTCGGTGATGTGGATCGGCAGTCGGATCGTGCGGCTCTTCTCCGCAATCGCCCGCGTGATCCCCTGCCGGATCCACCAGTACGCATACGTGCTGAACTTGTACCCACGGGTGGGATCGAACTTCTCCACACCCCGCACCAGACCGATCGTCCCCTCCTGGATCAGGTCCAGCAGCTCCATGTTCCGCCGCGTGTACTTCTTCGCCACGCTCACCACCAGCCGCAGGTTCGCCGCCACCATCCGCTCCTTCGCCCGACGACCCCCCTGCAGGCGGCGCCGCAGCAGCTGCGGCGTCAGGCCGGCCGCCTCAGCCAGCTGGTCCGGGCCGGGCTTTTCGCCCTGGCGGACCTCCAACTCGAGCTCCAGCTCCTCAAGGGCCATCAGCTCCTGCACCTGGCGGCCGAGAGTGATCTCCTGCTCGTGGCTGAGCAGGGGCACGCGACCGATATCGCGCAGGTAGGAGCGCACCAGATCGCCATCCACCGAGGGCATAACCCGCACCGACACGGCGGCGCGGGCGTCAGTTGAGACGGCGGAGGCCTCGGAGGCAAGCGCAGGGGTGATGGACTCGACCGGCAGGGCGACGACCACGGATCTAAGACCTAACGATGTGTAAAGCCTAACCTAAAGAAGTGTGAACTCCTCTCAGGATTCGCCGCCATCCCAGTCGAGACGCGCCATGAGCGTCGTTCCAGGACATCCGCACCTGCCGGCAGCGACTCAGGAGGGGGCGAAGTGGCCCACCAGCCAGCCGGCGGTCTGCAGATAAATGAACACGCCCACCACGTCCGTGATCGTGGCGATGAAGGGCGCCGACATCAACGCCGGATCCAGACCGATCCGGGCGAACAGCAGCGGCAGCGCCGCACCGGCAGTAGCCGCCAGGGTGGTGATCGCCACCAGGCTCAGACCCGCCGCCGACGCCACCACCCAGCTGCCCGACACGTAGGCCGCCCAGGGAATCACCACCAGCACCATCAGCACCCCCAGCAGAGCGCCGGCCAGGGCCTCACGCCCGATCGCCAGGGCCGGCCCCATCGCCTGCAGCCGCTGGGTACTCAGACCCCGGATCACCACGGTGGAGCTCTGGGCGCCCACATTGCCGCCAGTGCCGATCAGCAGCGGGATGAAGGCGGCGAGCACTACCACCTTCTTGAGCACGGCATCCTCCGAGGCGATCACCGCCGCGGTGCCGCTGTTGGCGAGCAGCAGCACGAGCAGCCACACCACCCGGCGACGAGCCACGGTAAACAGGCTGCTCTGGAAGTAGTCGTCCTCGTCGCCGGCCTGAACGGCCCCGGCTGCGTAGAGGTCGCGGGTGGC
>CAIRWM010000036.1 GCA_903882285.1 uncultured cyanobacterium
CGCCCGCGGATGTGGCGGAATTGGTAGACGCGCTAGTTTCAGGTACTAGTGGCAGCAATGTCGTGGGAGTTCAAGTCTCCCCATCCGCATACCCACCCCCCGATGATCGTTCTCAAGATCACCAACGCCTCCGAGTTCATGGCGACCAAGGTGGGCAAGTTTCTTGAAAGTCTGACCTCCGATGGCTTTGACAACGCCACGGTTGAAGACATTCTCATCCGCAAGCTCATCGAGAACCTGCAGGAGCAGGGCCTGAAGGGCGAGGTGGCGGCTGTCAACGGTCTCGACCTCAACGCCAGGGAGCTGGTGCTCGGCGAACGGCTCCAGGTCCGCCGTCAGCAAACCTTCTGACTTTCGAACTTCTAACCCCTGAGTCGATCTCCAGCCGGCGCAACCCCCTGGTGCGCCAGCTGCGGGACCTGCACGAGGCGCGGGGGCGCCGCGCCCAGGGACGGCTGTTGCTGGAGGGCACCCACCTGTTGCAGGAGGCGCTGAGGCTCGGACTCCGCCCCGAGCTGGTGCTTGCGACGCCGCTCTGGCTGGAGCGCCACGCCGATCTGCTGCAGGGGCTTCCCGCGGGCGTCCGTCTGCAACCCGCCAGCGCCGAGGTGCTCGACGCCGCGGCCAGCACGCGCCATCCCGATGGTGTGCTCGCCACCCTGCCGCTGCCGGATGCCGAGCTGGCGCCAGCGGGCGCGCTGGTGGGGGCGGCCGGACCCGGTGATTTCGTGCTCGCGCTCGATCGCCTTCAGGATCCCGGCAATCTCGGTACCCTGCTCCGTACGGCGCTTGCGGCCGGCGTGACGCGGGTGTGGCTGGCCGAGGGGGCCGATCCCTTCCAGCCCAAGGTGCTGCGGGCGTCCAGTGGTGCGGCCCTGGCCCTGCCCCTGGAGCGCCTGGAGGCGGCTGAACTGCGCCGGCGCCTGCAGGGGCTCGGGGGGGCGATGCAGCTGGTGGCGACGGTGGTGCGGGGCGGACAGCCCTTCTGGGAGCTCGACTGGCGCCGCCCAACCGTGCTGCTGCTCGGCAACGAGGGGGCCGGCCTAGCGGACGACCTGGCCGCGCTGGCGCAGCATCGGGTCACGATCCCCCACAGCCCCGCCGTGGAGTCGCTCAATGTGGCCGTGGCGGCGGCGCCGCTGCTGCTGGAGCGTTGGCGCCAGCAGCTCGCCCCCCCAAGCGCTGAGCGCCGCTCCCCCTGACAGGGGAGAATGCCCATCATTCAGCGCAGCAGGTTTCGGTGACCGCAGCTCCCGCCCCCACGAACGGGCCGTTCGACTTCGACCTGATCGTGATTGGTGCCGGTTATGGCGGCTTCGATGCGGCCAAGCACGCCGCCGAGCACGGCCTCAAGGTGGCGATCGTGGAATCGCGCGACATGGGAGGCACCTGCGTCAACCGGGGCTGCGTCCCCTCCAAGGCCCTGCTGGCCGCCAGTGGCCGCGTGCGCGAATTGGCCGACGCTGAGCACCTGCGGGGTTTCGGCATCCACGCCGCGCCGGTGCGCTTCGAGCGCCAGGCCATCGCCGACCATGCCGCCCAGCTGGTGGCGACCATCCGCACCAATCTCACCAAGACCCTCGAGCGCGCTGGTGCCACGATCCTGCGGGGCAAGGGCCGGCTGGAGGGAGCCCAGCGGGTCGCGGTGCGCGAGGCCAGCGGCGTCGAGCGGGTCTATGCCGCGCGGGAGGTGATCCTCGCCACCGGCTCCGATCCCTTCGTTCCCCCAGGCATCGAGACCGACGGCCGCACGGTCTTTACCAGCGACGAGGCCATCAATCTGGAATGGCTGCCGCGCTGGATCACGATCATCGGCAGCGGCTACATCGGCCTCGAATTTGCCGATGTCTATACGGCGCTGGGCTGCGAGGTCACGATGATCGAAGCGCTGGATCGGGTGATGCCCACCTTCGACCCCGACATCGCCAAGCTGGCGGCCCGCAGGCTGATCGAAGGGCGTGATGTCGAGGCCCGCTCCGGCGTGCTGGCCAAAACGATCACCCCGGGCTGCCCAGTGATCATTGAGCTGGTCGACATGGCCACCCGGGAGCCGGTGGAGACCCTCGAGGTCGACGCCGTGCTGGTGGCCACAGGCCGGGTGCCCGTGAGCCAGGAGCTCAATTTGGCCTCCGTGGGGGTTGCCACCCAGCGGGGCTTCATTCCCGTCGACGACACGATGCGTGTGCTGGCCAGCGCCGAGCCTGGTGCCGCCGTGGTGCCCCATCTCTGGGCCGTCGGTGACGTGACCGGCAAGATGATGCTGGCCCACACCGCAGCAGCCCAGGGCACAGTGGCGGTCGACAACATCCTCGGCCACGCTCGCCGCATCGATTACCGCTCGATCCCGGCGGCCACTTTCACTCACCCCGAGATCAGTTCGGTGGGCCTGAGTGAGGCCGAGGCAAGAGAGTTGGCCAGCAGCGAGGGCTTTGAGCTGGGCAGCGTACGCAGCTACTTCAAGGCCAACACCAAGGCCCTGGCCGAGCTTGAGAGCGATGGCCTGATGAAGCTGCTGTTCCGCAAGGACACCGGCGAGGTGCTTGGTGCCCACATCTACGGCCTGCATGCCGCCGATCTGATCCAGGAGATCGCCAATGGGGTCGCCCGCCGCCAGAGCGTGCTGCAGCTGGCCAGCGAGGTGCACACCCACCCCACCCTCAGTGAGCTGGTGGAAGTGGCCTACAAGCAGGCTGCGGCGGCGGTGGCGTCGGCCCATACCACCGTGGCGGCCTGAGCACCATGGAGATCCGTCGCCGGCCGCCCAACCCCTCGGTGAAGGTGGCCCATCTGGAGTACGGCATCCCCCATCCGGAGGAGAGGCCGCGGCACATCCTCGAGGAAATCGTTTGGGAAAAAGACCGCGAAGTGGCGGTCTCGCGGGAGCGGGTGGGGCTGGATCAGCTGCAGCGGCAGGTGCGCGACCTGCCCCCCACCCGGGATTTCCTGGCGTCCCTGCGGGCCAGCTGCCGCAAGCCCGCCGTGATCGCCGAGGTGAAGAAGGCCAGTCCCAGCAAGGGGGTGATCCGCGAGGACTTCGACCCCGTGGCAATCGCCCTGGGGTACGCCAGCGGTGGTGCCAGCTGCCTGTCGGTGCTTACCGACAAGGCGTTCTTCCAGGGCGGCTTTGAGGTGCTGGTGGAGGTGCGTGCCGCCGTCGACCTGCCGCTGCTCTGCAAGGACTTCATCCTCACGCCCTATCAGCTGTATCAGGCCCGTGCCGCCGGAGCGGATGCGGCCCTGCTGATCGCGGCGATCCTCTCGGACACCGATCTCGCCTACCTGATCAAGGTGGCCCGCAGCCTGGGGCTGGCGGTGCTGCTGGAGGTGCACGATGCGAGGGAACTGGAGCGGGTCCTGGCGCTCAGGGCCCTGACGACCGAGGCCAGGGCGGAAGCTCCGGCGCCGCTGCTGATCGGCATCAACAACCGCGACCTGGCCAGCTTCGCCGTGGATCTCGCCACCACCGAGCGGCTGATGCAGCGCTTCGGCGACACGATCCGCCAGCGGGGGCTCCTGCTGGTGAGCGAATCGGGCCTGTTCAGCCGCGGCGACCTCGACCGGGTGCTGGACGCCGGCGCCGATGCGGTGCTGGTGGGCGAGGCGCTGATGCGTCAGGCCGATGTGGCCACCGCGCTCGAGACGCTGATTCAGGGGTGATGGCGTCCGGGCACGGCCGGCGGGGCGGCGGCGGCCGTCTCGGCGTGGGGTTTCTGTTGTTGCTGGCCCTGCTGCCTCCCGCCGCCGTCCTGGCGGTGCCACCGGTCACGGTGCCACCAGTCCCTGAGGTGCCTCAGCCCTCACCGGTTTCTGGGCCCCTGCCAGGTCCTGGGCCCCGGCCGGCCCCTGAGGCCGGAGTGTCCTGGGTGTCAGTGGTGGCGGAGCCGGGGCGTTTCCTGGCCTGGCCCGCCAACCATGGACTCTGGAGTTGGCAGGACGGCCGGGAACTGCTCGTTGGCTACGGCGATGGACCCTGGGTCGACCGGGAGGGCCATAAAATCGGTACTCCCCAGCGGATGCGACTGGCCCGTTCCCTCGATGGTGGGCGGAGCTGGAGCCGCCAGAACCCCGACCCGCCCTTCAGCCTGGGGGGAACGGCCGGCAGCCCGCCTCGGCCGATTCGCTTCGATCATCCCGACCTGGCGGTGCGGGTGCTCGCCGATGGCCGTGCCGACGCGGAGCAGCGCCTGGGTCGCTTCTACGTCTCCGAGGATAGGGGCCACCGCTGGCTGGGGCCGTTCCGCTTCCATGGCCTGGAGCGGGAGCGGTCGCTGCGCGGGCTGATCCTCACCTCGCGTACCTCCTATCTGGTCCGCGGCCCGTCGTCGGCCCTGTTCTTCCTGTCGGCCCGCGATCCCCGCCTCGGCAAATTCAACCAGCGGCTCGACAAGGCCTTCATGGCCGAGACCAGTGACGGCGGCCGCAGCTTCCGCTTCGTCAGCTGGGTGGTGCCCTGGAGCGACAAGCGTCGGGCGGTGATGCCCTCCAGCGTCGACCTGGGTCCGGCGGGTCTGGTCGCCGCTCTCCGCCGCCGCGATCCCTTCGCCGGTGAGGAGGCTCCCAACTGGATCGATGCCTATGGTTCCCGCGATGGCGGTCGCCGCTGGACCTTCCTGTCTCGGGTGGGGGAGACGGGGGTGCATAACGGCAATCCACCGGCCCTGACACGCCTGCGGGATGGCCGTCTGGCCTGTGCCTGGGCTGACCGCAGCGGCCAGCGGATCCTCTTGCGGCTCAGCGAGGACGGGGGCCGCAGCTGGGGCCCCGAGCGGGTGATCCGCCGCAATCCCTTCAGCTTCGACATGGGCTATCCGCAGCTGCGCCAGAACGATCGCGGCGAGTTGGTGCTGCTCTATTACCTGGCCACAGCGACCCAGCCCCACTCCTACATCGAGGCGGCCCTGATCCGCCCCTGATCCGCTGCTGCCTCCACGAAAAAGCCTCGTCGCAGTTGCTGCGACGAGGCCATGGTGCCGTGGGACGAGGCTCAGACCTTGCGGCTGTAGAACTCCACCACCAGCAGTTCGTTGATCTCGAGGGCGACCCATTCGCGCTCGATCTTGCCGTTTACCTTGGCCATGAGCTTGGCCTTGTCGAACTCAAGGTGCGGCGGCACGTTGGCCAGACCGGGGAACTCCAGGTTGGCTTCGGCCAGCTTGCGGCTCGCCTTGCGCTCGCGCACGGCCACCACGTCACCGGCGCGGCACTGGTAGCTGGGGATGTCGACGACACGGCCATTCACGGTCACGTGGCCGTGGTTCACCAGCTGGCGGGCGCCGGGCACGGTGGGACCGAAACCAAGGCGGAAGCAGACGTTGTCGAGCCGGTTTTCAAGAAGCTTGAGCAGGTTGGTTCCGGTGGAACCCTCCTGGGCACGGGCTTTCTTCACGTAGCGCACAAGCTGACGTTCGGAAATGCCGTAGTTGAAACGCAGTTTCTGCTTTTCTTCGAGACGGATCGCGTATTCGGAGCGCTTGCGACGGGCTTGGCCGTGCTGACCGGGGGGATAAGCCCGCTTGGCGGACTTACGGGTGAGACCGGGGAGGTCTCCCAAGCGCCGCGTGATCCTCAGGCGAGGGCCGCGGTAGCGAGACATGAAGGAATGGAGTCAAGGGACGGATCGCCGCGGAGCGGCGCCGGCACCGGCGCGGCTGAGGCATGCTGGGAAGACCAGACTGCTTCTGCCGTGCGAGGCCGATTCGCCATCTTAAACCGCGGGCTGAACGCCGCCCTCAGCGCCCTGCTGCTGGCCCTGATCGGGGGGTATCGGCGCTGGATCTCGCCGTTGCTCGGTCCCCGCTGCCGCTTCATCCCCAGCTGCAGTGCCTACGGACTCGAGGCGATCGAGCGCCATGGTCCCTGGCGGGGCGGCTGGCTGACCCTGCGGCGGCTGGGGCGCTGCCATCCCTTCACGCCCTGCGGCTGCGATCCGGTGCCGGAGTGATGGCGGCCCTGCTGCTCTACACCCGGGTGGGATGCTGCCTCTGTGAGGGGCTCGAGGAGCGGCTGCGGGCGCTGCGGCCGCCGCTGCAGCTCACCACCCAGGATGTGGACGCCGATCCGGCCCTGGCCGCCCTCTATGGCATCGAGGTGCCGCTGCTGGCGGTGGGCGCCACCGGAGCGGAGCCGGGAGCGGAGGCGGCCGAGGTTCGCTGGCGCCTGCTGCCCAGGGTGCCGCCCCGCCTGGAGGCGGAGCGGCTGCGCGACTGGCTGCGCCGCCAGGGCGTTGACTGAGTGTCCCGCTTAGAACTGGGCCGGCCTTCAACTAGCTCCGGCGGTGTCGATGTCCCAGCTGCTTCATTCGCTGTTGCAAGAGGTGGGTCTGGCGATCCCGCCGACCCTCGCCAACGGGGAGGTGAAGGGGGTCAGCTGTGATTCCCGTCGGGTCGGGCCGGGCACGTTGTTCGTGGGGCTGCCCGGCAGCCGCGTCGATGGCGGCAGCTACTGGCCCCAGGTGGTGGCGGCCGGGGCTGCAGCCGCCCTGATCAGCGAGGCGGCCGAGGCGGCCCAGCCCCCGGGGGCCGACGACCCGGTGCTAGTGGTGCCGGAGTCGCTGGCCCAGTTAGCCGGAGAGTTGGCCGCCGCCTTCTGGCAGCACCCCAGCCAGCGGATCGAGCTGATCGGTGTCACCGGCACCAACGGCAAGACCACCACCACCCACCTGATCGAGTACCTGGCGCTGGCCGCCGGTCGTCCGCCAGCCCTGTTCGGCACGCTGGCGAACCGCTGGCCCGGTCACAGCGTCACCGCCTCTCACACCACTGCCTTCGCTGATGTGCTGCAGATGCAGCTCGCCGAGGCGGTGGCGGCTGGCGCCCGTCTCGGGGCGATGGAGGTGAGTTCCCATGCCCTCGAACAGCAGCGCGTCGCTGGCTGTCGCTTCGCGGGGGCGGTGTTCACCAACCTCACCCAGGACCACCTCGATTACCACCCGTCGATGCAGGCCTACTTCGAGGCCAAGGCCCTGCTGTTCTCGTCGCCGCTGCTGGAGGGGGGGGCCGTGGTCAACAGCGACGACCCCTGGGGCCGCCAGCTGGCCGAGCGCCTGCTGGCCGAGGGCAGGACCTGCTGGCGCAGTTCCCTGGAGGATCCCGGCGCCGAGCTGCACATCACCGACCTCACGATGGCGGCCGGCGGCGTGGCCGGCACCCTGATCAGTCCGATGGGCAGCGGGCCATTCCGCTCGCCGCTGGTGGGGCGCTTCAACCTGATGAATCTGCTGCAGGCGGTGGGGGTGCTGCTGCAGCAGGGCCTGCCCTTGGCCCTGCTGCTGGAGGCGCTGGCGAGTTTCCGCGGGGTCCCGGGACGCATGGAGCGGGTGGTCTGTTCGATTGATTTGCCGGCGCCGTCGGTGCTGGTGGATTACGCCCACACCCCCGACGGCCTGGAGAGCGCCCTGGCGGCCTGTCGGCCCTTCACCGAGGGGAAGTTGATCTGCGTATTCGGCTGCGGCGGCGACCGCGACCGCAGCAAGCGTCCCCAGATGGGGGCGATCGCGGCGCGACTGGCCGATGCGGTGGTGGTCACTTCCGATAATCCCCGCACCGAAGATCCGGCTCGGATCCTTGAGGATGTGCTGGCCGGGATTCCGGCGGAAGCGGCCCCGCTGGTGGAGGCCGACCGTGCCACGGCGATCGCCAGGGCGATTGCGGCGGCGGCTCCGGACGACCTGGTCCTGATCGCCGGCAAGGGGCACGAGGACTATCAGATCCTGGGCACCACCAAGATCCACTTCGACGACCGTGAAGAGGCGGAGAGAGCCCTGAGGGCCAGGGCTCTCTCCGCCGCCTGAGGTATCACCTCGGAATCCCGTGCCTCAGGCGAAGCGCACGGCGCTGCGGTCGTAGCGCAGCTCCGGTTCGCGCACCCAGGCGCCATCGGTGGTCTCCAGCCACTCGCCGTTGCACCGACCGCTGAGCAGCACGCTGTCGCCGTTGCGGACGCGACGCTTCACCGTAGCCTGCAGGTCGGGGGTGGCCCGGACCTCCAGCAGGCCGTCGCCGGCGGCGGCCTCCGCCCGGAAGCCCCCTCCTCCACCGGCACCGCGACTGGAACCGCCGCTTGCGCCGCCGTGGCTGGCCACCTCACCGTTGCGTAGGGCGGCCCAGGAGAGCAAGCCGAGGCCGACGGGCAGCAACAGCCACCAGCCCCGGCTGCGATCCACGGCCGTACCGGCATCGCCCGCCGTGGCCATCGACCTGGCGAAGTCCTTGCCGAAGTCGGCGGGGCCCAGATCCTTGAGGCCGTCCCCACCCAGCTGGCCCACCACGCCGGTGCTGGCGCTGTAGGGGCAGGTGAGCCGCGCAGCGTTGGTGCCGTCCTTGGTGAGGTCGAGGACCACTTCCACCTTGTCGGCATTGATCGCCTTGGCGGAGATCACCTTGGCCGCATCGGTGCGCCAGCCGGCCAGGCCGGCGCTCTCGAGGCAGGCGGTCTGGGCCTGCTGGAGCATGGCCTCCGGGGTGGCGGCGCGGGCCGGGGCTCCCTGCAAGGCCAGGCTGAGCCCGGCGGCCGAAAGGAGCATCAGGCTGCGGAGCATGGGACTTGGGTTGGGCATCTTCAGGACTCCTTGATGAGGATCAGGAAGGTTGGGAGAAAGAAACCTTCGAAAAGTCGATTTTGGTAAGCAAAAGCGAAGATTTCCGCTGGTTCCGTCTTCGACAATTGCAAGCTATTCAGGCTTTTCTGATTGGCCAACAAGTGCCCGGAAGCCGAGCGGAGCCCTGCTCATGTGTTGCCGCAGGTGACATTAATGATCGAATTCTTCCCTTTGGGTCACGGCGGCGGCGATGCCAGGCGACCCGATTGCAGCAGATATCTGTCAAAAAACCCTTGCCGTCAGGGTCGCCAATGGCAAGATTCAACGGTTCCCCTCCCTAGGTGTGCATGGCTCTTAGCCTCCCCATGTCCAAGAAGTTCCTGGCCGAGTTGTTCGGAACCTTTTGGCTTGTGCTTGGAGGCTGCGGCAGCGCGGTGCTGGCGGCGGTTTTTCCTTACGACAGCGCTGCGGCCAACCCCCTCGGTCTGGGTTTCCTTGGCGTTTCGTTGGCCTTCGGTCTGACCCTGCTGACCATGGCCTATGCCATCGGTCATATCTCCGGCTGCCACATCAACCCCGCCGTGAGCTTCGGCCTCTGGGCCGGAGGGCGCTTC
The DNA here is from genome assembly GCA_903882285.1 of uncultured cyanobacterium. Lineage (GTDB taxonomy): Bacteria > Cyanobacteriota > Cyanobacteriia > PCC-6307 > Cyanobiaceae > Cyanobium. The sequence goes on from CAIRWM010000036.1 coordinate 9,151, forward strand.
CCAGGTTCCCAGCTGGTGCCTTACATCGTGGCTCAGGTGCTCGGTGCGGTGATCGCCGGTGGTGTCATCTATTTGGTGGCCAGTGGCCGTGACGGCTTCGCCCTGGCCGGCAGCAACCCGCTCGCCACCAACGGCTTCGGCGCCCATTCCCCCGGTGGCTATGGCCTGTTTGCCGCCCTGGTGATCGAGATTATCCTCACATTCTTCTTCCTGATGGTGATCCTCGGCGCCACCGACCGGTTCGCCCCCAGCGGCTTTGCCGGTGTGCCGATCGGCCTGTCCCTGGTGCTGATTCACCTGATCAGCATCCCTGTCACCAACACCTCGGTGAACCCTGCCCGCAGCACCGGTGTTGCCCTCTGGGCCGGCCCCGAGGCCGTCAGCCAGCTGTGGCTGTTCTGGGTGGCTCCGATCATCGGGGCCCTGCTGGCCGGCTGGGTGTACCGCAACTTCCTCACCCACGAGGCCTCCGTGGATGGTGTGATCCCTTCGGAGCCCATCTGAGGTTCCCCGCGTCAACAGGTCGGGAGCGTCTGCCAAGGCGCTCCATCGCGTCGGGCCCCTTCCGGGGCCTTTCTCTTGGGCTAAACCCGTTTCAAGGGCTTAGTCAGTTTCAAGAGCTAAGCCAGGGCTGCAAGCAGCTGCTTCACCTCAGCGGCGCTGGTGGTGAGATGGGTGCAGGCCCGCAGACAGGCCGGATCGTCGAGGCTGCGCAGCCAGATCCGCTGCGCCCCCAGCTGCTGCACCACGTGGGCGGGGACGCGGACCTGCCCGCCCGTGTCGGCCAGGGTGAAGCTCACCAAACCCGCCGGTGGCGGAACCTGCAGCAGGGTGTGCACCCCGGGGAGCAGCTGCAGGCCCTGCCAGAGCTGGTGGCTGCGCTGGCGGATGGCTTCCAGGCGGGTCGCGGCGTCGCCCTCGGCCTCGAGCAGCTGCAGGGAGGTGGAGAGGCCGGCGGCCAGGGGGACACAGGAGGTGGCCACCTCGAAGCGGCGAGCATCGGCGTGAAAGCTGCTACCGCCGCTGCTTTCATTGGCGAGGCTGCGCCAGCCGATCAGAGTGGGTCGGCTCTCGGCCAGAAGGCGCTCCGAGAGCGCCACGGCCCCGAGGCCTTCGGGGCCGCAGCACCACTTGTGGCCTGTGCAGGCGTAGATGTCGGCGGCGACAGCTGCTGACGCCACCGGCAGGCTGCCCAGCGACTGGGCCCCATCCACCAGCAGCCAGGGGTGGTTCGGGTGGGCGGCCAGCCGTTCGGCCACGGCGGCGATCGGCATCGTCTGCCCTGTGTTCCAGAGCAGATGGGACAGGGCCACCAACCGGGTACGGGGTGTGAGGCTGGCCTCCAGAGCCTCCAGCACCCCGGCGGCGGCGGTGGCCTCGCTGCCGCAGAGGTCCTGCACGGGCAGGACGGCGAGGCCCAGCTGCTCGCGCCGGGCCAGCTCTTGGCAGGCGGCCAGCACGCCGGGATGTTCGGCGTCGCTGAGCAGCAGTTCGTCGCCACTGCGCCAGGGCAGGCCCCAGAGGGGCAGCACGCAACCGCTGGTGACGTTTTCGGTGAAGGCCAGCCGGCGCGGGGACACCCCGAACCACTGGGCCAGGCGCTGCCGCAGGCTCTCGGTGGTGCGGCCCACGAAAGGCCAGACGTCAGCGGTGAACGGGCCGAGCTCCTGGATGGTGGCCCAGGCCGACGTGATCGCTGCCAGCGAGGGATCGGGTAGGGGGCCCTGCCCTCCGTAGTTGAAGTAGGTCTTGTTGGCCAGGGCGGGCATCAGCGCCCGCAAAGGGGTCACAGCACCTGGCCCAGGGCCACGGCCGCCACGGCGGAGAAGAGGGTGATGCCGAGGGCGGTGAGTGGATTCTGGCCCTGGGCCACGGCCAGGCTGGTGATCACGCCGGCCCCCAGGCAGGCCACCGCCAGCTGGCTGGTGAGTTCGCCGTGGGAACGGGGGTCGGGGCTCGGAATCACGGTGGGGCCAGCGGTTTGGCCGACGCTAAGGAGGGGATGGCGGTGCGTCATGACGTGGCCCTGCAGCTGTTACCTGGTGTGGGAGTTCTTCACGGCCCTGTTACAAGCGGCGGTATCGAGCGCGGGGCGGAGGCCGGGCGGGCCCGGCCGCTGCTTGCCCACTGGTGCAGCACCTCCAGCTGCTCGCGGGCCGTGCGCGAGAGCGGCACCACCTGGCTGGCGGCGGCGATCAGGTCGGCCTCGGCCAGTTCCCTGCCATCCCCGAAGGCCAGGTGCATCGCTTCGATCACGGTCTGCTCCAGTTCGGCGCCCGAGAATTCATCGGTGCGGTCCACCAGCACCTCGAGCGGGATGGTGAGGTCGGGGCGGCGGCGGCGCAGCTGCAGATCGAGGATGGCGCGCCGCTCCTCGGCATCGGGCAGTTCCAGCAGGAAGATTTCGTCGAAGCGTCCCTTGCGCAGCAGTTCAGCCGGCAGCCGTTCCACCGCGTTGGCGGTGGCCACCACGAATACGGCGCTGGTTTTTTCCGCCATCCAGGTGAGCACGGTGCCGAGCACCCGCTGGCTGGTGCCGCCGTCACTGCGGCCGTCGCCGCCGGTGAGGCCGAAGCCCTTGTCGATCTCATCGATCCAGAGCACGCAGGGGGCCATGGCTTCGGCGCGCTGAATCATCTCGCGGGTGCGGGCCTCGCTGGCGCCCACCAGGCCCGCGAACAGTCGGCCCACATCCAGGCGCAGCAGCGGCATCCCCCAGCTGTGGGCGATCGCCTTGGCGGTGAGACTCTTGCCGGTGCCCTGGGGGCCGACCAGCAACACGCCGCGGGGCAGGGGCAGGCCGTAGCGGCGGGCTTCCTCACTGAAGGCCCGGTGGCGTTGATCCAGCCAGTGCTTGAGCGCTTCGAGGCCACCGATGTCGGCGGGAGTCGCCTCGCTGGGGCAGTACTCCAGCAGCTCGCTGCGGGCGATCGCCTGGCGCTTCTCCTCCAGCACTTCGGCCAGGTCGTCGGCGCCCAGCTGGCCCCGGCGGGCCAGGGCCCGGGCCGCCAGCTGCCGGACCCGCCACTCGCTGAGCCCATGGCAGGCGCCGGTGAGCTGCTCGATCACTGCCGGGTCCAGGGGCTGGCCGCTGGCGGCGGCGATCGAGCCCAGCAGGGCGCGGATCTCCGCCGCCCCCGGCAGGGGCAACTCCAGCAGCGTGATGGAGTCTTCGAGTTCACGGGGCAGCTGCCAGTCGGGGGCGCTGATCACCAGGGTGTGGGGCACGGTGCGCAGGCTCGTCGCCAGATTGCGCAGGCGCCGGCAGATGCCGGGGTCGTCGCCGTAGCGGTGGAAATCCTTCAGTAGCAGGATCGCTCCCTGCTCTGCGGGCACCGCCCCCAAGGCGTCGAGCGCGGCCATCGGATTGCGGGCCGCCTCGGCGATCCGGTTCGGGGCGCCTCGCAGGCCCGCCACGAAGTCCCAGCGCAACAGTAGCCGGCCGCCGAGTCGCCGGGCCGCCTGTTCCAGAAGGGTCTCGACCCGTTCCTCCTCCAGGCTGCGGATCCAGAGGATCGGCGTACGGGAGCGGATCAACAGATCCAGCTGGTCGCTCAGGGACGGTTCCATCGGCTCCGGGACTCCGGGATTCAGGGGCGCAGCTGGCGTAGGGCCGCCCAGCGGGGATCCAGGGCCGCCGTCCCCGCCAGGGCGTCATCCGGCAGACTTTGCCCTGTCAGGGCCTGCTGCGGCAGGGGGGGGCCGGGGCAGTCGCTGCCGCAGCGATTGACCACGGGCAGCTGCAGGCTGAGCTGCTCGAAGAGCCAGCGCTCGGGGTCGAAGTCGCCGCCGGGATCGAGCCGGTCATCGAGGCTCTCGATCCGCAGCGCCGGGCCGGCGGCTAGGGCGGCCAGGTCCCGACCGTCGGCGCCCTCGAGCGGGTTGCTTGGGCTGGCAGCGGCACGCCCGGCGGCCCGGAGTTCAAGCAGTTCGCTCACCTCCATCGCCAGGGGGTGGTTGAAGTGCTGCAGGCAGCGATCGCAGCAGAGGGTGACGATCGTTTCGGCCCGGCCCTTGAGCTCGAGCACGCTGCCGTAATGGCGGGCCGTGATCTCGCCGCGCACCGGCGTGAGGCTCTCGAGCTCGGTCAGGGGCTGGTCCACAGCCCAGTGGCGCCCCTCGGGCTGAAGCCGTAACTCCTGCAGGGAGAGCGGCTGCAGGCGGGGAGGCACGGCGGCGGGCCGCGGTGTCACTTCTTCGCCTTGGGTTCGAACGGCAGCCGCTCGCCACCGCCCGCCGGCCCCCCGGCGGTGGCCTGCTGGACCATCTGCTTGTCGAGGATGGCCTGTAGGTTCTCAGGCAGAGCCTCACGGGTGAGCAGGAAGGTCTGGATGCCCTGGAAGATGTTGGCCACCACCATGTAGAGCAGCACCCCGGCCGGCAGGGGGAAGAACAGGAACATCGCCGTGATCATCACGGGCGTGATCTTGTTGGCGGTGGACTGCTGTGGGTTGGCGGGCATCCCCATGCCCGAGAGGATCTGGGAGGCGAACAGGCTGGCGCCGAAGGCGGCCACCAGGATGGCGATGTCCCAGTTGACGGCGCCGTCGGTCATGAAGCCCACCTGGCCGAGGGCCTTGATGAACAGGAAGCCGCTGCGGGCAGCCAGGCCCTGCACCTTGGCCTCCACCGTGGCATCGCCGGGGGCCAGGGCGGTGATCGTTCCGTCAGAGGCCACCGACACCACGCCTTCGCCCTTGGTGACGCTCCAGCTGGGGGCGTAGGCCTCGCCTCCCTCGACGCTGGAGAGGACGCTGGCGAAGCTGTCGCCGGTCTTGGTGTGCAGTTTGACCGCCTCCTTGTCCCCGACTCCCAGCTTGGTGCCCTTCTCCAGGGTTCCGATCACCGGCACGTGGTTGGTGGCGGTGACGAAGATCGAGTGACTGGGGCTGTTGAAGGGCTTGGGCTCCACCGCGGCGATCTGATCGGCCGGCAGCACCTTGAGGTTGAAGGTGTAGGGGACGTCGGCGAAGGGGCTGCCGCGCAGGGTGGCGAACAGGGCAAACAGGATCGGCATCTGCACCAGCAAGGGCAGACAGCCCGCCAGCGGGCTGCCGAACTCGTTCATCAGCTTGCCCAGCTCTTCCTGCTGGCGCTTCGGGTCGCTGGCGTACTTGCTCTTGATCTCGGCCTGGCGCTGCTGCATCACCGGCTGGGCGATGCGCATGCGCCTGGCACTGCGGATCGAGCCGGCACTGAGCGGGAACAGGGCCAGACGGATCACCACCGTGAGGGCGATGATCGCCAGCCCGTAGCTGGGCACCAATCCGTAGAAGAAGTCGAGGATCGGCAGCAGCAGGTTGTCGGAGATGTAGCCGATCACGGCAGGCAGCGCTCAGGGTTGGAGGATTCCGCAGGCCAGTGTGCCCCAGAGGGGTGGGCCAGCGAGGGGGGTGATCCGAAGACCGGGATCGGAGCGGGGGAGCTCAGGCCGATTCGGCGTTGGGATCGCCGAAACCGGAACTGGGTCGGGCTTTGGTTTGGACACTGGGTTGGGCCGGGGTGCCGCGGGCCGCTTTGTCGACGCCTATCCCCTTGCCGCCGCCCTTGCCGCTGTTGGCCTTGCGCCGCTCTTCGATGTAGGACTCCACGGCGCGGAAGCGCGGCACGGAGCGCATCTCCAGCTTGGAGCCGTCGTTGAGCACAAGCACCATGTCGCCCCAGGCGCCGAAGCCCCGGGGAACGGAGCGCACCTCGCGGATCTGGTTGTAGACCACCTGGCTGCGGTCACGGCCCAGCCAGCCGCCGTTGACCTCGATGCGTCGGCTGGTGATGCGGAAGCGCAACCAGAGGGCACGCACGATTGAGCCCACCGCGATCGGCAGTCCCACCAGGGTGAGGGCCAGCAGCAGGCCGACGATCAGATCGCCCCGGGCCGGGCCGCCCTCGTAAAAGACCTCCTCCTGGATCTGGACCTTTGGGGAGCCGCTGGAGGGGCTGCCGGCTGGGGTGCCCCCTGGGGGGGTGGTCTCGCTGCTCATTCGCTCAGGCCGGCCTTGCGGATCAATTCACTGCATTCTCCCAGCACCAGAGCCTCCTCCGCGTCGGCGCTGCCGGGCTTGAGGCTGAGCAGCAGCCACTGGGGGGAGGTGGTGCTCGGCGGATGCAGCATCAGATGGGCGTGGATCAGGCGCCGCAGGCGGTTACGACGCACCGCCCGCTTATGGACCTTGGCGCTGACTACGACGCCGCAGCGCCAGGAGCTGGGGGGATGGCGGCGCAGAGGCTCCGCCAGGAGAGCGGGTTCGGCGGCGAGCAGGCGCAACACCAAGAGATCGCCGTGTAGCCGCAAGCCTTGCCGGTAGATCCGATCAAAGACGCGATGGCCCCGGAGCCGGTGCTGAGGCGGCAGGGCCATGGCGCAGCCGTGGACTCAGACCGCCAGACGGGCGCGGCCGCGGCGACGCCGGGCGCGGATGACGCGACGGCCGGTGTGAGTCCGCATCCGCACCCTGAACCCGGAGACGCGCTTGCGCTTGCGGCTGGTTCCTTCCAGGGTGCGTTTTGTCATGGCGGCCTCCCGGCTCCTCGTTTCTCGTCAGCAGTTAACCTTATCAGCCGGGTGGATGCCCCCTCAGTTGGGGTCGATCTGAATCACCCAGGAGCCCAGATAGCCTGAGACCGGCACATCGCCGGGCGCCTGGGCCATGGCGTTGAACTGATACATCCCGGCGTTGAACGGATTGATGATGTTCATGTACACCCCGATGGTGTCCTTGTCGGAGACCGGGGTGTCAGGGAAGATTTCGATCGCCTTGCCGTTGGGCGTCACCTCGATGGTGGCGGGGATGGTCGACTGGCAGCGGGTGCGTTTCATCATGCCCCCCTGGCTCATCTTGCAGAGCTTGACGCGCTTGGGATCGATTTGGGCGTCGAAGTAGCTGGGGATGCTGATGGTGAGCTTGAGAATGGCGGTGCGGCGATCTTTCGGCTTCAGCAACAGGTAGTACTCCGACCGCTTCATGCGGGCGGTTTCCGTCATGAAGAAGTAGAGCTTGCGGAAGTCCTTGTTGTTGTCCCAGCGAAATTCCATCAGCCCTGGGGTGCCCTGGGCGGAGGCGGGGGGGCTGAACGGGGCTGCGGGCAGCAGAGTGGCCAGGCCGCAGGCGCCGAGGCTGAGGGCCGCGCCGGAGGTCAGAACCCGGAGGCGCTGGAGGGCGTGCATGAACGCGAACGCTCTGAGAGTGTGAGGTATCCAAATTCTCAGCAGGTCGGCGGGGCCGGCCAGGGGCCTAGTGGCCGGCCGGTTCTCCGGCCGGACCAGGGGTGGTGGCGATCGCACGGTCGGGTCGCAGCCGCGAGGCCTCGCGCAGATAGGGATGGACACAGGGGTCGGCCGGGTTGAGCCAGGCGTGCGCCAGCAGGCGGATGCAGCGCGGCAGGTCGCCTGTCACCGCCATCTGCTGGCAGTCGAGCAGGGCCACGTCGTCCCAGGCGAGCCGGTGACGGGCGATCGCGGCGGGGAAGCAGGCATCGAGATCGGCCGTGACCGAGAAGGTGATCGAGATCAGCCGCTGTGCCTCAAGGGCGTTGTGGTGCATCAGCGCGTCGATGAGTTCGCCGACCGCCTCGCTGATCGCCTCGCAGGTGTTGGCGCTGGCTGTGGTGGCCCCACGCAGGGCCCGCAGTTCAAGTGCAGGAGTCATGGGGCTTAGGGACGATGAAGCCAGAGGGGTTGGCCCGACCAGGCCAGTTCGAGGGTGAAGGCCTGATGCAGCTGGCCCAGCAGCTGGCTGCCGGGCAGGAGCCGGCCGAAGCGCCGCGGCGGCCGGCCGAAGGTGACGGCTCGCACCTTGTCGGGATCAAGGCCCGCTAGTTCTGCCGCCAGCCGGCGGGCGTCCTCCTCGTCGCCCAGCGCATCCACCAAGCCCAGCTCCAGCGCCTGGGCGCCGGTGAACACCCGACCGTCGGCGAAGCGGCGCACCGCCTCCTCGCTGAGCCCCCGGCCCTCAGCCACCGCGGCGACGAACTGTCCGTAGCTGGCGTCGATCAGCTCCTGAAGTAGCTGCCGCTCCGCCTCGCTGAGGGCGCGATCGGGGGAGAGGATGTCTTTGTAGAGGCCGCTCTTGACGGTCTCGAAGCGGATGCCGATCCGCTGCAGCAGTTGGGAGAGATCGTTGCCTCGCAGGATCACGCCGATCGAGCCGGTGATCGTGCCCGGGTTGGCCACGATCTTCTCGGCGGCCACGCCGATGTACACCCCACCGGAGGCGGAGATGTTGCCGAAGCTGGCCACCACGTGGCAGCCCTTCTGCCGCAGACGCCGCAGAGCGGCATGGATCTCCTGGCTGTCCCCCACGGTCCCGCCCGGGCTGTCGATGCGCAGCAGCAGTGCCGGACATTCCCGCTGCCTCACCTGCTCCAGGGCCTTCAGCACGCGGCTGCGGGTGGGACCGGCAATGGGTCCTTCGATGGCGATGCGGGCCAGCGAACGGCGGGTCTTGCGGCGCCAGGGCCAGGGCATCGGGTCGGTGTGCAGTGCCCGGATCTTAAAAAGAGAGCCTTCCGTGGCCACGCCCATGCCTTCGGCTCCGCACGGGTCACTGTTGCGCTGGCTGCTGATGCTGCTGCCCTTCGCCCTGTGGGGCACGGCGATGGCGGCGATGAAACCCCTGCTGGAGGGAGGATCGCCGCTGCTGGTGGCCAGCCTGCGGCTGCTGCCGGCGGGGCTGCTGCTGCTGCTGGCGAGCTGGTTGCTGCGCCGGCCGCCCGGCATTGATCGGCAGGACCTCCCCTGGCTGCTGCTCTTCGCCCTGATTGACGGCAGCCTTTTCCAGGGACTGCTTGCCCGCGGTCTGGTTGAGACCGGGGCGGGCCTCGGCTCGGTGTTGATCGACTCCCAGCCCTTGCTGGTGGCCCTGCTGGCCCGCAGCCTGTTCGGCGAGGCGATTAACCCGGTGGGCTGGCTGGGCCTCTGCATCGGCCTGCTGGCGATCCTCTGCCTGGGGCTGCCGCCGCAGATGCTGCGCCACTGGTGGCTGCTGGGCCCGGCGGCCGCCGGTGTCCGCGCCTGGGACCACGGCGAGCTCTGGATGCTGGCGGCGGCGGCGGCGATGGCCGTGGGCACGGTGCTGAGCCGCTACGCGACGCGGCGCAGTGATCCCCTGCTGGTGACGGGGTGGCACATGGTGCTGGGCGGCCTGCCCCTGCTGGCGGCCACCGTGGTGGAGCCGATGCTGCGCACCGGGGGGCCGATCACGGCCTTCTGGCCCCGCTGGGATGCGGCCCAGTGGGGGTTGATGGCCTACGCATCGCTGCTGGGCAGTGCCCTGGCCTACGGGCTGTTCTTTTGGTTCGCCAGTTCCGGCGACCTCACGGGCTTCACCTCGCTCACCTTCCTCACGCCGGTGTTTGCCGTGCTCTCCGGCCTTTGGCTGCTCGACGAGGAGCTGCGGCCGCTGCAGTGGGTCGGCGCGCTGCTGGCCCTGGTGTCCGTGTTGTTGATCAACCGCCGCCAGGCGCTCTGGCACGGGCCGCTCCTCGCCAGCCCCACTGCCACTCCCGCCGCCACTCCCGCCGCCGAGGTGGCCGCCGAGCCGGGGGCGGGCGGATGACGGCCACCCCGCCGCGCCGCTGGCGCCGCGCCGTGCTTCTGCTGACGCTGCTCCTGGGCCTGCTGCTGTTCGTCTGGAGGTTGGGCACCACCGGCCTGGTCGATGAGACCCCGCCGCTGTTCGCCGCCGCGGCGCGGGCGATGACCGAGACCGGGGACTGGTTGATCCCCCGGGTCAACGGCCTGCCCCGCTACGACAAGCCCCCCCTGGTGTACTGGCTGATGGGGCTGGTCTACGCCTTGCCGGGACAGGAGCGCTGGAACCCTCTGGGCACCTGGGCGGCAGCCTTCCCCTCGGTGCTGGCCACGCTGGGCGTGATGCTGGCCCTGGCCGACACATTGCTGCGCTGGCCCCAGCCTCCCTTCCCGGCCCACGGCGCCGATCGCACAAGCGCTGGCGATAGCCCTGGCGGCAGTGCCGGCCGGTCGCCCGCCCTGGCGGCGCTTACGGCCCTGGCGGCGGCGCTGGCCTTCGCCCTCTCGCCGCTGGTGCTGCTCTGGGGGCGGGTGCCGGTGAGTGATGGTCTGTTCAGCGGGCTGGTGGCGGGCGCCCTGCTGCTCTGCTGGCGCTGTTACATCGGCGCGGCGGCCTGGTGGCCGGCCTGGCTGTTGCTCGGGCTGGCGGTGCTCACCAAGGGACCGGTGGCGGTGATGCTGCTGGGACTGACCCTGCTCCTGTTCGCCTGGCTCCAGGCGGATGCTGCGGTGCTCTGGCGCCGCTTGCGGCCCGGCTCCGGTCTGGCTCTGACGGCCTTGGTGGCGCTGCCCTGGTACGTTCTGGCCCTGTGGCGCGATGGCCGGGCCTTCTGGGACAGCTTCTTCGGCTACCACAACCTGCAGCGCTTCACCTCGGTGGTCAATGACCACCTGCAGCCCTGGTGGTATTTCGGACCGGTGATGTTGATCGCCGCGCTGCCGGTCACTCCGCTGCTGGTGCTGGGGCTGGGACGGGCGATCGGCCCGCTGCGGCTGCGGCGCTGGCCCGCCCGGCCCCAGCCGGCGCAGGCCTCCCTGGGCCGTTTCGCCGCCTGCTGGCTGCTGGCGGTGCTGCTGTTCTTCACCCTTGCGGCCACCAAGCTACCCAGCTACTGGCTGCCGGCCACCCCGGCGGCGGCCCTGCTGGTGGCCCTGGGGGGGCAGACGGCGTGGTCGGCCGATCGGGCCGGGCGCTGGGCCTGGCTGCTGACCCTGGCCCTGGCGGGCCTGCTGGCTCTGGTGTTTCTGCTGGGCCCCCTCTGGGTGCCCTGGATCAATGACCCCGAGATGCCCACCCTGCCGGCGGAGCTGCTCGCCAGTGGTCGCCTCTGGCTGGCCGCTGGGCTTTGGCTGCTGGCGACCGCCCTGGGCTGGGGGCTGCGGCAGCGGCGGCCCCCGCTGCGCCTGCTGGCCCTGCAGCTCCCCATGGTGCTGTTCGTGACGACCGTGCTGCTGCCCTGCTGGGCCCTGGGCGATCGGGTGCGAAGCCGGCCGGTGCGCAGCATGGCGGCCTCCCTGGTGCGCCTTGCCGGGCCCGGGGAACCGGTGGCGATGGTGGGCATCCTCAAACCCTCGCTGCACTACTACAGCCGCCGGGTGGTGATCTACGAGGGCATCGAGCCGGTGGGGCTGGTCAACCTCGCTGAGCGCCTGCGCCGCGAGCGACGGCCGGGCCAGCCCCCCTCCGATCCGGGCGCACAGCCAACCGTGCTCGTTGTGATCGATGGGCGCACGGCCTCTGCCCCCTTCTGGCAGGGGCTGGAGCCGCAGGAACTCTCCCGCGACGGGCTTTACCACTTGTGGCGCCTCGATCGAGGCCGTCTGGAGCGGCGGGCCACGGCGCTGCAGGCAGCGGGCCATGACTCCAGCTGGCAGCGGCCCCGGCCCGAGCGCTACTGAGGCTCAAGCCTGTGTCCCCTCCCGCCAGCAGGTCGACCAGCCGGTAGGCGGTCATGGCGGCGGGCCTCGGAATACCAGCAGATGCACCCGGAAGGCACTGCCTTTGCCCACCGAGCTCTCCACGCTGATCCGGCCGCCCATGGTCTCCACGAATAGCTTCACCACCAACAGGCCAAGGCCTGCACCGCGCTGCCCACTTGTGCCGCCGTCAGGCCGAGCTGGAGGGCTGAGCTCAGGCGGCGAGTGGCTGGCGGGTGAGCTGGGCGTACAGCGCCTCGAGGGAATCGATGTTGCGCGTGAGGGTGTAGCGCTCCAGTACCCGCTCGCGGGCGCGGCGGCCCAGTTCGGCCGTGAGCACCGGCTGGTCACGCAGCACCGGCAGCAGGGTACGCAGCTGGGTGGTGACCCCCTGGGTGCTGATCACGATGCCAGCGCCCCCCGCCAGCACCTCGCCGTCGGCGCCGGCATCGGTGGCCACACAGGCGGTGCCGCTGGCCATGGCCTCCAGCAGGGCAAGGGACAGGCCTTCGACCAGGGATGGCAACAGGAATACCTCCGCCAGCTGCAGCAGGGCCACCCGCCTGGCCCGATCGGCCTCATAGCCCCACCAGAGCACATCGTCTTCCGTGCCGCTCTGCAGCGCCTGGCGCAGGGGGCCATCGCCCACGATCACCAGCACGCAGCCACTGGGCCGCACCAGCCGCCAGGCCCGCAGCAGCGCCTCGACGTTCTTTTCGGTGGCCACACGGCCCATGTAGAGGAATACGCGCCGATCGGCGAACCGGCGCTGCAGCTCCGTCAGTTCGGGGCTGACGCTGCGGGCCGGTGCCCAGGTGTCGATGTCGACGCCGTTGGGGATCACGGCCAGCCGCTGGCGCCGCACCCCGAGGCGCTCGAGCAGGTCGGCCTGGAGTTCGGAGAAGACGATCACCCGGTCGAAGCGGGCCAGGGAGGGGGCGTAGAGCTGGTAGGTGAGCTGCTGGGTGCCACCGGCCAGGTTGCGGAGGCCGGCGTCGAAGGCGGGATGGAAGGTGGCCACCAGCGGCAGGCCCAGCTGCTGGCAGAGATCGGGCAGGCGGAAATCCAGGGGCGAGAGGGTGAGGCTGGCGTGCACCAGATCGGGCCGCAGCCGCTCCAGCGATTCGCGCAGCTCCCGCTGCGCCCCGGGGGAGGGAATCGTGTACACCTGGGACTTGACCAGATAGGGCAGGGTCACTTCCGGGTTGTCGCCGGACCCGCCGGTCCGCCTCTCGTGAAGCTCGGCGCTGATGTCATGGCGGCCCAGAGCGCCCGCCGGGGTGTCGAAGTGGATAAAGCTGACGGCGTGTCCCCGCGCCCGCAGGGCCTCCGTGGTGCTCAGGCCGTAGGTGACGTTGCCGCAGAACGGAGATTTCTTGCCCAGCCAGGCAATGTGAACCACCGGTGAGGCTGCATCAACCTTCGGAAGCTAGCAGCGACGCCAGGGGCGCTCACCCAGGGCGGCCAGCAGGGCCACGGCGGCCAAGCTCCACAGCACCGGCAGCAGGCCGTAACGGCTTACCACGGCACCCGCCAGGGCGAGCGGCAGGCTCAGGGCGATGTTGATCAGGTTGTTCTGCAGGCCGAAGACGCGGCCGCGCTGATCTTCCGGGGTGTCCTCCTGGATGGTGGTCTGGGCCGGGATCGCCAGCAGGGCGGCCCCCACCCCCAGCAGGCCGCAGAGCAGCAGGGTTAGCCCCAGGTTGCCGCGCAGCTCGCCCAGCAGGACCAGGCAGCAGGCGATCGTGCCCAGGCCCGTGCCGCCGAGCAGGCGGCGGTTGAAGCGGTCTCCGAGTTGGGCCATCGCCACAGCGCCGATCGCCAGCCCCAGCCCGCTCATCGCCAGCAGGGTGCCGAAGCCGGTTGGACCAAGGCCGCTGATCGTGGCCGCCAGGCTGATCGCCAGCACGTAGAGCGCCGCCAGCAGGCTGTAGAGCAGCACCAGATTCAGCAGGGCCCCGCGCACGCTGGGCCGCTCGCGCAGCACCTGGATGCCCTCGCCGATCTCCTGCCAGACGCTCACGTCCCGGGGGGGGCGGGGTGGCTCCTCAAGGACGATCGTGCCCAGGGCCACGGCCGCCAGGCCGTAACAGACCGGCAGCAGTAGGAATTCGCCGCCGGGCACTCCCACCTGGGCCAGGCCCGTGCGCAGCAGGCGCAGGATCGGATCGCCGAGGGCGAAGCCGAGGATCGTGGCCCCCATGCTGGTGGCCTGGTAGACGGAATTCGCCGCCAGCAGCTGATGGGAGGGCACCAGCAGGGGGATCGCCGCCTGCTCCGCCGGAGCGAAGAACTGGGTCAGCACCGACTCCAGGAAGGTCATGACCACCAGAGCCCAGTAGCCCCAGCTCAACCCCAGCCACACCGGACCGGGCAGCAGGGCCAGCGGTGCCAGCAGCAGCAGCGAGGCCCGCAGGGCGTTGGAGGCGACCATTACGGTGCGCTTTGGCCAGCGGTCGGCCCAGACCCCGGCCACCGTGCCAAGCAGCATGGCAGGGATCGTGTTGGCCACGTAGATCCCGGTGGCCAGCAGGGTGATCAGCTGGGCACGGTTCTCGACGCCCATGCGGATCGCGGCGGCCGCCTCGGCCAGGGCGGGATCGCTCTGGGCGCTTTCTGTCACCCAGTACTGGGCAATCAGGAACACCATCAGCACGATGTAGAACTTGTCGGCCAGCTGGGCAAAGATCTGGCCCAGCCAGAGCCGCCGGAAGCCCGGCAGCGCCAGCACCGCCATCAGCCCTGTCTCTTTCGCCCCTGCCTCCCTGGTCATGGGGCGCTGACTCGGGGGGCGCGGCTGGGGGGCATGGACGTGAAACCAGTACGGAGCAGTCTGAAGGCCCGGGGGACCTGGCCGAGATGTTCGCCGCACCAGCTCTCCACCAGCGTCAGCAGATGCAGCCACACCGGCTCGGGGCCCATCAGGGCGCCGTCGCGCCGGTGCGGCAGCGCGGGCCGCAGCAACCGCTGCAGCAGGGCGAGCTCCGAGGCGTTAATCACCACCCGGGCCCCAGGGACGGCGCCGAGGGCCAGCCCTTCGCTGGGCAACAGGCTGCAGCGCCAGTCCCAGTCGCCCAGGGGGGGCTCCAAGGTGGCGCCGCTGCGGCAGCAGTTCTGCAGTGGCAGGGCGTAGCCCCCCAGGGCCAGCAGGTGCACGCTCCCCTGCACGGCGATGGCCAGGGCCTCCAGCCGCTCAGCGCGGGAGCTCACCACCTGTTCGAGGCGCCCGAGCTGCATCAGCAGATCGGCCAGGATTCCTGGAGCGGGGGCATCGCCGGGCACCATCCGCAGACACAGCTCGCCCAGGGCCTGGGCGGCGGCAAGGGTCTCGAGGCGCTGGCCGAGGCCGCCGTAGTTGCGCACCACCGTGAGCTGCCGGACCCGCCGCAGGCCCTTCCTTCCCCCAACCTGCAGCCGCAGGTGGGCCAGGGGCACGGCGCCCGCCAGGCTGCTCCTGGGCCGGCGCGCCCCGGGCACGGCCAGCCGCGTCAGGCCCTGGGCCTCGCTGAGCAGGGTGAGCAGCCGGTCGTTTTCGCCCAGGGGCTTGCAGGTGAGGGCCAGGCCCTCCAGCAGGGTGTCGGGCACGGGGGGCTCAGGCCCCCGCCGGGTGGCGCAGGGCCTGCATCAGCGCCACGCCACGGCTGGTGCCCAGCCGGGTGGCTCCGGCTTCCACCAGGGCGAAGGCCTGTTCCAGGTCGGCGATGCCCCCGGCGGCCTTCACGGCGGCCCGTCCCCGGGCCAGCTCCTGCAGCCTTTGTACCTGGGCTGCGCTGACCGGGGCGCCGAAGCCGCTGCCGCTCTTCAGCCAGCGGGCGCCTGCATCAATGCTCACCTCCACCAGCAGCTCCAAGGCGGCGGGGTCGAGGCGACCCATCTCCAGGATCACCTTCACCGGCAGGCCCAGGTCGGTCAGGCCGGCGAGGTCGTCGAGCACCGCACCGCTGTTGCCATCGGCCAGGGCACCGAAGTCCGGCACCACATCGAGTTCGTCGGCGCCGGCGGCGGCGGCGGCCTCCGCCTCCGCCCGCTTGACGTGGGACGGGATGGCGCCGAAGGGAAAGCCCACCACGGAGATCAGGCGCACCGGATCGCCGCTGGGCAGCCGCTCCCGCGCCACCGCCACCCAGCGGGAGGCGACGCACACGCCGGCAAAGCCGAAATGGCGGGCCTCGTCGCAGCAGGCCAGCACCGCTTCGCGGCCCCGATGGGGATCGAGCAGGGCGTGGTCGATCAGCGGGGCCAGGTCGGGCAGTTCACGGCGCACTGGGGTTCAGCCCTCCTTGGGCTGGATCACGCCGAAGCCGCCGTGGTTGCGGCGATACACCACCTGAATCTGGTCGGTGCCGGCGTCGCGGAAGACGTAGAAGTCGTGGTCGATCATCTCCAGCTGGTGCAGCGCCTCCTCCAGATCCATCGCCGGCATGGCGAAGTACTTGCGGCGCACGCCCCGGTGGGGAACGCTGGCCTCCTTGCCCTCGGTGATCGGGGCACCCGGCGGCGGCAGGCTGGCGGCGCCGGCCTCCTCGTCGCGGGCGGAGCGGTGCACCGGTCCATGGGTGCGCTCATGCACGCGATCCTTGTAGCGGTTCAGCTGGCGGCTGAGCTTGCTGGCCACCATGTCGATGCTGGCGTAGAGGTTTTCACTGCGCTCCTGGGCCCGGATCACGGTGCCGTTGGCGAACATCGTCACCTCGACGATCTGCTGCGGAACGCGGGGATTGCGGGCCACCGAGAGGTGCACATCCGCTTCCTTGACCAGGTCCTCGAAGTGGTTGATAGCCCGCGTGATCTTGCTCTCGGTGTAGTCGCGGATGGCTGGGGTGATGTCGAGGTTGCGGCCGTGGATGAGCAGTTTCATCAGAGTTGCGGACGTAGGCGCAGGACGGAGGTCGACCGCCGGGGATGGGGCGCTGAGCCCTCTCTCCGGGTCAACCCACGCTAGGAACGGGCTTCGATGGACTTCCAGACCACCGCAATTCTTTTTGAAGCCCCGGCGCCGGTGCCGTTTGTCCGGGGCTGGGATTGGCAGCGTCAGCTGCAGCGGCGGCTGCTGGCGGATCCCCAGGCGGCCGAAGCCCTGCTGGTGCTCCAGCACGAGCCCTGCTACACCCTCGGCCGCGGCGCCAGTGAGGCCCATCTGGGCTTCGATCCCGCCGCTCCGCCCCTGCCGCTGCATCGCATCGATCGTGGCGGTGAGGTGACCCATCATCTGCCGGGGCAGCTGGTGCTCTATCCAGTGCTCGACCTGCAGCGCCATGGCGCCGACCTGCACCTCTATCTGCGCGAGCTCGAGGCGGTGGTGCTCGATCTGCTGGCGGAGCTCGGTCTGGCGGGCGAGCGCTGCCCCGGACGCACCGGTGTTTGGCTGGAGGGGCGCAAGCTGGCGGCGATCGGCGTGGGCGCCCGGCGCTGGATCAGTCAGCACGGCCTGGCCCTCAACGTGACCTGCCCGCTGGATGGCTTCGGGGCGATTGTGCCCTGTGGGATCGCCGATCGGCCGGTGGCCCGCCTGAGCGACTGGCGTCCCGATCTCGATATCGCTGCTGTGCAACCGCGTCTGATCGCGGCCTTCGCGTGCCGTTTCGGTCTGGACCTCCGTCCGCCGCGTCAGGCAGAGCGGCTCGAAGGGTGGTAACCATTGGCCAGAGAACCCGATGTGCTGGCCATGCAGCCCTGTGCGGAGATCACCTGGAGCGGCAGCCGTGAGGATGGCGAGGCCCTGGCCCGACGCCATGACTGGCGCCAGCTGTCCGGTCTCGAGGAGCTGTGGCCCGAGCTGGAGCGGCTGTACGGCGATGCCGTCGCTCTTGAGGCCCCCCACGCCCGGCCGCCGGAGCAGCTGAGTTTCCGCCTGTTGCGCCGCCGCATCGAGCAGGCGGCCTCCGCTTTCGCGGCCCTGGGGGTAAGGCCGGGTGAGGTGGTGGCCCTGTTCGCCGAAAACGGCCCGCGCTGGCTGGTGGCCGATCAGGGCCTGATGCGGGCCGGGGCGGCCGATGCGGTGCGGGGCAGCGCCGCCCCGCCGGAGGAGCTCCTCTACATCCTCGAGGATTCCGGCGCCGTTGGGCTGGTGGTGGAATCAGCGGCCCTGCTCGAGAAGCTGGCCCTGCCGAAGGCCTGCCTCGCCCGGCTCTGTTTTGTGGTGCTGCTGGAGGGAACGCCGCAGCAGGCTGCCGCGGTGGAGGAGTCCGGCGCCTGCGGCTTGGTGCCCTGCCTGGCCTGGGAGACCCTGCTGGAGCGCGGGGCCCGTGGCCCACTGCCGCCGGCCTCGGAGGGCGGCGACAACCGTCTGGCCACGCTGCTCTACACCTCGGGGACCACCGGTCAGCCGAAGGGGGTACCGCTCAGCCACGCCAACCTGCTGCACCAGCTGCGGCACCTCGGCGTTGCGGTGGCGCCCCAGCCCGGTGACCGGGTGCTGAGCGTGCTGCCCATCTGGCACGCCTACGAGCGCACGGCCGAGTACTTCCTTCTGGCCTGCGGCTGCCGTCAGACCTACACGACGCTGAAGCAGCTGCGGGGTGACCTGGAGCGGGTGCGTCCGCACTACATGATCAGTGTGCCCCGGCTCTGGGAAGCGCTGCTCTCGGGCTTCGAGGATGCGCTGGCAGCGATGCCTGCCTCGCGTCAGCGGCTGCTGAAGCTGGCCCTGGCCAACAGCGAGGCCCACGCCCTGAGCCGCCGCACAGCCCTGGATCTCACCCTGGATCCGGTGCCGCCGGTACGGCGCCTGCTGGCCCGGAGCGAGGCCCTGCTGCGCTGGCCCCTGCATCGCCTCGCCGTCGGCCTGTTCTGGCCCAAGGTGCGGCAGCAGCTCGCCGGCGGGCGGCTGCGCACGGCGATCAGCGGTGGCGGAGCCCTGGCGATCCACGTCGATGCCTTCTTCGAGGCGATCGGCATCGAGCTGCTGGTGGGCTATGGCCTCACCGAAACCAGCCCGGTTCTCACCTGCCGGCGCCCCTGGAACAACCGGCGCGGTGGCGCCGGCCAGCCGCTGCCTGGCACGGCGCTGCGGATCGTCGACCCCGAGAACCGCACCCCCGTGGCGATCGGCGAGCGGGGCCTGGTGCTGGCGCGGGGACCGCAGGTGATGGCTGGCTACTACCGCAAGCCGGAGGCCACGGCGAAGGTGCTCGATGGCCAGGGCTGGTTCGACACCGGCGATCTGGGACGCCTGCTGCCCGATGGCTCCCTGGTGCTCACCGGCCGGGCCAAGGACACGATCGTGCTCAGCAGCGGCGAGAACATCGAGCCGGGTCCGCTGGAGGAGGCCCTGGCCGCCAGTCCCCTGCTGGAGCAGGTGATGCTGGTCGGGCAGGATTGCAAGGCACTCGGCGCCCTGCTGGTGCCCCGCCCCGAGCCGCTGCAGGCCTTTGCGGCCGCGGCAGGTCTTGCCGTGCCTGGGGCCGGCGCTGGCCCGATGCCCGGGGCCGATCCCGCCCTGCTGCGGGCCCTGACCCGCGAGTGCAACCGCCTCCTGGCGGCCCGCCCAGGCTCCCGGCCCGATGAACGCCTCGGGGGGGTGGCCCTGGTGGAGCCGTTCAGCATCGACAACGGCCTGCTCACCCAGACCCTGAAGCAGCGCCGCGACCGCATCACCGCCCGGGACGCCGCCGCCATCGCCTCGATCTACGGCCAGGCCTGACGGCGGCCAGGGGCCAGACGAGGCTCCTGACCAGGGTCGGCACTCCGCCGGTTGACCCTGGCCCGCACGCCTGACAGCCTGAAGCGACTCTCTTTTCCCCCATGGCGGACGGCAGCAGCCTCAGGATCAAGCGCACGGTCACGGTGCGGGCCGTCGTCACCCCCCGCTGGAAGGAGGAGGCCGAGCGTGAGCTCAGCAATGCCCTCAGCAACTCCGACGCCCAGCTGGCCGCCCTGGAGCAGGAGGGGCAGCAGGTGATCGATCAGATCCGCCGCCAGAGCGCCAATCCCCTCGACCCCCGCGTGCAGGATCAGGTGGCTTCGGTGCAGCAGCAGGTGGCGGCCAAGCGCGCCGAACTGGAGGAGCAGAAGCGCCAGGTGCTCGACCAGCAGCGCCAGGTGCGGGAGCTGGAGATGGAGTCGATCGTCGAGCAGGGGCAGATCGAGAGCTTCACCGATGTGCAGGTGGGCGACAACCTGGTGGAAAAGCTGCAGGCGGCCGTGCTGGTGCGCGACGGCGTGATCGAGGCGCTGGAAGGGGTCTCCTGAGGCACCCCGCCGGGACGTCCCCGGGAGCCACGTAAAATCCCCGGCAACAAGCGGCACCCCGACGTTGGCCACCCACGAAATCTTTATGCCCGCCCTCAGCTCCA
Organism: uncultured cyanobacterium; assembly: GCA_903882285.1. Taxonomy (GTDB): domain Bacteria; phylum Cyanobacteriota; class Cyanobacteriia; order PCC-6307; family Cyanobiaceae; genus Cyanobium. Next base: position 28,891 of record CAIRWM010000036.1, read on the forward strand.
CCATGACGGAGGGCAAGATCGTGGAGTGGCTCAAGAAGCCGGGCGACCGGGTGGAGCGGGGCGAGTCCGTGCTCGTGGTCGAGTCGGACAAGGCCGACATGGACGTGGAGTCGTTCAACGAGGGCTTCCTTGCCGCCGTGCTGATGCCGGCCGGTGGCACGGCTCCGGTGGGTGAAACCATCGGTCTGATCGTCGAGAGCGAAGCCGAGATCGCGGCAGCGGCGGCCCAAGCCCCCGCTGCCCCCGCGCCTACGCCGGCGGCTGCTCCGGCCGCCCCGCCACCGGCCGCCCCTGCCCCCGTGCCGGCCCCGGCTCCTGTAGTGGCCGCCCCGGTGGCCGCGGTCGCGGCCGATGGACGCATCGTCGCCAGTCCGCGGGCCCGCAAGCTAGCCGCCCAGCTGGGGGTCGCCCTAGGCGGGGTGCGCGGCAGCGGTCCCAACGGCCGCATCCAGGCCGAGGACGTGGAGCGCGCCGCCGGTCAGCCCGTCAGCCTGCCCCGGGTGGCCGAGGGTCAGGGTCCTGCCGTGGTTGCCGCTTCTGCCGGCCAGGCCGGCGCGCCGGCAGCTCCGGCTGCCATCGGCCAGAGCTTCGGTGCCCCCGGCGAGACGGTGCCGTTCAACACCCTGCAGCAGGCTGTTGTTCGCAATATGAACGCCAGCCTGACGGTGCCCTGCTTCCGCGTGGGCTACACCATCACCACTGATCGGCTCGATGCCTTTTACAAGCAGGTGAAGGACAAGGGCGTCACGATGACGGCCCTGCTGGCCAAGGCCGTAGGCGTCGCCCTGGCCCGGCACCCCCAGATGAATGCCGCTACCAAGGGCGATGCCATGGCCTATCCCGAGGCCATCAACGTGGCCGTCGCCGTGGCGATGGAGGACGGCGGCCTGATCACCCCGGTGCTGGCTCACGCCGACCGCACCGACCTCTACAGCCTCTCGCGCAGCTGGGCCGACCTGGTGAAGCGCTCCCGCAGCAAGCAGCTCAAGCCGGAGGAATACAGCACCGGCACCTTCACCCTCTCCAACCTCGGTATGTTCGGCGTGGATCGCTTCGACGCGATCCTGCCGCCGGGCACCGGCGCCATCCTGGCGGTGGCGGCCTCGCGGCCCACCGTGGCGGCCGGCAAGGACGGCTCGATTTCGGTGAAACGCCAGATGCAGGTCAACCTCACCTGTGACCACCGTGTCATCTACGGCACCCACGCCGCCGCCTTCCTCAAGGATCTGGCCGAGCTGATCGAGACCAACCCCGACAGCCTCGCCCTCTGAGCGCCGGGCCATGACGCTCCCAGCCGAGCTGGACCAGCGCCTCTCCAGCTACGACTACGACCTGCCCGAGAGCTTCATTGCCCAACGGCCGGTGGAGCCCCGTCACGCGGCCCGGCTGCTGGCGGTCGACCCCGGGCCGCAGGCCTGCCGCCACCTGAGGGTGGCGGACCTGCCGCAGCAGCTGCGGGCTGGGGATCTGCTGGTGGTCAACGACACCCGAGTGCTCAAGGCGCGCCTGGCGGCCCGTCGCGCCAGTGGCGGGGCTGTGGAGTTGCTGGTGCTGGAGCGACGCCAGGGCAATGATTGGCTCTGCCTGGCCCGGCCCGCCAAACGGCTGCGGCCCGGCGAGGTGCTTCAGGTGGCGGCTGGCGATCAACCGCCGCTGTCCCTGGAGATCGTGGCGGTGGATGGGGGCACGGGCGGCCGGGTCGTGCGCTTCCC
>CAIRWM010000037.1 GCA_903882285.1 uncultured cyanobacterium
CACACGGCCGGCATAGGGGATCGGCGTGCCCTCGGCCCATGGCCTGCGCAGCGGATCGTCGGCCGGCCGGAAGGAGGCATGGGCCTGGCGCGAGTACTCACGGGTGAGGCTGAGGATCTGGGCCTTGAGTTCGGAGAGAGAGGTCACGAGGGAAAGGAGTTCAGGTAGTGGGTCAGGTCGTCCTGGCAGCAGGCGAGGGCACCGGCCCCAGCTTCGTGCACTTGCCGGTACCAGCGCACGGTGCGCTCGATGGTGGTGGCGAAGGGCCAGCGCGGAGCCCAGCCAAGCTGGTGGTGGGCCCTGTCGATCACGAGGTTGAGCAGGTTTGCCTCGTGCGGGCTGCTGGGATCGCTCTGATCTTCCCAGCGGCCCGGCCAGTGACGCAGGGATTCCTCCACCAGCTCACGCACACTGCGGTTGGCCTCCAGTTGGGGGCCGAAATTGAAGGCGGTGGCGAGGAAAGCAGGATCCGCGGCGCCGGCCAGCTGCTCGGCGAGCCGCAGGTAGCCGCCCAGAGGCTCCAGTACATGCTGCCAGGGTCGAGTCGCCAGTGGATTGCGCACGCCGATCGGCTGCCCCTCCGCCAGGGCCCGCATCGCATCCGGCACGATCCGGTCCGCCGCCCAGTCACCACCTCCGATCACGTTACCGGCACGGGCACTGGCGACGCGCAGCTGCGGCGTCTGGTGGGGCTGGCTGCCGCAGAAGCTGCTGCGCCAGGAGGCAATCGCCAGCTCCGCCGCCGCCTTGCTGCTGCTGTAGGGATCGTGGCCGCCGAGCGGATCGTTCTCCCTGTAGCCGTAGAACCATTCATTATTGCGATACACCTTGTCGGTGGTGATCAGCACCGCCGTGCAGGGCTCGGGCAGCGGGCGCAGGGCCTCCAGGAGGTGGATCGTGCCCATCACGTTGGTCTCCCAGGTGGAAACCGGCTCGGCGTAGCTGCGCCGCACCAGCGGCTGGGCGGCAAGATGCAGCACCACCTCCGGCTCACAGGCCGCCACGGCCTGCGAAAGCACCGCCGGATCGCGGATGTCGCCGATGCGGTGCTGCAGCCGCCCAGCCAGCCCCAGGGCCTCGAACAGGCTGGGGCCCGGCTCCGGCGGCAGGGCCAGGCCGGTGACCTCCGCCCCCAGCTCCAGCAGCCACAGCGCCAGCCAACTTCCCTTGAAGCCGGTGTGGCCGGTGAGGAAAACCCGGCGCCCGCACCAGAAGGCAGCATCCGGCTTGTGGAATCGCGGCAGGGCCATCGCGTTCAAACCCACACCTTCCAGGGCGCCTGGCCGGCCTGCCACAGATCCTCGAGCAAGTTTTTGTCCCGCAGGGTGTCCATCGGCTGCCAGAAGCCTTCGTGATGGTAGGCCGAGAGCTGGCCCACTTCAGCCAGCGTCTGCAATGGCTCCTGCTCCCAGGTGCAGCGGTCGCCGTCCACCAGGTCGATCACGGAGGGATCGAGCACGAAGAAGCCGCCATTGATCCAGTAGCCGTCGCCCTGGGGCTTCTCTTCGAAGCGAATCACGCGGCCCCGCTCAAACGCCAGCGTGCCGAAACGCCCCGGCGGCTGCACGGCGGTGAGGGTAGCCTTGCGGCCCTCTCGTGCGTGGTAGGCGAGCAGCTCCCCAATATTGACATCGGCGACTCCGTCACCGTAGGTGAAGCAGAAGGGTTCGTCCTCATCGAGGTACTGGCGCACCCGGGCGAGGCGGCCGCCGGTGAGGGTGGATTCACCGGTATCGACCAGCGTTACCTTCCAGGGCTCCGCTTTGCGCGAATGCACAGACATCGAGTTGTCACTCATGTC
>CAIRWM010000038.1 GCA_903882285.1 uncultured cyanobacterium
CCCGTGCCTTCCAGGACATCCTTGCGGAAGGCAGGCAGGAGGGCAGGGAGCTGGGCCACGAGGAAGGCCGCCGCCGCGAGGCCAGCGCTCTTGCCTCGCGGCTGCTGGAACGCCGTTGCGGGTCCCTTGACGCCCCTACCAGCTCCCGCATCGAAGCCCTCAACCTGCCGCAACTAGAAGAGCTGGCCCTGGCCCTGCTTGATTTCCGCGGCGCCGAGGATCTGCAGACCTGGCTGGAGCAGTTGGAATTTTGAGGTGCCTGGTGTCGACATGATGGCGAGTGCCTCAACGTCGCCGTGCCCGCCTACCAAGACGAGGCTGAACGGACCGCCGATCAACTCAGTGAAACTCTGGTGAGTGAAGACGTGCTGGCGGGCAATCCGCGCTCAGGCGATCCGCCTCTAGCCGCTATCCCCTGCAGGACACGCCGCCGATGGATCTATCCGAGCCGAGCGACAGCCAGCAGGCAATCAGCACAGCCACGGCGGTGCTGGCCTGGCTGGATCGGCTGGATCAGGGGGAGGACTGAGGCGCTGGAGGCGCAGGCGAATTACAATGAGGTTTCGCCAGTAATTCATGCCATGCGCAGCACCATCACCGCGCGCGGTCAGACCGTGGTGCCCGCCCCGATCCGCGAGCGCTTCGGCCTTGGGCCCTCCACCCGCCTGGAGTGGATCATCGACGGCGATGGCGCCATCCGGGTGGTGCCGGTGGACCTCGACCCCATCCGCGCCTTTCGTGGTTCTGGCACCGGTGGCGGCACCGCCCGGCTGCTGAACGAACGCCAGCTCGACCGGCGCAAGGAGGACGGATGAGCAGCCGTTGGCTGCTCGATACCTCCGCTCTCCTCGCCCTGCGGGACGACGAGGACGGCGCCGAACGGGTGGCCCTGTTGCTTCAATCGGCCCAAGACGGTGAAAGCCGCTGCCTGGTCTGCTTCATGAGCCGCATGGAAATCCTCTACCGCGTCTGGAAAGACGAAAGCGAACGCCACGCTCGCCTTGCTGATGCCCAGCTGCAGTCGTTGCCGATCACCTGGGTGCCCTGCAGCGATGCCCTCCTGGAGCAGGCCGCCGCCATCAAGGCCAACCATCGCCTCTCGGTGGCCGATGCCTGGATCGCCGCCGCCGCCCAGCGGGAAGGGGCGGTATTGGTGCACAAAGACCCGGAGTTCAGGGCGTTGGATCAGGTGCCGCAGGAGTGGTTGGGCTGATCAGGATCGAGGCGGAACGCGGCAGGCCGATCAGCAGCAAGACGCCGCGATTGGGCTTGTTCGGCAACCGGGCCCACAAGGTGGAACCAATAGGGGGAAGCCCTGAGCACTCTGTTGGCGCCTCATCTCCATCCAGCAGCCTCATCTCCATCCAGCAGCAGTGGGGCATCCCCCGTGATCGCGGCTCAGCGGCGGCAGAATTCGATTGCCTGCTGTCAGCTCACCTGCTCCACCGGGCGCTGGTCGGGAAGCTGCAGCCCGCGGCGCGGCCAGGGCAGGGAGCGCAGCCAACCGGAGACCGATCGAAAAAGCCGCGAGGCGAGGCGGCCAGGGGAGCTTCATCGGGCACCACTGTTCAGGGGGGCAATCCTCCAGGGGCGCAATCCTCGATCCGCTCTCGAACCGCGAAGGAACGGGTGGATGGGCGTTGGCCCCTGGAGCGGGCGGATCGGCGGCCGGACCCGTTGTCCCATCGCGAGGCCCGCGCCTGAATCACGGCGCCGCGCCTGCAACCACAGGAGGAGCGTCCTGGGGTTCCGGCCCCTCCCTTCCCCCTCCACCCTGGACTCCCTGCTCCGTCCTCTGCGACTGCTGCTGCGCCAGTGGCTACGGCTTCAGCCGGCGGACAGCCTCGTGCGCCAGCAGGACCTGGTCGGCCTGACCGGCGAAGTGCTGCTGGGCTGCCACCGGGACCAGCGCGGGCTGGTGCGTCTGCGGGTACGGGAGTGCTGGATCGACGCCCGCGCCTACGGCAGCGATGAGCGCCCCCTGTTGCGGGGGGATCGGGTGCTGGTGCTGCATCACCAGGACGACCACCTCTGGGTCACACGCCTGGAGGCGACCTACCCCTGGCCCTCGCCATGACGTTTCCCACTCTCCCCCCATCCACGACCCTGGCAGCGGTGCGCAGCGAACCGCCCCCGGGCCCGCCCCCGGGTCCGCCCTTCGGGCAGCCTGGGCTGGCTGGCCTGGCTGGCCTGACTGGCCTGGAGGGGCCGCTCCTGGCGGCTCTCGGCCTGGGGCTGCTGCTCGGTGCCCACCGCCACGTCGCCCCCAACTGCCGCCCCGATCAGATCCTGGTGATCGCCGGCCGGGGCCGTCGCCGCCGCGACGGCCAGCGCATCGGCTACCGGGTGGTGCACGGCGGCCGGGCGCTGATGGTGCCCTGGCTGGAGCACCGGCGCTGGATGGATGTGCGCACCCGAGCTGTGCCGATCCGGGTGACCAAGGCCTATGCCCAAGGCGGCACGCCGATCGATGTGGAGGCGATCGCCACAGTGAAGATCAGCACCGATCCGGCCTGCGTCGGCAATGCGATCGAGCGCTTCCTCGGCCATGAGCCCGCCGCGGTGCAGGAGGTGGCCGCCCGCAGCCTCGAAGGCCATCTGCGGGTGATGGTGGCGGGGATGACGCCCGAGCAGGTGAACCAGGACCGGCTGCGCTTCGCCGACCGCGTCCTGGAGGTGACCCGGCCGGACATGATCAAGCTCGGCCTGCAGGTGGACACCTTCAAGATCCAGCGGCTGAGCGACACGGTCGATTACCTCGATTCCCTCGGTCGCGCCCGGCTGGCGGAGGTGCTGCGCGATGCGGCCATGGCGGAGGCTGAGGGGTTCGGCGACGCCGAACAGCGCGAGGCCCAGGCGGAGGAACGCTCCCAGGTGGCCTCGACCACCGCCCGCACCGTGGTGGAGGAGCGCGGCAACGAACTGCGCACCATCCGCGCCCAGCTCGACGAACAGATCCGCACCGCCGAGGAGCGGGTGGAGGCGGTAGCAGCGGAGTCCCGCGCCCGCGCCGAGAAGGCCCTGCAAGCGCTGCGGGCCGACCTGGAGCGCCAGCGCCTGGAGGCCGATGTGGTGCTGCCCGCCCGGGCGCGCGAGCAGGCGGAGGAATGGCGGCGCCGCGGCGCCGCGGCCCCCACCCTCGAGGACGCGCGGGCCAGCGCGGCGATCAACGACCAGCTGGCGGCGCTCTGGCGCGAGGCCGGCGATCAGGCCGGTTCGATCTTCGTGCTGCAGCAGCTGGAGATGGTGCTGCAGGAGGCCGCCGGCCTGGCCGGCCAGATGCAGCTGGGCCGGATCACCGCCCTGGAAACCGGCAACCCCGCCGAGCTGGCGAACCTGGCCTCCCTCCATCCGGCCGTCATGCGCACCTTCCTTGAACAGGTGCGCGACACCCTCGGCATCGATGTGCTCCAAGCCCTCAACCCCCAACGCACCCCCCAGCCATGACCGTCCTCTTCACCCTGCTGCTGCTCGCCGGCAGTGGCCTGCTCGTCCTGCGTGGCGGGCTGCACAGCCTGCTGGCGGTGTGCCAGCCCAACCAGGCGCTGGTGATCTACGGCCTGCCCGGCGCCCGCGGCTACCGCCTGCTCAAGGGCGGCAGCACCCTGCTGGTGCCCCTGTTCGAGGAGATGCGCTCCCTCGACCTCAGCAACCTCAACATTCCGATCACCGTCTCCAAGGCCCTCACCGCCACCGGCATCCGGATCAGCATCGCGGCGGTGGCGAACGTCAAGATCGCCAGCCATGAGCCGGTGGTCCATGCCGCCGTCGAGCGCCTGCTCGACCGCAGCGCCAAGGAGGTGAGCGAGCTGGCCCGGGTGACCCTGGAGAGCAACCTGCGCGGGGTGCTCGCCACCCTCACCCCCGAACAGGTGAACGCCGACACCGAAGCCTTCGCCCGCGCCCTGATGGAGGAGGCGAACGACGACTTCAGCCGGCTGGGCCTCGAACTCGACAGCCTGCAGCTCACAGCGATCCACGACGACGTCAAGTACCTCGATGCCCTGGGGCGTCCGCAGCAGGTGACCCTGCTGCGCCAGGCGCGCATCGCCGAGGCGGAGGCCCGCGCCGAGGCGCGCATCGAGGCGGTGGAGCGGGAAAAGACCACGCGCCTGGTGCAGCTGCGGCGCGATGAGGCGATCGCCCGGGCCGAAGCCCATCGCCGCATCCAGGAGGCCGGCACGCGCCAGGACGCGATGGTGGCAGAGGCGGAGGCCGAGACAGCTGGGGAACTCTCCCGCGTCGAGGCGGAGCTGCCGCTGCAGCAGGCGCGCATTCAGAGCGTCGCCCTGCAGTTGCAGGCCGACGTGGTGGCCCCTGCCGAGGCGGCCTACGAGGAAGCCCTGGCGACGGCCAGGGCCGACGCCGCCGGCATCCGGGCCGACGGCGACGCCCAGGCCGAGGCGCTGCGCGCCCTGATGGACTCCCTGCTGGCCGCCGGCCCCGAGGCCCGCACCGTCTACCTGATGCCGCGCCTGCAGCCGCTACTCGCCCTGC
>CAIRWM010000039.1 GCA_903882285.1 uncultured cyanobacterium
GAGCAGGAGGGCTACAGCCAGGCGGAGGCGGCGCTGGCCGATGGCGGATACGACGAGTTCGCCAGCGACGAGGAGGTGCCGTTCTGATGGACAACCTCCGTCCTCGCGGCGTCAACCGTCGCCCTTCTCCCCAATTGCCGGCCTTCTGCCGCACGCGCAGGCCGATCACCACCACGGTGCGGGTCAGCACCTTGCAGCAGCTGTTGTGGCTGCTCTTGCTGGTGCTGGCGCTGCAGCTGGGCACGCTCCTGCTGATCCTCGCGGGCCCGGTCTCGGCGCCGGTGCAACCCGTAGCCCTGCCCCTGGTGCTGCCGCCGCGCGGTCCGATCACCACAGCCCAGATCCCCTCCGTTCCCACACGTTTTCAGCCATGAGCAGCACGACCGCTCTGGTGCCCTATCCGTTCGAGGGGCACCGCATCCGGGTGAGCACCGATGAGCACGGCGAGGCCTGGTTCGCTGCGGCGGATGTGGCCATCGCCCTGGGCCAGCACCCGATCGCGAGAGCCGTCGCCAGCCTGCGGGAGGAGGAGCACTGCCTCCACTCCCAGGAGGGCCCCGGCAGCGAGGGATGCACCCTGGCCCTGATCAGCGAGGACGGCCTGTTCCGCCTTCTGCTGAAGAGCGAGAGCCCGACTGCCCGGCGGATGCGGCGCTGGCTGACCCACAACTTGCTGCCTGCGATCCAGCGCAGTCACATCCACGCAGCCCCGGGGGCGAGCACCATCCATGCATTGCGCCGGGAAACCGCATCAACGGTGCTGCGAGAGGCCGACGAGATCATCGAGCTCACGGGCGTGTCGCACGCCCAGGCCCTGCTCAGCGCTCTGGAGCGCATCCAAACCAAAGGTGCCGCCACCGAAGAGGCGCTGCAGGGGGCCTGTTGCCTCCAGCGCGATGCCAACCCCGAGCCAGGTGAGCAGCTGCAGCGTGCCCCGCGACCCCAACCGCAGCCCGTTCCAGTACAGCGCCCAGCCATCGCCTGGCTCACGGCCGAGCAGGTGGCGGACCACCTCGATCGCAGCCTCCGCGGCACCAACCAGCGGCTGGCGGCCAGTGGCATGCAGGTGCGCAACGACGAGGACAACTGGCAGCTCACCGAAGCCGGCCGCGACTGGGGCATCGCCATGCCGCTCTGCAGCCGCGGCGAGCGCCGGCAGCAGATCCTTTGGGATCCAGCGGTGGTGACATTGCTGGAGGGGGAAGGATGAGCAGCACTCCCGGTGCCAGCCGCCAACGGGCCTGGATCACCACGGCCGAGGTATGCGACTGGCTGGGCGTCAGCCGCGAGACCCTGCGTCAACTGCGGCTCCGGGGCGTGCTTCAGCCGGGAAAGCACTTCCGCCGCTGGGGATGCACCGAGGGGAAGGGCCCACTCCAGTGGCATCTGGAGAACGTTGAGGCGACGATCACCGGCTGGAGCCGTCGAAACATCAGGCAATAAAGGTGTGGGGATTGGATTTGTAGAGCGGATCCCTCAGAGTTCAACCTCTGATCACCTGAGCCTCACGACAGTTGTCGTGGATTCGGCAAGGGCAGATCAGAGGTTTTTCATGTTCAGCCTCTGGCGATGCTCTTCGCCTCCGTCACTGGAGGGCGATGAAGCGATCACCTGGAGAGTCTCATCGTCCGTACGCGAGTCGCAGGTGATGAGACAGAGCCGTTAGGTCCCTGCTCACCTGTGTGAGCAAATGCGCCCCTCAAGGCGGCGCCGGGCCGGCGAACTGGCTGGGCGCGGGCCCAGGGTTATGCCCCCGGCCAAGCCCCCCGCGGGGAGCGCGCTCACAAAAAAGTGAGCAGACCGGTGATTTGCTCACCTGTTTGCTCACATAGGGTTCAGGCGATGCCTGAAAACTCAATCGGGGCGACAGGATTTGAACCTGCGACCTAGTGCTCCCAAAGCACCCGCGCTACCAAGCTGCGCCACGCCCCGTTCAC